>JBKJZM010000062.1:0-11203 GCA_046715295.1 Gemmatimonadales bacterium | reverse complement strand
GAGCGGGACGGTCGAGACCAGAGTCGCGACGAGCCAGACCAGCCGGACTACGCTGTTCATTGGCAGCAGGATGCGTCGGCCCGGAGCAAACTTCTGCTGGTCGCAGGTGACGGGTGGGTCTGCGGCGGGTGAGGTAAAATACCACACTCCAGGAGGAGGATCTTACGCTCACCGGGGAACCGAGAGCCGATTGACGGCGCGCTGTAAGCCCGGTAGTTTGACCACCTTACGTCGTGGTGTCAACGTCCTTGGGCAGCGAGGCCGCAGGGCTGCGGGGCAGGTGCCCCGGTTCGGCGTGCTCCATAAGTTTTTTACTGCCCCTATCCCCTGCCCCGCGGTCCCACTGACAACAATGCGCCGATTTCTGATTGCAGGTGCTTTAGCCCTGTCTGCTTGTGGCGGCGAACGCAGCGAGGGATCTCTCAACTACTATTTCACCTACGATCCCCGATCACTGGACCCGGCACTGTCCACCGACGTGCCGACCGGTGAAGTCGTTTCGCAGCTGTTCGACAACCTGACGCAATTCGACCCCGACGCCCAGTTGAAGCCCGGCCTTGCCCGCAGCTGGGAGACGGATGGGGCAGGCCGGGTCTACACCTTCCACCTTCGTCAGAACGCGTCATTTCACGACGGCCGCCCGATCAAGGCGGCGGAGGTGCGCGCGTCGCTACTGCGCGCGCTGGCCCCGGGGAGCACCGGCGGGCGAAACTGGCCGTTATACCCCATCCAGGGTGCCCGGGCGTACGCCGCAGGGTCGGCCCGGGAGGTCCCGGGAATCGTCGTGCGCGACGACTCCACCCTGATCCTGACCCTGGAGGAGCCGCTCAATATCTTTCCCAAGCTGCTGGCCATGCCGGTAGCCGCCATCGTCCCCACCCCTGCCCCGACCGACTTCGATCAGCACCCGATCGGAAGTGGACCATGGAAATTCGTCTCCTGGTCCCACGATGACGCGATCGTGTTGGCGAAAAACGAAAGCTACTGGGGTGGCGCACCGAAGTCCGACACCCTGCGCATCCGAATCATCCCCGAGCCGCTGACCCAGGCCGCCGAATACGAGGCCGGACAGTTAAGCGTGGTCGAGGTGCCGGTGGGCGAGACCCGCCGCTGGGAGCAAAGCCATGCCGATGAGCTGCAGCGGCGTCCGGGTCTCAAGGATCTCTATGTTGCCATCAACACTACTCGCGGCCCCCTCAAGGATCTCAGGGTCCGGCGTGCCCTGAACCACGCGGTGGACGTACGAACCCTTCTCGGAACGGTGATGTCGGACCGGGGTGTGCTCGCTGCCGGTTCTCTTCCGCCCGGCATCCTCGGCTACGATTCAACTCGGGCGCCTTACGGCTATGATCCCGCCAAGGCCAGGCAGCTGCTGACCGAGGCCGGCTACCCCGACGGCTTCTCGATCAAGCTCTGGCGGACGCAGCGAGCGGAACTGGCCCGGTTGGCCCAGTCTATTCAGCAGAACCTGACCGAGGTCGGCATCCGGGCCGAGATCGTAGAGCGGGATGCTTCCAGCGCTCGGGCGGCGGTGCGAAATGGAGAAGCCGACCTCTTCCTGACCGACTGGTGGGCCGACTACCCCGACCCCGAGAACTTCAACTTTCCCCTCTTTCACTCTCGCAACAAAGGTCCGGGCGGCAACTACGCCTTCCTCTCCGACCCCACCCTGGACGGGATGATCCTCCGCGCCCGGGCGACCACCGATGAGACCGAAAAAGCCCGGCTGTCCCGCCAGATCGACGCCCGGGTCTTCGAGCTGGCACCCTGGATCTTTCTCTGGTTTCCGGTGGACATGTGGGCCAGCAGGCCAGACGTCAAAGGCTGGCGGGTTCCGTTGGTCTTCACCGGGCAGCGCTGGATGGAGGCAGAGCGTACCCGGTGAGCCGTTTCATACTGTACCGGCTCGCCCTGCTGGTCCCCACCCTGTTTGGCGTGCTGCTGGTCACTTTTCTTCTGCTCTACGTCGCCCCGGGCGACCCGGTGCAGGCCATGGTGGGAGAGCGGGCCGATGCGGAAACGCTCGCCCGCCTCCGGGCCGAGCTGCGACTCGATGACCCGCTCCACAGGCAGTTCGGACACTACGTCGGCGGCGTTCTCCGCGGCGACCTGGGCACCAGTTACATCACCCGGCGTCCGATTCTGCGGGACCTGCTCGAGCGCTTTCCGGCGACGCTCCGTCTGGCCGGGGCGGCGATGCTCTTTGCCGCGATGGTCGGCATCAGTGTCGGCATCTTCGGGGCCTGGCGGCCGGGCAGCTGGGCCGACCGCTTCGCCACGTTCGCTGCTTACCTGGGAGTGTCGTTCCCGGTCTATTGGGTGGGTTTGATCCTGATTCTGATCTTCGCCGTGCACCTGCGCTGGCTGCCGCCGTCCGGGTCGGCGGGCCCCCTGTATCTGATCCTTCCCGCGATCACCCTGGGCATGAGATCAGTTGCCTTCTTGTCCCGAATGACGCGGGCTGCCATGCAGGAAGTCCTGCAGAGCGACTTCATTCGCACGGCGCGTGCCAAGGGATTGAACGAGGGCCGGGTGGTACTGTCGCACGGATTCCGGAACGCCCTGCTGCCCGTCGTCACGGTGCTAGGACTGGACTTCGGCAGCTATCTGACCGGGTCCATTTTGACCGAAACCATTTTTTCCTGGCCCGGCATTGGCAGATATGTGCTCACGGCCATCGACAAGCGTGACCTCCCAGCGGTACAGGGGAGCATTCTCTTCCTCAGCCTGGTCTTCGTGATGGTGAACCTGCTGACCGATCTGCTCTATGCCCGGGTGGACCCGAGGGTGGCGTATGATTGACGGGAAGGACGGGAAGGGCGGGAAGGATGGAATGACCGGTGATCGGTGGAGCGTGAGCATCCTCCGCACGCTGTTGTGTCTCTTGATCCTTCCCGTCGTTCCCGTCCTTCCCGTCCTTCCCGCTCAGTCTCTAGCCAAGCGCCTGGAGGCCCGCCTGGATCGGCCGCCCTTCAACCGGCAACTCTGGGGTGTGGCGCTGGCGGACGAGAATGGCCGCCTGCTCTACGGGCGCAACGAGAACCGCCTCTTCATTCCCGCCAGCAATACCAAGCTGGTTGTCGGCGCCGTTGCCTCGGCGCTTCTGTCCCCCGACTGGCGGGCGAAGACCAGCGTGTATGGCGGACCGGTGGTGGGCGGTGTCCTCCTGGGGGACCTGGTGCTCTACGGCCGGGGCGACCCGACCATGGATCGACGCTGCTACGCAACCGATTCGACGCTCGCCGGCGTGTGCGACGCCGACCCCTTCGCCCGCCTGCGCCAGCTAGCCGATTCGCTTCGGAGTAAGGGGGTACAGCTGATCGCCGGTGACGTGGTGGGCGACGGCAGCTACTTCGAGCCCACCTTGATCCACCCCAATTGGGAGCTGTTCGATCTCAACTGGTGGTACGCGGCACCGGTCTCCGGCCTCGGCTTTCATGACAACAGCGTCGACTTTACCTGGCAGCCGGGGCCGGCGCCGGGCGCACCCGCAGTGATCTCGATGAGTCCCGAGCTGGGCGACATCGCCTTCGAGAACCGCACGGTGACGGTGCCACCGGGCGGGGAATCGGACATCGGCGATCGTTTCTTTCGCCATCCCGGCACGCTTCAGATCTGGGCGGAAGGCACCGTGGCCCTCGACAACCCGCGGCGCATCGACTCGTTCGCCCTGCCGGATCCGAACTTGTACGCCGCACGAGCCCTGCGTCAGGCTCTGGCTGACGCAGGTATTTCGGTTGCCGGCACCACCCGGTCAACCACCGACTCCACCCTCTACGCCAGCCTGCGGGCCACGCTGCCCCTGGCGGAAGTCTTCTCCCGCCCGCTGCGAGACTGGATCTTTCCCATCCTCAACACCAGCCAGAACTGGTTCGCGGAAATGTTGTTGAAGCAACTCGGCAAGCAGTTCGGCAGGGGCGGTTCTTGGCCGGAGGGGCTGGACGTGGAGCGGCGGTTTCTGATCGATTCCGTCCGAGTCGATTCGACCCAGATCTCCTTGAGCGACGGGTCGGGTCTGTCCAGCGCTAACCTGGTGAGCCCGGTGGCGTTCACCCAGATACTCCGCTTCATCCGTCGCCACCCACGTTATGCCACGTTCGTGGGTGGGCTCCCCCAGGCGGGCGGCGCCGGCTCGCTCCGCAACCGATTCGTGGGCACCCCTCTCGCCGGGAGGGTGCGGGGAAAAACGGGAAGCATCTCCCGGGTGAACGCCCTCTCCGGTTACATCGAGCTGGACCGGGGGAGATTCCTGACGTTTTCGGTACAGGCAAACCACCACGCCCAGTCCAGCCGCGCCATTTTGGGAGTCATCGACAGTGTCGTGGTGGAGATGGGAAGACGGTAAGCCGGAGCCTAGCGGCGTGAGCGGTCGGCGAGGGCTATGGCACTGGAGTCGAGCCCTTGGCATTCTCCTCCTCGTGACGGTCGTTGTGGCTGCGGCGCTGCGCCGAGCTGGGAGGCAGGGGGTCGGCACCGATTTCCATGTGTTTTGGCAGGCGGGATACGACTTTGCCCATGGATTGCCGCTCTACCAGCCACTCCCCGGCGCCCGCCACTTCCTCTACCCGCCCTTCGCAGCGCAAGTTTTTCAGGTACTCGGCATCCTGCCCCTGAAAACAGCCGCCTCGCTTTTCTATGTCGCGAGCGTCGGGCTCATCCTCGTCGCCGTCTGGTTATCACGTGACATCGTCCGGCGCCTGCCGGTGGCGGGACGACCAGGACCCCTTCCGCTGATCCTGGCGGCTCTCTGCTCGGCCGGGTTCATGCTGGACAACCTGGTGCATGTTCAGGTGAACCTGTTGACTTTCGTCCTCTGCCTCCTCGGCATACGGGCGTTCGTGACGAAACGGGAGTTTGCCGCGGGAGGATGGCTCGTAGCAGCCACCACCATCAAGCTCACCCCACTCTTCTTTCTTGCCTGGGCCGTGATTCGCGGGAGCCGGCGCAGTCTGGCAGCCATCACCGTGTTCGGGGTGTTGTGCCTGACGGTACCGGTCATTCAGCGAGGGCGCGCGCAAGGATCGGCGGACCTGACGGACTATTACGGAAGTTTTCTTCAGCAGTTCGCTGCAGGAGCCGTGATTACCAATTACCGGAACCAGAACCTTGCCGCAATGGTCTACCGTGCCGTCGTCCCGGCGGCCGCGGAAGACGTGCCGCCCTACGAGTATGCCTACTTGCCATCCCTCGCTGCGGCCGCGCCCATGATCTATCGGGTGCTCGCACTGGTGGTGCTGGCGGCGTTTCTTGCCCACATCGTGCGGTTGAGAATTGCGAGACATCCGGTGGGCTCCCTCGAGATTTCCAGTGTTTTCCTGACCGCCCATCTTCTCTCGGGAATTACCTGGAAGGCGCACCTAGTCGCGCTGCTATTTGTCTTCTACGCCTTCTTTGGACTCGATCGTGTCCGGATGGGGAAGTGGGGAAGGTGGAGTCTGGGTCTGGCCTGGGCAGGCATTGTGGTCATAGGGCTGGGCCGGGATCTGATCGGCAGCCACCTCCATCACTACCTGGCGGGTTACAGCGTCTTCGTATGGGTGATGCTGCTTCTGTTCACGCTGAGCATCGTCTGGAGCCGGCGAGGTTCTGGCCCTCAGTCATCCTTCTGCCCGAACAGCGCCATGTTGGACGAATGACCGGGGTTCACTTTGGCCTTGGGGTTGATCCAGTGGACGGCGTTGTTCACTGCGACACACGCCTCACCTGCGCCGGTGGCGATGAGCTTGAGCTTGCCCGGGTAGCTGGTGATGTCCCCCGCGGCATAGATCCCCGGTACGTTGGTGGCCATCACCTGATCGACCTTGATGTCGGCCTTTTCCGTATCCAGCCCCCACTCCTTGATGGCGCCGAGATCGGAGTGGAACCCGAGCAGCGGAATGACGGCGTCCATTTCCAGCGTCTCCTCTTCCTTGGTCTTGCTGTTGAAGAGGGTGACCCGCTCGACCTTGCCGTTGCCGTGCAGGGCCCTGACCTCCCAGAAGGTGCGCAGGTCGCACTTTCCGCTACGCTGGTACTCCTGCACCTGATTGATTGTCGCCTGGTGGGCCCGGAATCCGTCACGCCGATGGATGAGCATGATGGACTTGGCGATGCCCTGGAGGTTCACCGCCCAGTCGAACGCGGAGTCGCCGCCGCCGACCAGAAGCACCCGCTGCCCCTCGAACTGCTTCGGGTCGAGCACCTTGAAGAAGAGCCCTTTTTCCTCGAACCCATCCTCGCCCTCGATACCGAGCTTTCGCGCTTCGAACGCGCCGATCCCGGCGGCAATGACGATGGTCCGGGTCGGGTAGTCATCCTCGGAGGTCTCCAGCATGAAATGACCGGCTCCGTCCCCCTCAACCCGGCGGAGCCCTGTTACGATTTCGCCCAAGTGGGTTGAGGCCCCGAACTGGAGCGCCTGCGTCGCCATGTCTCGGACCAGGTCTTTCGCGAGCACCTTGGGGAAGCCGGCCACATCGAAGATGTACTTCTCCGGGTAGAGGGCCATGAGCTGGCCGCCTAGGGCTGGAAGGGCATCGATGATCCGCGCAGACGCCCCGCGCATGCCCGCGTAAAACGCGGCGAACAGGCCGGTCGGGCCGCCACCAATGATGGTTACGTCTTTCAGCTCCTGCTCGGCCACTGCATCTCCTGATGGGCTGTTGGCTGTTGGTCGAGAGAATAGAGCTGGGGTGCTCCCGGAGTAGCCCCTAGCCCATAGCCAATACCTCCAAAATGTAAGCCCTTTCGCTTCGCGCCGGGACTCGGCACATTGACGGCCATGCCCCCGCGAAACATCCGGCTCCTGTTCACAGCGCCGCTGATCCTCGGCACCGCTCTGAGCGGGTGTGGTGGGGCGGGTCGCGTGCTGGGTGAGCTGTTTCGTGAGCGCCCCCCGTCGCCCCTCGACTCGATGAGTGTGGCCAGCGACGTGCGGATCGACTCACTCGGCTATCTGGTGGGAAGCTTCGTGGGTGAGGGTACCAGCCGGGCAGTGCACCTTCTCTCCAGCGACACTGGCCTCGTGGCAGGACTGGTGCGTCGCTATCGGCCAGACCTGATTCAGCCGGATCAGCCCTGGGGACCGCTCGCGCGCGAGGGTGTCGTGACGCTGGGGGCCACCGGCAGGCGCCGCACGACGGGATCCCCCAGGATCGATCAGGCCGTCGTCGGCTCGCCCCTCGGACAGACGAAAGTCCTCCCGCAGGCCATCCTGCTGCGCGGCAGCCGGTGTGGCTGGCGGGGCACCCAGGTGGAAATCATCGTGGATCACGATCGCCGCGGCGGGGGGCCCCCGCTCCGCGGGCCGGTGCTGGGATCTTTGACGCGCGTCGATTCCTCGGCCCCAGAGAAGCGTGCCGAGTTCCGCCGGCGAGAGCCGGTCGCGCCACCGGGTACGGTGCTGGTCGACGAGTTGATCGTACGGACCGGAAGAGCCATGGACTCCGTGCTTGCCGGCCGATTCCCCTCGCTCGTGTTACGGGGGCCCGCTGATCCGAGGCTCGAGGTCAACACCCTATCGGACGTGGATGCGGCTGACGTGATTTCCTTCCGGTCAGCCCCAGGCAGGGTCCGCTTTGCGGTTTCACTGCGGGAGAGACGGATCACGGCAGGAGACGACACTCTGCTCGCAGCTACGGTCATGGCGTGGGACAGCGCGGGTGCCTGGCAACAGATGATCTTTCGCCCGACCCTGCTCTCCTTCCGGCGAGGCCGTCTCGCTCCCTACGGCGCCCTCCGACGCAGCATCTTCTGGCGCCGGCTCCAGCCGATCAGCGATTTCGGATTTCCGCGTGACAACCTGTGGATGGAGCAGGTCGATGTGGGTGAAGGCAGCGTAATCTGGGGAATCATCCAACCTCGCGGCAACGTGGTCGTCGCCGCGGCGGAAGTGGACGCCCCCTGCCGATGAAGATCTATACCAGGACCGGCGACACCGGTGAAACCGGACTGTTCGGTGGGGGGCGGGTGCCGAAAGACCACCCACGGGTAGCGGCGTACGGTGATGTGGATGAGCTGAACTCCGCGCTCGGAGTTGTGCGTGCGGCGGGGGGGAAGGAGTTCTTCGACCCCCTCCTCGAGTCGATTCAGCACGATCTCTTTTCCATCGGCGGGCATCTGGCCACGCCCGATCCGGAGCGAGTCAGGAAGGCGCTGGAGAAGGCCGTTCTGTCGCCCGCACGCATAGGCGAATTCGAGCAGGTCATGGATAACGCGGAGCAGGAGCTTCCGCCGCTCCGCGCCTTCGTGCTCCCCGCCGGCACGCCCGTCGCAGCATCCCTGCATCTAAGCCGCACGGTGTGCCGCCGCGCCGAACGGAGCGTCGTGCACCTGGCGCATACCGAGCCGGTCCCGGAGCTCTTCGTGGTGTATCTCAATCGTCTCTCCGATCTGCTCTTCACCCTCGCCCGGCTGGCGAACCACCGTGCCGGCGTGAGCGATGTGACCTGGTGACCCTGCAGGAGAGGCAGCGTTCGCAATGTAACCCTTCGTTCGGAGCTTCATGCCACAACCCGTTCTCGTGCACCACGCTTTGGGAAGCTACCCGGTCTACGTCGAACCAGGCGCACTCGCGCGGCTGGACCCGCTGGTGGGGCAGCATCTGCCGGGACGCCGGGTGGCCATGATTGCAGATGCCTCCGTACACGAGCTGTATCGGAGCGGGCGCATGGGTTCGGCGCCCTGGCTCGGCGAGACGATCACGTTCCCGGCGGGAGAGAAATCCAAGACACGTGAGTCCTGGGTCCGGCTTACCGACACCCTGATGGAGCGCGGATTCGGGCGCGACAGCGCGCTGATCGCGCTGGGGGGTGGGGTCACTGGTGATCTCGTGGGGTTCGTTGCGGCCACCTACATGCGTGGGGTGCCGTACCTCCAGGTACCAACTACCCTGCTCGCGATGCTGGACGCATCCGTAGGCGGCAAGACCGGAGTAGACACACCCCAAGGCAAGAACCTGGTTGGAGCGTTTCATCCCCCTGCCGCGGTGATTGCCGATCCCCAGACCCTGGCCACTCTCCCCGACCGGGACTATCGCGCGGGGCTGGCGGAGGCCGTAAAGCACGGGCTCGTCGCCGATCGTGGCTATTTCGAGTGGATGGAGATCGACGCACAGGCCATTGCCTCCCGCAGCCTGGACCCGCTGACCCGGCTCATCAGGCGGAGCGTGGAGATCAAGGCCGAGGTCGTGAGCGGGGACGAGCGCGAGACGGGGCGTCGAGCCATTCTCAACGCCGGCCATACGGTGGCGCACGCGCTGGAACGGATCTCGGGCTACAAGCTGCCCCACGGTGAGGCAGTTGCCTTGGGCCTCGTGGTCGAGTGCGAACTGGCCGAACAGCTGGGGGTGGCTCCTGCCGGGCTGCGCAACAGGGTCGCGACTCTGCTTGGCCGGCTCGGATTGCCCGCCCGGCTTCCACCTGGCCTGGATGCGGGTCAACTGGTGGAGAGCATGGCCACCGACAAGAAGAACCGGAACGGGCAGATTCACTTCGCTTTGGCGAGAGAGATGG
Organism: Gemmatimonadales bacterium; assembly: GCA_046715295.1. GTDB lineage: Bacteria > Gemmatimonadota > Gemmatimonadetes > Gemmatimonadales > GWC2-71-9 > CAVVWJ01. Next base: position 1,712 of record JBKJZM010000062.1, on the reverse strand, counting down.
GAGCAATGCACCGGGAGAACAGCTGGACTACTCCGGTGGCTCCGGAGGCCATCGGCGCGGCGCTAGCCGCGCTGCTGTGAGCCAAAGACGAGAGCCGCGAGCCCCGTTGTATGTTATTGGAGTGCATCTGTTTGCAGTGATCAGCGGGAGTCTGGGCCCCCCGTGCTTTCTGTGCACAAAGTGGATAAAATCACGAAGCGTTTGCCCAGTAACCTTTTGTGATGTGGAAAGATTTTTTTGCTTGACCGCAGTACGCGCCCTTCGTATATTGGCTCATCCTCTCCGAATAGCTCTGGTTCCGCAGCCATAATCGCAGCGCGTTTCAACTCTGCCGGGGTTGTCTATGACCGTTGTCCGTACCGGGAAAGCCCGGCCGTTTGCCCGCTCCACTCCTTCCGGCGCGTTCGATCAATACCTGCTCGACATCCAGAAGCTACCGATGATCTCCGACCCCGACGAGGAGAAGCGCCTGGCCCGGTGTGCGCTGGCCGGCGATGAGGCGGCCGCCGAGCGACTGGTCACCGCGAACCTTCGGTTCGTGATCTCCTATGTCAAGAAATACCAGGGGCACGGGCTCGACCTTTCCGAGCTGGTTGCGATCGGGAACGAGGGGCTGCTCAAAGCGGTCAAGAAGTTCGATCCGGACCACGGTGTGAAATTCATCTCTTATGCGGTCTGGTGGGTGCGGCAGGCGGTGCTGAAGGCGCTGGCCGAGCAGACCCGCAGCGTCCGGATCCCCCTGAATCAGAACTCGGCTCTGGTCCGGATGTCCCGGGCAAAGAGTTTCCTGGCTCAGGAGCTGGGCCGTGAGCCGACCGACGCCGAGATTGCCATTGCGCTCAACGACACGGTCGACAACATACGCTCGGCCCACCGGATGACGTCGACCGAAGTCTCACTCGATGCACCGGTGGAGCGGCAGGACCGGGGGGCCAGCACCTTTGGGGAGCGAGTGGCGGGCACCGGCGGCATCGAGATCGAGGAGATGACAGACGTCCGACTGCAGCGGGAGTTTATCGACCGAATTTTCCAGCGGCACCTCACTCCCCGTGAGCGGAAGATTCTCTGCCTTTATTACGGTCTCGAAGAAGGATCCGAAGCTCTCACGCTGGAAAAGATCGGCACCCTCCTCGGCGTGACGCGCGAGCGCATCAGGCAGATCCGGGAGCGGGCTTTCGAGAAGCTGCGTGATTCCCCGGATGTGCGGTCGCTCAGGGGGTTTTGGGGAGCGGCGTGAAGGGGGCTATTGGCTATGGGCTGTTGGCTATTGGCTCCGAGATACGACCCTCCTTGGCTCCAGCCGAGGAGGGTTGCTGGTTCTAGGGCCAGCCCTTAGCTCATAGCCAATAGCTATCTTTCCCCCAATGTCTTCCCGCCTTCCCATTTTTCCACTTCCAGCGGTGCTGTTCCCCGGGACGCCGCTTCCGCTGCATATCTTCGAGCCGCGTTACAAGCGGATGCTGGCTGACTGTCTCGCTGCGGACCGGTGTTTCGGAATCACGCCCGTGCCCCCTGCGCGCGACCTTCCCGAGCCGGGAACGGTGGGCTGCGTCGCCGAGGTGCGGGTGAACCAGGAATTGCCGGATGGCCGAGCAAACATTGTGGTGCTGGGTGGCTCCCGGTTCGTGCTCGCCCGCCTTCTCGATGAGTCTCTGCCGTATCTCGTTGCCCAGGTTCAGACGTTCGACGATGATCCGGACACCCAGCCTGCC
>JBKJZM010000061.1:0-18439 GCA_046715295.1 Gemmatimonadales bacterium | reverse complement strand
CGGCCCACAAACCTCCGGGGGGGGGCCGGAAAAAAAACTGTGCCCCCCCGCGGGGGGCGGGGGTAAGGGGGTCGGGGGGGGGGGGGGGACGACCTGAAGCGGGCGCTCGCCGTGGGACGGGATCTCGATGCCGGGTCAGTGGTGCTGGGGAGTGCCGTGTCCACCGGTGGGAAGGTGCGGGTTGCCGCCGATCTCTACGCCATCGACGGGCACCGCCTGGGGCGGGCTCAGGTGGATGGCCCGGCGGACAGCGTGCTCGCCGTGGTGGACCGGCTGAGCCTGGCGCTGCTGCGCGATGTCTGGCGGTCGAAGCAGCCGTTGCCGAATCTGCGGCTGGCCTCGCTCACTACCGACTCGATCGACGCGCTCCGCTCCTATCTGCAGGGCGAGCGGTACTACCGCCGCACTGAGTGGGATTCGGCACTGGTTGCTTACACCCGCGCGGTGGAGACCGACTCGACCTTTGCGTTGGCCCACCTCCGCCGGGCGCAGGTCTTCGGCTGGATCGGCGGGTACGGCAACAAGGACGCCCACGATGCCGTCGCCGCGGGCGTCCGCTTTTCCAGGCGCCTGCCCCCGCGCGACCGGCGGCTCCTGGCAGGGTATCAGCTGTTCGATCAGGGGAAGCCGGCGTCGATCGATTCGCTGCGCGCGTTCGTGGCGGAGTATCCGGAGGACGTCGAGGGATGGTTCCTGCTGGGCGAGGCGATGTTCCACACCAAGAGCTTCCGTCCCAGTGCGCCCGACTCCATTGCGGCGGTGTTCGACAGCGTGCTCCAGCGAGACTCGACCCTGTTTCCCGCGCTGATTCATCCCATGGAGCTCGGAGTCATTTATCGGGACAGCGCGCGATTCGCGCGATACTTCACGGGATTCGCGCGGACGGCATCGCCCAGCAGGGTGAGCGCCATGCGCACGACAGCCAACCTGGTTTGGGGTCCGCCACCGACCGCCAAGGAGCTCGGCGCCGCGTGGACCGAGCAGGGGGGCTGGCTGCTTCAGGCGACAAATTCAGCCTATCACTGGGATAAGGCCGGGTCCGACTCCATCGCCCCGCGGTTCGCCCGGCTGCAGCAGGCGGGACCCCGGTCGCCGGGGTTCCTGGCCGCGGCGCTGGCGGCGAGAGCGAACATGCTTGCCGGGTTTGGCCGGTGGCGGGAGGCAAAGGTGCTGGTGGACTCGCTCGTGCCACTCGACCGGGGGGAGGCGATTGGGGTGCAGGCCTGGGCGATGGCGCTTGGCCTGGCGCCGGGGTCATCCGCCGGCCTCATGGATTCGGCCGTGGCTGCGTTACCGGCCGGACCGGAGGCCGAGTACGGGAGGGCGATGGTCCACCTGCTGCGCGGTCAGGTGCCGGAGGGCCGCCGCCGGTTGGCTCGCGCGCTGGCTGACTCGGCTCCGAGGTCGTCGTTCGATCGCGGGATGATGGTGGCGGCCGACGGCTGGGGTGCGGTGATGCAGGGCGACACGGTGCGGGGCTTGGAGCGGCTCCGGTCCGGTCTCGACAAGGCGGCGGCGCCTGGCAAGGCGGCGGAGACTGCGTTCCTCCGGCTTCAGCTGGCATTGGCTCTGGCGGCGCGGAACGAGACGCGGGCGGAAGGGATCAGGTATCTCAGGTACGGGTTCGACAACCAGCCACTCTATCTGCCGCTGCTCCAGCTGGCGTTGGGACGGACGTACGAGGCCGCGGGCAAGCGCGACTCGGCGGCGATGGCGTACGGCCGGTTCTTGCGGTTCTGGGACAAAGCCGATCCGGAGCTGCAGGGGAGGGCGAGGGAGGCGAAGGAGGCCTTGCAGGCAGCCACAAGTGAACGGCCCACGCTCAGATAGCACATTAGTGAGGTGTTCAGTGGCCGAGTCCAAGACATCAAAGCAAGGCAGCAAGAGCGGGGGGAAGCCACGCCGCAAGAAGAAAGCGTCGGCCGAGCCCCGCTCCCGCGGCATCGCTTCCGACGCGATCAGCTCGGGCACACCGCCGGCCGTGCTGACCCGCCTGGCCGAGTCCATCGAGGCCGACGGCGGCAGCGTCCTGGCATCCTATAAGGACCCACTCGGCGGCCACTGGCAGACCTTCGCCGCCCTCCCGATCGACCTGGTCGAGCCCACGCCATACCAGCGCGACCTCTCGCAACCCCATGTCGAGCGGCTCTCCGCCGCCATGGACAAGCTGGGTCGGTACCTCGATCCCATGATCGTGGTACGGTCGGACAAGGGGAAGTATTGGACCCCGAACGGCAATCACCGCCTGGCCGCGCTCCGGTTGCTCGGCGCCAAATCCGTCGTCGCAATCGTGGTGCCCGACATCGAAGTCGCGCACCGGATCCTGCTGCTCAACACCGAGAAGGCGCATAACCTGCGCGAGCGCTCGCTCGAGGTGATCCGGCTGGCCGAGCTGCTGGCCGAGACCGAGAGCCGGCCGGAGAAGGACTACGAGATCGAGTTCGAGGAGCCGGCACTGCTGACACTGGGGCTCTGCTACCAGGGGAACGGCCGCTTCGCCGGCGGGGCCTACCACCCGATCCTCCGCCGAGTGGAGAAGTTCGAGGCTTCGGCGCTGCCGAAGGCGCTGGAGACACGGCGGGAGCGGGCCGCCCGGATCCTGGAACTGGACGCGGCGGTGAGCGAGGCAATGAAGGCGCTCAAGGAGCGCGGCTTCGAGAGCCCGTATCTCCGGCCGTTCGTCGTCGCCCGGATCAATCCGATCCGGTTCAAGCGCGGCCCGGCTGATGTGGACGAGACGATCGAGACGATGCTGGCGGCGGCGCGGAAGTTCGATACGGGACGGGTTCGTCCGGATCAAGTGGCAAAGGCGGGCGGACCACCCGAAGATTCGTAACCCCGCCCCCAACCCATCCGCCAGCGGCCTAGACCGAACTCCTCCGGCTGCAGCACCGACCTCTCCCCACCTCACCCCTTGCGCTGTAGCCTGCGGAGCTCCGGCCCCGTCCGTCTGCCGCGGAGCCCCCCTCCACGCCCGATCGTCCAGCGGCCCTGGTGCGAGCCCCTCCGGCTGCAGCACCGACCTCTCCCCACCTCACCCCTTGCGCTGCAGCCTGCGGAGCTCGATCCAGTTCCGCTGGCCGCACTTCGTTGGGTGGGGGGAGCAGACGGAACGGGGCACGGGTTCGCGGGCAGGCTCCCAGTGGATGGGTTGGGTGGTTGTCGCGGAGCCTGGCGAGAGCCCGTGCCCGTCAGTCGGGGGGGGGTGAGCAGTGCCCTTATTGGGCCACCCCTCATATACTTGCTTTTCCCTCTGAGTGGAGACCGTTCCCATGCTCCGGCACTACCTCACAACTTCCCTGACGCTGACTGCTCTCCTTGGGCTGGCCTCCAGCGCCTGCAAGCCCCGCAATGCCGCCGATAGCGGCGCCGCCGTAGGCGATTCCGCCGCCGGTGCCAAGTCCAGCGCCGGGTCTCGCATGGCCACCAAGACCGGTGAGCTGCGCGACCAGATGCAGGCGCCCGAAGCCGCCAGGTTCGACGCCGACCAGAACATCTGGTTCGTGGCCAACGTCAACGGCGAGCCGGGCGGCAAGGACAACAACGGCTTCATCTCCCGGGTAGCGCCTGACGGCAAGGTCGAGACGGCCAAGTTCATCGCCGGCGGGGTGAAGGGCGTCACCCTGAACGGGCCCAAGGGCATGGCGATCGTTGGGGACACGCTCTGGGTGGCGGATATCGACGCGGTGCGCGCGTTCAACCGCCGCACCGGTGCCGCAGTCGCATCCATCAAAGTGGTCGGCGCCAAGTTCCTCAACGACGCGGCCGCCGGTCCCGATGGCGTCTACTTCACCGATACCGGCGTGGCCGCGGACTTCTCCCATCCTGGGCCTGACCGCATCTATCAGGTCAAAGGTGGGAAGGTGAGCGTGGCGCTCGAATCGGCCGACCTCGCGGGCCCCAACGGAATCACCTGGGTGGCCGCCGACAACGAGTTCGTGATCGTGCCATTCCTGGGAACCAACATCGTGGCCTGGAAGCCCGGCGAGAAGACGGTGCGGACGCTCGGCACCGGACCCGGCCAGCAGGATGGGGTCGAGGTCCTTCCTGACGGCGGCCTGCTGATCACCAGCTGGACCGATTCGAGCCTGTTCGTGCTGAAGGACGGCAAGTCGACCAGGGTGGCGTACCCGGTCCCCTCCGCGGCCGACATCGGCTTCGATGGCAAGTCCCGCGTCGCCGTGCCACTCCTCATGGAGAACCGGGTCGAGTTCTGGGATCTCCCATGAGTACCCGACGCGGCTCCCGCCGCGGCGCGGTCGCGACCTATGTTCTGATAGGACTGCTGGCTCTCTTGATCGGTGCCGTCGCCATGCAGAACTACACCGCGCCGGCCGAGTCGCCCGAGCCTGCCATGGACCGGGTCACCACCCATGGTGAGTGGGTCTCCATCAAGCGCGGGCGTGATTCGGTCCGGGCCTACGTCGCGTACCCGGAGCGGAAGACCAAGGCCCCCGCGGTCATCGTCATCCATGAGATCAACGGCCTCACCGACTGGGAGCCGAAGGTGACCGACCGGCTGGCCAAGCAAGGATTCATCGCGATCTCGCCGGACCTGCTCTCTTCCAAGCATGGAGTCTCGCCGGTTAATCCCGACTCCGCCCGCAAGCTGGTGAGCCAGCTCGAGCCCGAGCGGGTGACGGCCGACCTCAACGCGGTCTATGCCTACGTGAACGGCCTGCCGGCGGTGGCGAAGGACCAGATCGGTACTATCGGCTTCTGCTGGGGCGGGGGACAGAGCTTCCGCTACGCTACCAACAACCCGAAGCTCCGCGCGGCCGTGGTCGCCTACGGTCCCGCGCCCGACACCGCCGACATGAAGAAAATCCAGACGCCGGTGCTCGGCATCTACGGGGAGAACGACGAGCGGATCAATGCCAACCTGCCCATGGTCACCGCGCAGATGCAGTCGGCGGGGAAGACGTTCACCTCGGAGGTGTACCCGGGTACGGGGCACGGCTTCCTGAAGCCCGGGCGGCAAGGGTCTGACGGTCCGCAAGTGGAGAAGGCCTGGGCCAGAATTCTGGAGTTTTATCGGGCAAGGCTGGGGAAATAACGGCTCCCCGTTTACGATTTCGGCATGCTTCCACTACTCCTGCTGTTGCAAGCGGCATCGCCGCACAACGCCCTCCACTACGACATCACCCTCGTCCCCAGCGACACCGGCACCCACGTGCTCGCCGAAGTTCAGATCACCTGGCGGCTCGGCTCGACCCAGCCGGTCAGGATGCAGCTCGACTCCACCATGCGGGTGATCCGGGTGCTGGTGGACGGGAAGCCCAACACCCGGATCTCACGCACGATGTACGCCCGATCCGCGACCGAGATCGACGTGCCGCATCAGAAGCAGCGGGGCGATACGCTCAGCACCAGGGTGCGCTACCGGGGCTTCACCCGGGACGGGCTGATCATCGGCAACAACCAGTATGGCGACCGCACCGTGTTCGCCGACAACTGGCCTGACCGGGCCCACCTCTGGCTGGCATCAAACGATCAGCCGGCCGACAAGGCGGCCGTCGCGTTCCACGTGCAGGCACCGATCGACAAACAGGTGATCGCCAACGGCGTGCTGGAGAAGATCGATACCCTGCCATACGGCCACACCGTCTGGCACTACCGGCTGGATACGCCGATCCCGGTCTACAACATGGTGGTCGGCGTCGCACGGTTGGCGCGTAGCGCGCTCCCCAAGGCCGGATGCGCCGTGAAATGCGTGCCACTCTCGGTGTGGGCGTACCCGCAGGACTCGGCCTACGCCGTCGGGGGTCCGTTCCGCCGCGCGGGCGACATGGTCGACTACTTCAGCCGGCTGTTCGGGCCCTTCCCCTTCACATCATTGGCGCACGTCGAGTCGAGGACCCGGTTCGGCGGCATGGAGAACGCGACGGCCATCTTCTACGATCAGAAGCTCTACCGGGACAAGGGGCTGGAGGAGCAGTTGGTGGCCCACGAGACGGCACACCAGTGGTTCGGAGACGCGGTCACCCCGCGGGAATGGCCTCACCTCTGGCTGTCGGAGGGATTCGCCACCTACCTCGCCGCGCTGTGGCGAGGTCATGCCGACGGTGACAGCACGTTCCGCGCGACGATGAAGAAGGCGGCGGATGAGGTGCTTTCCTCGGACGCCAGCGAGCGGCCGGTGGTGGACACCGCCCAGCGAGACCTGATGGCGCTGCTCAATACCAACAGCTACCAGAAGGGCGGGTGGGTCCTCCACCAGCTCCGCGGCCTCATGGGGGACTCGGCCTTCTTCGGGGGCCTGCGCCGCTACTACACCGCCCACAAGGACAGCACTGCAGTCTCCAGTGACTTTGCCAGGGTGATGTCCCAGGCCGCGGGGCGCGATCTGGACTGGTACTTCCGCCAGTCGCTGACTCAACCGGGCTATCCGATCCTCGATGTGCGCTGGAAGCACGGCGGCAAGAAGCTGACACTGGACATTACCCAGACCCAGAAGCCGGAGTGGGGGACATATCGAATCCCTAATCTCGAGCTGCTGGTGGATGAGAAGCTTGTGAAACTGGACGTGAATGGGCCGAAGACGCGAAAGGTGGTCGAGGGGATCGGCCGGAAGCCGAGCAAGATCGAGGTGGATCCGAAGGGATGGTGGCTTCTCAAGAAGACAGTGAGAAGTGAGAAGTGAGAAGTGAGAGGGACGAGACGTGCCCCTCCATGCGGCTGCTGCACACCCTTCTCACCTCTCACCTCTTACTTCTCACTGCTTGTGACCCCACTCTCCCCCCTCTCCGCGGCCAGATGGAAATAGGGCGGGACCCCTATGCCGTCTTCGTGGCCGGTGAGGGACCCAACTCCGATCTGTACGCCGTGCGTCCCGGTGGGGGGCCACCGGTTCGCATCACCTTCACCAATGTCGCCGAGCTGGCGCCGGCGCTGTCCCCGGATGGTGCCGGGCTGGCCTTCCTCCGGGGAGCGTCGCTGCGCGATTCCACTCCTGCCTCGGTCTGGGTGATGAACCTGCTGAGCGGCGGAGAACGGGAGCTGGTCTTGCCCAAGGGCGCGGGACGGCCCGCTGCCATCGGGTGGGCGCCCGGCGGCACGTCGCTGATAGTCTCGGCCTCGAAGGGTCTCTATCGGTTTCGGGTGCCGCCGGCCGATACCGACCCTCGTCCGGTACCACCCAGCGAGCGGGCCGCTGCCGAATCGAGCCTGGCGGTCATGTTGGGCGAACCGGTGTTCGCGCGGGCGATACCGTGTGAGAGCGCGGGCGATCTCTGCGTCCTCGGCGACAGCGGTGGGCCCACGCTCATGGCTCGCGGCGCTCGCGATCCGGTTCGGTGGGGTGATGACTCCGTGGCCTTCTTCGCCGGCGATGCGGTCGAGATCCGCCCGCTGGGTCCGGGGCGGCCGCGCCGGCTGGTGTGGTCCAATGCGCCGAAGCGGCCGAGGGCGATGACATTCTTCGCGGGGACGCGTGAGCGGTAGGTTGAAGCCCCTCTCACCCCCGACTAGCTTCCGGGGCTTTTCTTGTCCCTTTCTTCCCGGATTGCTGTAATGAAATTGCTGGTTCTCGGTGCCGGATTGCAGGGCTGCGCCTGCGCCTACGATCTCCTTCAAAACACCGCCGTCAGCCAGGTTACACTGGCCGATCTCAAGCCGGACAAGCTGCCCAAGTTCCTCGCGGGCGACTGGAAGGGCCGGCTCCGGCCCACACGCCTGGACGTTACCGACTCTGCCGCGGTGCACGCGGCATTCGAAGGCCAGGCGGCGGTCATGAGCGCCATTCCCTACTACTACAACGAGCCCATGGCCAAAGCCGCGGTCGAGTGTGGCTGCCACTTCTCTGACCTTGGCGGTAACACCGACATCGTGCTGCAGCAGAAGAAGCTGCACGATCAGGCCGTGAAGAAGGGAGTGTCGGTGATCCCCGACTGCGGCCTGGCGCCCGGCATGGTGAACATCCTGGCGGTGGAGGGGATCCGGCGGCTGGAGCGGGCGGAGAAGGTGAAGGTCTTCGTCGGAGGCCTGCCGCAGGCGCCCGAGCCGCCGCTCAATTACCAGATCGTGTATTCGCTCGAGGGTGCACTCGACTATTACACCACGCCCTCCTGGGTGCTCCGCGGTGGCAAGCCGGTGCAGGTTGATGCCCTGAGCGAGGTGGAGCCGGTCGAGTTTCCCGCACCCGTCGGCACGCTGGAGGCCTTTCACACTGGCGGGGGGATCAGCACGCTACCCTTCGCGTACAAGGGCAAGATCGACGTGATGGAATACAAGACACTGCGCTATCCAGGCCACGTCGCCATCATGCGGCCGATCCGCGATCTGGGGCTGTTGGGCAACGAGCCCATCGACGTCAAGGGCAAGAAGGTGACGCCCCGAGACTTGTTTATCGCGGCCGTGCATCCCCGGCTCCACAAGCCCGAGGGCCGCGACCTGGTTGCCCTCCAGGTGCAGGTGACCGGTCAGAACGCCGGGAAAGCGGCCCGGGTCACCTTCCGCCTGATCGATTACTACGACGCCAAGCATGGGATCAGCGCGATGATGCGCACCACCGGCTACTCTCTTTCCATCACCGGCCAGATGCAGGTGGACGGCCGGGTCAAAGCCAAGGGGGTCTACACCCCGGACGAGGCGATCCCGTTCGCTGCCTACGTCGCGGAGCTCGCCAAGCGGGGGGTCAGGATCGAAGAACTTTAAGGCATTGTCATCCTGAGCGAAGCGAAGGATCGTGCAGATTCCACGCGTGTGATTCAGGCGATCCTTCGCTGCGCTCAGGATGACAGTCAAGGAACTTTTGTATTCGTAAAGGTGTTGTAGCGGTGTCGCTTGATCGGAGATGGAATGCTGGACTTCCAGGCACTATGGGATAAGGCGCAGTCCTTCGAGTCGTTCGTGGCCTCGTGCAAGGCAGAGCACTGCGGGCTGTGGCAGGGAATTTACAACCTGGCGCGAATTCCGGATTGGGCTCTGGCGGCGGTGCCGCCCGGAGCGAGCCGGAAGCTGCTCGTGATCGCGGAAGACTGGTGTGGCGATGCCTCGAACACCGTGCCGATCATTGCCAAGCTGGTGGATCAGGCACCGGGTCTCGAGCTCCGGGTGATTCTGCGGGACGAGAATCCCGACTTGATGGACCAGTATCTGACCAACGGCGCCCGCTCGATCCCGATCCTGATCGCGCTGGACGACAGCTTTCAGGAGCTCGGGCATTGGGGCCCGCGCCCGGCCCAGCTTCAGGCCTGGGTCATGGCCAACCGCGCCACCACACCGAAGGCCGAGCTGTACCCCCAGGTGCGCAAGTGGTACGCGCGCGACCGCGGGGAGACGACGTTGCGCGAGGTCCTCGAGGCTGCTGGGCTGACTGTCGCGAAAGTTGCGTCGTCTTAGACTTCCCCGCTTGCCCGCCACCCCGCCAAATCAAAACATCCACCCACTCCCTACCGAGAAGTTGAACCCGTCCGGACCGCCGGCAAAGTTGAACGTGAAGATCGACGAGCGCAGGATCCGCAGGGCCACCCCGCCGCCGCCACCGACCTTTACCGCTTCGGTCGTGAGCTTGAAGTTCTCCTGCTCGAACACCCGTCCGGCGTCGAGGAAGGCCAGCAGGGTGACGGCTCCCAGGTCACCGAACGGCAGCAGGTCGTGGCGGACTTCGAAGTTGCCCAGCACTACGTGCTTGCCGGCGAAGCGCCCGCTGTCGAAGCTGCGGTGGGAATACTGGCCGCCCAGCACCGGTATCTGGTTCTCCCACGCCGGCAGGTAGAGTCGCGCGTTGAGCGTAGGATCGCCGCCCAGGCCTGAGGCCGCTAGCCGTGCGGCGGCGACGGTCCCCTCCCTGAGAGGGAGATAGCCGCGCAGGACGGTGTACAATCGGGTATAGCCATCACCGCCGCTCCCAACTCCCGCACCCGCCTCGAGCAAGAGACCCTTGTGAGTGTTGTACTCGTTGTCCCTGGTGTCGTAGACCAGGGCCACTCGCCCGGAGAGGTCTGTCTCTTTCACCTCGGAGCCGAAGTCCGTCTTGAACAGCGATGGTCCCGGGAGGGTGGTGAAGCGGGTCCATTCCACATTGGCGAGCACCGCGACCTGCAGCGGCCCCCGAAGCCTCCGAGTCGCCTCGACCTTGCCACCGTAGCGGGCCCGGCGCACCCGGTAGAGGAACGGCTGCGCGGGGGTGACTGCGTCGTCGTTCTTGACGGTCTCGTTGCCGAGCCCGAAATATCCGAAGCGCACTTCCCGCACCGCCGCTCCGAGCGCGCTGAGACGCCAATCCTTCCAGAGCTGGGGGGCACGGTACTTGACGGTCACCTGCCGGCCTCCGCGAGCCGTGATCCCGGCATCGGCAGTGAGCGCCGCGTTGGTGGTGACTCGAGCGTCGTACTCCGCCGGCTGAAAGTGATGAACCCGGAAGGCCAGCACCGGCCCATCGTTGGTACCGCCGGCGACGTAGGGGAAGTAGCTGGTTCGCCAGGGGGTCTCCTGCGCGGGCTCTTCCGCGGCGTCCACAGTGTCGGCCGCTGACTCAGCGTCGCTGACCGTGTCGGCCGGCTCAGGCCCTTCGGGAACCTGCCCGTTCAGCTGCGCGGCGCAGAGCACCGCGGGGAAGAGCAGAAGGATCAGCCGCATCAGGCCCGCTTCTCGTAGAGATGCGCCGTATCGCGCAAGGCGCCGTCCTTGCCGTCATGCGCGGCGTAGCTGGTAGGGTAGAGCGAGCCCGACCCGAAGTCGCCGCGTTTGTTCACCGCGTAGTAGGACAGGTTGAACGTCGGCCGGCCCTCCTTGAGAAGACGTGGCGGGGTCAGTCGCACCACACGCTTGAGGGTCTCCAGGCACGCATCGGTGGGCTTGAGTCCTCTCCGCATGCCTTCGACCGTCAGGAATCCACCGCACGCGAGGATGTTCGCCTCGCCCCGTCCGGTGGACCCCGCAGCCCCGACATCGTTGTCGGTGTACTGCCCCGCGCCCACGATCGGCGAGTCACCCGCCCGGCCGGGAATCTTCCAGGCCAGCCCGCTGGTGGTCGTGATGGAGGAGACGTCGCCTCTCGCGTTTACCACGTTGAGGTTGATGGTGCCGGTGGGCCGTGCGACGAGCGGCTCATTCTCCGGCACATTGAGCCAGTCGTCATCCAACCCTCGATTGGCGCGCCAGGTAAGCCAGAGCTGCCGGGACTCGGGTGTCAGCAGGTCCTCCTCCTTGAATCCATAGGAGAGCGCGAAGCGTTTGGCCCCCTCGCCGACCAGCAGAATATGATCGGTATACTTGAGCACCAGCCTGGCGACCTCGCTCGGCGTCTTGATTCCCTCGAGAGCGGCTACCGCCCCTGCCCGCCTGGTCGGCCCGTGCATGCAGGAGGCGTCAAGCTGGACCACGCCGTCCTCATTGGGAAGGCCGCCATAGCCCACCGAATTGTCGGCGGGATCGAGCTCCTGAATCTTGACGCCTTCCACCGCGGCGTCGAGGGTATCCGCTCCGCCGAGCACCAGCTCCATGGCGCGGTTTACCGCGCGGAGGCCGTTGCTGGAGCTCACCGCGGCTGGCCGGCCGGCCCCGCGATGGAGAAGCGCGGACGAGGCCGAAGGCAACGCCACCGTGGCTGCCGCGACGCCGCTCGCTCCCAGGAAGGTGCGGCGAGAAACCGGCAGTGACATGAGGAAAGCCTCCTCTCCGCTGTTTGGGCGCCGTCGGCGCCTCGGGGATTTAGACCCTGCCCGCAGCGAAAGTCAACCGACCAGGTGACCCTTCGCTTGCAGGTTGCTGCACGCTCCCTGATCTTTGGGGCTTGAGCCTTCTCTCTCCTTTTCGCTCCGCGATCAACCGTTCTCCGGTCGAGCGAGCCGACCGCTGGACGGAAGAACCACTCGGCCTCGTCCGACTGGTGGTCGGGACGATCGCCCTGGTGTGGACCGTGATCGCGGTTCTCCTGGCACTCACCGGCGCCGACCCCAGAGCGTTGGAGCTGGTCGGCGCGCTTTGGGCAATCTATGGCCTGACCGTCGGCTTCCTCTCTGGAATTCTAGAGCCGGTCATCGACGGGTTCTTTCACCTGGTCTCCAATGTCGGGATGGTGCGGGTGGGCGGCGGATATTCCGCCATCGAAACGCTGGCCGCCCGAGGGCATCTGCAGGCGGCCGCTGACGCGTACGCCGAGCGGGCTCGTAACAAGCCTCAGCGGATAGAGGCCACGCTCCGGCGCGCTGCCCTCCTATCCGGTCCGCTCAACCAGTCAGAAACCGCGGCAATCGAGCTCGACAATCTGCGTGCTGGTGGTCCGCTCCCGCCGCGTGACGATTTCCGTGTGGGGTTGGCTTTGGTCGAGATCTACGAAAATGACCTAAAGGATCCGGGCCGAGCCATGGCGGAGCTTCGCAGGCTCATCGATCGCTACCCCACAGCCCAGGGTGCCCGACGGCTACGCGTGGCACTCGCCGGCCTCAAGGCAGAGCGCTTCTCGGGCGTCAAAACGCCTTCCTGAACGGCCTCTCGCCCGCGACTCGATCCAAATTCTTTCAACCCGCCTGACGCGAAGATGCGCGAGGGCTGGTATTCCGACAAGTCGCCGGTGTGATCTACCGCACAGCACCCCTTTGCGGCCTCTCTATCTTGGCAGAGTGAAAGTGCGGCTGGACGGCGACCTGCGAGACGTCCGAATATGCCCTGAGCCCCCTGCTCTGCGGGCCGGATGAGCCGTCTGAACCAGTGCTTTCGCTGCTACTCCCCTCAAATTCCCCATCTTCTTCATCTCGCCGGGAACGGGTTTAATCGCCCGTTCCACCCACCTTTCCTCTATGAGGCTATTGGCTATTGGGAATTAGCTATTGTCCAATCGACAAGCGGAGCAGCCGTGGCTGAGAGCCACCCCGACCTGTGACCTATCCCACAGCCGCCGACCATCACCGTTCTATACTTGCCTCGTCCGTGCGACTTCACCCACGCAGGAGATCACGACGATGCCACGAGGCGACAAGTCGGCCTACACCAATAGACAGAAGCGGAAAGCGGAGCACATCGAGGAGGGATACGAGAAGCGCGGTGTGTCTGGCGGCGAGGCGGCGCGGCGGGCCTGGGCCACGGTAAACAAGGAAGAGGGCGGCGGCAAGAAGAGCGGGTCCGGGCGGGGGAAGAAAAGCTCCAAGAGCTCCTCCCGCAAGGGCGGGCGCAAAGGCGGGAAGGCGTCGGCGTCACGATCCAAGGCGTCTCGCTCGGCGGCCGCGCGGAAGGGCGCAGCGACTCGGCGGCGCGCCAAGTCCGGCTCGAGCCGGAAGAGCACCGGCACTCGTAGCCGGAAGACCACCAGCAGCCGTAGCCGGAAAACCACCAGCAGTCGAAGCCGGAAGCGCGCCAAGCGGTAGAGCACTTCGGGCAGCGTGAATCTGGACACGCGAGATCGGTGACAAGTACCGGGAGAAAACGAGGGGGCGGCTTCGTAAACGAGGCCGCCCCCTCGCTATACGCCCGAGCGAACTTACTTGCCGAGCTGCCCCAGACCGAGGAGCGGGATGCCTACGCCCAACGAGAGGTGGATGTCATTCTGAGTCTTCTTCTCATCGTTCGGCCCAAAGCCGGGGATTTCAGCCTTCGGCTTGTACACGTAGTCCTCAGCGCTGACCTGGAGATGGAGCAGGCTGCCAACCCGGAACCGAGCCGAGGCGCCGAGTGTGCCGCCGATGTCGGTCTTGTTCTGGACGTTGGAGTAGAACTCACCACTCCGATTGATGACACCGACACCGCCCGTCACCACGAAGGCAACCGGGCTGGTATACGGCACCAGCTGATAACTGAGACGGCCGCTGCCGGTGAAGATGTTCGCATCCTGGGCCGGACCACCGACGCCGCTGGCCGTG
This sequence comes from Gemmatimonadales bacterium, assembly GCA_046715295.1. Taxonomy (GTDB): domain Bacteria; phylum Gemmatimonadota; class Gemmatimonadetes; order Gemmatimonadales; family GWC2-71-9; genus CAVVWJ01. The sequence goes on along the minus strand of JBKJZM010000061.1, from coordinate 4,640 downwards.
ACTTTCAGGTCGCTTGGCGCGTATGCTCCGGTGAACTCCAGTCCGAGCCGCTGACCCAAAGCGATTCCCAGACGGCCACCCAGGGTGAGGCTGATCTCTTGCTTGAATTCATCGCCATTTGCGGCCTTCACCAACTCGGTGGTCGGAACGTAGACGCCGATGTTGGGGGCGAAGCTGATGCGTTGGGCGGCCAGGGGGCTGGTCCCGGCCATGAGAACGCCGCTCAACAGCGAGATGCGAGCTACCCACGCGATGCTACGCATTGTGCCTCCATTTGGGGATGATGAGGGAACTGCGATCCTAGAGCTTCAGCCTGACATCTATATCGACCAGGACCGACGGTTCAGCCTCCTCGAAGAAGACACGCTGATCCACGGTTCGAATCACCATTCGGTGAACTGGCCGCCTGCCTTTTCGCCATTTCTTTCCGAGGCGGTAGTATACCACCCGGGTGGGCCCGACCTGCTCGACCCGGAGGACTTCGTATCCCCGGCCCACGAGCACGGTGCGTGTCACGCTAACCGCGCGCTCGCTGGAAACGACGTAGTGCTTTCCCTTGTGCTTGTCTTTGTTCTGCGCATCTGCAGGTGCAGCGGCCAGACTGAGTACCGCGGCGATCGTGAGCCCCGACCAGAGCATCTGGTGAGCGCGCATTGGAGCTCCTTCGATTGGGGACGTGGGACGGCAGCCTTACGGTGCTGACAGTGACTATGCGGAGGCTATGCCAAGCCGGTCAGCTGGGGGCGAATCGCTAAGCTGTTGATGTGGAGCAGGATATCGAAGTTCAGCGGCGGCAGCGTGAAGACGGGCTGTGGGAAATTGAAGCGGTCCGGGCGCTCTGCGAGGTGGCTATTCCTCGCGGCGAACCTCGCTCGCCGCCTTATCCTCCCGCAAACCGAGGAAGCGTGGGTGGCGTAGCAGCCCGGCCGTCGTCCATTCGGAAAATCCGATCTCGGCCACCAACTTGGGGGTCACCCACCGGATATCTCCTCTTGGAACGGATCCGTCTGAGAAGGGGGATTGGCGATGATGCCCTCCTCTCCCTGGGCGCAAGCTTTCCGAAACATCGCCGCGGCACCCGTAGTGCTGAATGGCGTCTCCTGGATTGGATCGGCGTACCGGACGATGTCCTTGAGGATCGACTTGCGGTCCGGCGACGGAAGGCCGGTGAGGTCCACCTGGCTCCGCCGCGCGCCGGGTCGAACGTCGCGACCTCCCCATCGAGCACCGCATCGCCGCGCACCGCGTCACCCAACGCCTCTACCAGCTCAGGATAGGCGTCGTTCAGCGGCTTTCGGTTGCGCGAGTACATCCGGACGGCTCCGCCGCTCACGTAAATCAGCGCCCGGACCCCGTCCAGCTTCGGCTCGTAAACCCACTTCCCTGCGGTAGGCAGCACGTCGGTGAGCGTGGCCGGCATGGGCGGAATCCACGAAGGCATGGGTGCGCGTCGCACCGCAGAAACGGTCCTTCTCACCGCCAAGCTCATCCGACTTTGCGGCCCCCGGTATCCTTGCTCTCGGTCGCTCCAGGAGCTTGACCGGTATCGTAACCATCCCAAGTTGATGGAACCGCTCCAGATTGCCCTCGGCATCGTGCTCCCCGATTCAGCCCTCGGGGGCAGGAAATAACCGCCCGCGCTTTTCCACAAGGCGCGGGTGTTGTCCACAGAGTCGTCAACATAGCCCGTCGAAAACCAACAGCTTACGTCGGCCGATTATCGGATGTCTGAGAGGAGGGGGGCTGTGGGATGAATCACACCAACGCTGCTCAAGGCTTCGCGGTCTTGCTCCCAGGCGCTGGTGTGCCGCCGATGGTGCGAAGGATTTGCTTCAGGGCCTTCTTGCCGGTGGAATCGACCATCCTGGATGTCGCTGGCATTGTGCCCACGGGAACACTGCCCGACAGGTCATCGGACGGTGCGGGTTGGATCTCGGACGTCGAGGCCGAGTCAACGCTTGCCCCCAGTAGGGTACTCGATACCGGCACAGGCGTAACTACCGCGGGTTTCCGGGCTGCCGGCACTGGACCTCGCCTGCCGGATGAGGCCGCCTTACGCGGAAGCGGGATGATTTGGAGCGCCGGCAGGACGCCGGCTACGGTGCGGGGGCTGTCTTCCGTCATGGCCTCGATCGGAGCTTCGATCAACCGTCTCGGGGTGCGAATCCGCTCCGCAAGGTCGGAACCCGGGCGCGAGGCGGCCGATATCACCAGCTGGGCGCAGGCCGCGAGCACCGCTCCACCCAGCGCGAGATGCAGCGAGCGTCCGGATTTCCGCCGTTTGCGCGCGCCCTTTGTCCGAGCCGGGCTGGCCGGTTCGACGACTCGTGCCGGCTCCGCCCGGGGCGGCTCCGGCCTGCGCGCGGGCTGAACTACGCGTCGCGGGTCAGGAGCGCGTCGCGGTTCAGGAGCATGTCGTGGCTGCGGGGCCGGAGTTCCGAGCGTGATTGGAGCCTCCCAAGAGACCGGTGCCTTGGGCGCAGGCGGCGAGAGTGGCTTGGCCGGCGGCGCTGATACCGGCTTGGGCGCCGGCCACGCGGCGAGCGCCGCCTGGGTGGCTGCCTCTCGTGACGACGCCGCCGGGGCCGATGCCTGGGCGTCGCCGAGCTTCAGGGACGAAAGCGGCGTCACCGGCGGCCCTGCCACCAAGTCGGCCTGGGTGAGCGGCATCGAGACGGCAATCTTGTAATGGGGATGAAATTGAATCGGCAGCCACTTGCTGGTGGCGTTGTGATAGATGCGGGCGCGGGACGTCACGACGTTACGCCGGATCGCCACGGCCAACTCTTCGATGGTCCGAAACGCGGTCTCTTCGCCGGGGGAGAGCTCGATTCGATACATGCACACCTCAAGCTGCGCTGAGGTTCACCAGAGGTGCTGAGGATGCTTCACATATGCGATTTTCGTGCGCGGGGGAGATGCACTTTTGTTCATGTCGGCCTGACAGCCCGGGATCGCTGCAAAGCGTGTGAGTGGATGAACCAGTGCGTAAACGCCGCGCTCAAATGCTCTCCCGAACAGACACTTGCGATGGTCGTCCGACCTCGGGTGGAGTGCTCCTTTCTGCAGCTTGCCTGGACGGCAGAGCGACTGAATTCTTAGGGGGCCATCTGACACTCTTCGAGCTCTGGTAGATTGCGAGGAAAGCTGCCCGGAACGAGACCGGAAACTGGTGTGCAGGGGCCCGACCCGGGTGTCGTGCTCCGGGCGGAACGCGTATCCAAGCGGTACGGGCCCCATTTGGCGCTCGATGGGGTGTCGCTCGACGTAGGTCGAGCCGACTGCGTCGCGCTGATCGGAGAAAGCGGCTCGGGGAAAACCACGCTGCTTCGCTGCTTCAATCGACTGGTCGATCCGGACCACGGCCGGGTCCTGATCGACGGAGTCGAGGCGGCTGAGCTCGATCCGATCGCGGTCCGCCGGCGGATCGGTTACGTACCCCAGGATGGGGGGCTTCTACCCCACTGGCGAGTCCGCCGTAACGTCGAGTTGGTTCCCTGGCTGCTCCGGATGCAGAACCGCGACGAGCTAGCCGATCGCGCGCTGGCACTGGTGGGGCTCGAGCCGGCGACCTTTGCCGATCGCTGGCCTCGAGATCTGTCCGGGGGGCAGCGCCAGCGCGTCGCGGTGGCACGCGCGCTTGCCGCCAGGCCGGACGTCATTCTGCTCGACGAGCCATTCGGGGCCCTGGACGCCATTACCCGGGCGGATCTTCAGGTTGCGTTCGACGGAATTCGGCGGGAGCTGAGAATCTCCGCCCTGCTGGTGACGCACGACCTGAACGAGGCCTTTCTCCTGGCCGACCGCATACTTGTGCTACGCCAGGGCCGGGTAGAGCAGGAGGCCAGTCCCACCCAGCTTCGCGACGCTCCTGCCACCGAGTATGTGCGCCAGCTGTTGCTGCGGGCGCGAGTGTTGGCCGCGTGAGCCGGCTGGCCGGATTACGCGGAGGGCTGGTCTTGCTCGTGGGGGCCGCTCCCCTTGCGGGGGCCCAGGACCCTCCCGAGCGACCGATCGTCGTTGCCTCGAAGCCGTTTGGAGAGTCGTTCCTTCTGGCGGAGATGTTCGCGCAGCTGCTGGAGGCCAGGCACTTCACGGTAGACCGGCGGCTGGGCCTCGGTGCCACCGAGATTGCATTCCAGGCCCTTCGCACCAACGCCATCGATGTGTACCCGGAATACACCGGGACGGGATTGCTGGCGATACTGGGCGAGCGTCCCAGCCCAGACCCCCGCCAGGTCTTTCGCCAGGTGACCCGCGAGTTCCGCGAGCGCTACGGGGTGCGATGGCTCCCGCCGCTGGGCTTTCAGAACACCTACGCCATAGCGGTGCGGCGGGAGACGGCCCGGAGACTGAGCCTTGCCACACTCAGCGATCTGGCCCGGGTATCACCAACCCTGCGAGCGGGACTCACGCCCGACTTCATCGGGCGAGCCGACGGCCTGCCGGGGCTGGAGAAGGCCTACGGCCTTCGCTTTGGCTCGGTGCGCGCTCTCCTGGCCGCGGTGAAGTATCAGGGGCTTGCCGCTGGGGAGGTGGACGTGATCGATGGGTACTCCACCGATGGATTCATCGCTCGCTACGATCTCGTGGTGCTGGAGGACGATCAGCGCTTCTTCCCGCCGTACGAGGCAGCCGCA
>JBKJZM010000060.1:0-5696 GCA_046715295.1 Gemmatimonadales bacterium | reverse complement strand
GCGTCGGTGTACGCGGCCTGCATGTCCAGCACGGCGGTGGTCAGGGTAGCCGGGGTCGGCGCATCGTAATCGGAGGCGTAGACCTTACCGGTCACCAGACCCGATGTCGTGAAGGTGGTCGGGGGCGTGGACAGTGCAAATCCGGTTATGAAGGAAGCGGCGGACGGGCTCAGGCCCAGGTCTCCAACGATCGAGGTGGTTCCGGTCGTCGAAATTGCGGACTTTGCCAGGATGACGTAATTGCCAGCGGTGCCCAGGTTCACGGCCCCTGGACCGGTCGCTGACGTTGCAACCGTGGTGAAGCTCCAGGTCTTCGCGGAAGCCATGGCCTTGCCTGCCGCATCCTTGGCACCCGTCGAAATCGTGGCGCTGTAGGTTGTGTTCGCGGCGAGCGCGACTGATGGCACCAGCCTCACGGTGGTACCGGAGTAGGTCACGGCGCCGGCAATGGCGGTCGTGCCCTGCTTGAGCACGAACGTCGTGGCGTTGAGGGTAGTAGCATCCATCGCCTCGCTGAATGTCGCGGTGACTTGCACGTTTCTCGGCGATCCTGTCGCGCCGCTTGTGGGGCTGGTGGACGAGACCGTCGGGGCAGCGTTGGGGCCGGGGGGGTTGGTGCCGGTGGGGCTGTCGTTGTTGCATGCCGCGGCAAACAGCGCGATGGGCACGATAAAGCACGTAATCCGGTTTTTCACTTGGCTTCCTCAATAGAGGTGACATCGGTTGTCGAAGGAGTCGACAGGGGATTGGAGGCTGGGGGCGAGAAACCCAACCCTGGCTCACTACGGGGGGCAATTGCCATGCCGCAGGTTGCCCAAGAAGCCCTTCGGCCCGCTCGAACGGCTGGTCGCGAAGGCCATTCTGAGAGCCGACGGCGCCATAGTTTTGGATGCAATACCGCATGGAGGTTAAGCAATGCTCACCGAGCTCCGCGTCCGAGACCTCGCCACTATCGCCGACGTAACCCTTCAGCTGGGACCGGGCCTCAACGTGCTCACCGGCGAGACGGGAGCGGGCAAGTCGATGCTGATCGACGCCCTCTCCCTGCTGCTGGGTGAGCGCGCCGCCGGCGGCAGCGTGCGTCCCGGCGCCGCCAAGTCGGTCGTCGAGGGCGCTTTCGAGGGGATCGAGCCGGCCACCCGCCGCCGGATCGAAGACCTCGGGCTCGATGTGGAGGAGGGCCGCGTCGTGGTGCGACGGGAGGTTTCCTCCGAGGGCCGCTCGCGCGCCTGGGTGAACGGAAGCCCCACTACCGCCGCTGTACTGGCCCAGCTGGGCGCGCTATTGGTAGACCTTCACGGACAGCACGAGACCCAATCGCTGTTGCATGCCGACGCGCAGCGAGAAATCCTCGATGCATTCGCACACGCCGAGGCCGAAGGGGCCGCGGTGACCGAAGCTCATATCGTTGTCGCCGGGCTTCGAGCCGCGGAGTCGGAGCTTTCGGCTCGTCGGGACGAGGTGCGCCGCCGGGCCGACTATCTACGGCACGTTGTCGGTGAGATCGACGGGGCCCGGATCAAGCCCGGGGAGGATGAGACCCTGCTGGTCGAATCCCGCCGCTTGAGCCAGGCGGTCACCCTGGTGGAACAGGCACAACGGATCGTGGAGGCGCTGGAGGGTGAGGCGGGAAACGCATTGGGAGCGCTGGGAGTGGCCGACCGGGCCCTGACTAGCCTGGAGAGACTCGACCCAAGCGTGAATGCATGGCGCGAGATGCTGGATGCCGGTTACGCCAATCTCTCCGAGCTGACCCGATTGGCCGGTGACTACGCCGGCTCGGTGCAGGAAGATCCTGAGCGGCTGGCTTTTGTGGAGCGTCGGCGCGACCTGCTCTCACGGCTATCGGGGAAATACGGAGCCGCGCTCCACGAAGTGCTGGCCACCCGTCATCAGGCCGCCGAGGAGCTGGAGTTGCTGGATACAGCCGACACCGACCTACGTGCGCTCGCTGCCCGGCGAGTAGCCGCCGAGGGCGCACTGCAAACCGCCGCCGATGCGCTGAGCGTCAAGCGGCGCGAGGCTGCCGATCGCCTGGCGCAGGGCGTCAACCGTCTGCTGCCGCAATTGGGGCTGCCAGGCGGGAAGTTGTCAGTGGGACTGCTTTCGCTGCCGGATGCCGGCTCACACGGGCAGGAAAGCATTCAGCTCAACGTGCAGCTGAACGTCGGACTGGAGGCCAAGCCCCTCGCCAAGGTTGCCTCGGGCGGCGAGCTCTCCCGCCTCATGCTGGCCCTGAAGGTGGTTCTGGTCAAACACGACGCCATCGCTACCCTGGTCTTCGACGAGGTCGATCAGGGCATCGGTGGAGAAACCGGGGCACAGGTGGGCTCCGCCCTCGCCGAGGTGGCGGACCGGCACCAGGTGCTGGTGATAACCCACCTGCCACAGATTGCCGCTCGCGCGGACGGGCACCTGGTGGTGTCGAAGCGGGCACGCGCCGGGATAGCCACCAGCGACGTGCAGGTGCTCCATGGCGAGGACCGGGTGAACGAAATCGCACGCATGCTGGGAGACACGGAGGGCGACGCGGCCCGGCGGCACGCGCAGGCGCTGCTGCGAACTCCAGCAGTCGCGAAGCGCCGCTAGGGGTTATTCCGAGGGTCGCGCCCTGCGGGAGCCTACCATAAACCGAAGTACATCCTCAACCGTGCCTGGACCCGGTGCGTATTCGGCACCCGGCCCTTGCCCGATCGCAGCACTCGCTCGTAGCTCCAGCTCGCGTCCAGCGGCAGTCCCGTGCCTCCCCGGCTGAACCGGCCTGGGTTGGAGTAGGTAATCCCGGCGGACATGAGCGTCGCGTTTGCCGCCGTCTCCTCGGCGAGTACGCCCGCGTCCACGCCGGGCAGCGCGGCCGCGGGAGACGAGTAGGAGACCTCGTCTGCCTGCCGGTTCCAGTGCTGCACTCCAGCCTGCAGCGCTAGCGTCCGCGCAAGGCGATAAAAGGGCCGCACATCGAGCGCGATGATATCGCCCGGGTTTCGCCGGACCAGCGCGAGCCGGTCGGATCCGACAAACGGCTGGCTGGGTGGGGCCACCCGCGCCACAACACTGGAGGGCAGCTGTCGCACGTACGTCCCCGCCAGTCGCGCGCCGAAGGCGCCCGCGCCGATGTCGGTGACAAGATCGACCTGGATATCGGTCTGCCCATCACCGGTGCCGATATCGAGCGGCCGATCGGACTGCTCCCGGACCCCGGTGGGGAAGCGCACCAGTCCCGATACCGCGGCCCGGAAACCGCCGCGCCTGGTGCCGCGATCCCACCGATCGACCAGCGTGAGCGCAGCGCCGGCCTCCGCGTCGCCCCGAAAGGTCACCCGGGACTCGCCGGCCCGGAGCGCGAGCGGACCGGAGAGCACCTGCCGCAGTCCGTCATCACCCAGAGGGTCTGCCGGGAGCACGGGTGCCAGGACAAAGCCTGGGATAGCGAGACTGGATGCGAGGGTATTCTGGAGTCCCGCGATCCGGGTCATGACGGCGGACCCGGCTCCGCTACTGGCGGTGGGAACGACCGGCGACGCGGTGGCGGGGTCCGACAGCAACCCGAACAGATCGGACCGCAGCGCCGTAGCTTCGGCGAGGGTGGCTTCGGCGAGCGTTCGCAGCGCCGGATCAGCGTCGTAGTCGCCGGCGGTGAGCTTACTGTTCAGCGTGGCCAGCGCGGCGTCGAAACCCTGAAAGAACGGCAGCTGGATAGTCTCGCCAGGGTTGAGGCCGGCATCGGCCCCGGCGGAATTGAGCGACAGACGAGGCTGCACCCGGGTGCGAACCAGTGGAATTCGTCCAAATATCGTGATCCGGTTGGTGAGCCCGAGCCCCAGGCCGAGGACACCCCTGCCGATGTCGGCAAGCGCATCGTTGGTCAGCTCGCCTAGATTGACACGGTAGCTCGTGCTGCCGATGATCCGGCCGATCCGGACGTCGGCATCGGCCAGGCGAGGGATGAGGTCGCCACCCAGCGCCGGGCTCGAGAGATCGGCCCCGTAGCCCTCCCGCTGGCCATTGTGAAACCGTCGGTCGAAGGCCTCGAGCGACCCGTCCAGCTCGACTCGCACCGCGCCGCCGGGCACCCCGACCGCCGGGAGCTGCGCCCACACCGGGGTCGGCATAACCAGGCAGGCGATAATTCCGAGGCGCTGCACGCAATGCCCCAAAGTCCCTCCCAAGAGAAACCGTTCAACCTCACCGGCCTGTCGCCGGCAAGGCTCGCAACTTCGCTGTTTACCTCGACCTTTGCTACCCGACCCACGGTGGCGGCATCGGCGCCGGGGCGGGTGAATCTCATCGGGGAGCACACCGATTATAACGGCGGCCCGGTGCTGCCGGTGGCCCTGGAGCGGCGTACCGCCGTCGCTGCCCGAGCGGCGCAACGCTGGGCGTTCGTGTCGGACACGGAGGAGGAGGTTCACCCGGTCGACATCGACATTCCGATGCGGGGAGCCTGGACCGATTACCTCGTGGGAGTGGTACGGGAGCTTCGGTTGTTGCGGGCGGCGCCACCCGGCGCGGAGGTGGCGTTAGCCACCAATCTGCCGCTCGGGGCGGGGCTCTCCTCCTCGGCCGCGCTGACGGTGGCGGCTGCCAAGGCGCTCAGCCTGCTGGCAGGGAAGCGACTCTCGGCGGCGGCGCTGGTCGAGGTGGCTTTTCGCGCGGAGTACCACCAGGTCGGCGTCCGCTCCGGCAGAATGGATCAGACTATCGCCGCCCACGCTCAACGGGGCTCGGCGCTTTTCTTCGAGACCGCGAGCGGCCTGCTGCGCCCGGTTCCACTCCCGGGGCGCCTCTGGATCGTGGAGACCGGGGTCTCCCACCGCCTCACCGGCGGCGCTCTCAACGAACGGCGGCGTGAGTGCGAGGAAGCGCTGGCGTTCTGCCGCGAGTGGCGACCCGGACTTGCTCATCTGTCCCAGCTCTCCCTCCGCGACTTGCCCGAGGTCGAGCGCCGGTTGCCCCCTCCCCTCGTGCCTCGGGTGCGTCATGTGGTCACGGAGACAGCGCGCACCAGAAGCGCGGCCGACGCGCTGGCGGCCGGCGATCTGTCGACGCTGGGCCGGTTACTCGTCGACGGGCACGAGTCACTGCGAGCCGACTACCAGTCTACGATTCCGGAGGCGGATTTCATCGTGGCATCGGCGGTGGAGCACGGTGCCTTCGGTGCCAGACTGACCGGGGCCGGGTGGGGTGGGGCAGTGGTAGTGTTAGCGCCCGCCGAGCGGGAGGCCAGGATTGTGGCCGAGATCGGAAGCGATTTTCAGCGGCGGTACCAGCGGATGCCGGTCACCTGGAGCACCCGAGCATCGCGCGGGGTGCGGCGGGAGACGATTCCCGATTAAATCGGTATATTTGCTCACGCTGGCCTGGGTGGCGGAATCGGTAGACGCCGGACTTAAAATTGCGTTCGTCTCGGAAAACCGCCCGTATACCTCCCTTAGTCCCCCGGATTTCACTACTCCTGGCCCTTCTACTCGGCCTTCACCAACCAGTCAGGTAAGCTCAGGGTGGTGGCGAAGACGACCTGCGCTGCCTTGGTCGCTCCCCCAACCGCTGCGACGCGGTGCTCCAGGCCGTGTGCGGCGAGGACTCGGTGGACTTCAGCCGGGTCGCGCCGACCGGGCCGATCCCGTTCTAGCGGCCCGCTCCAGGCTCACTGCTTCTTGCACTTCCGTCAACATGCAAGATGGCCCGCGCAACGCCAT
>JBKJZM010000059.1:0-8835 GCA_046715295.1 Gemmatimonadales bacterium | reverse complement strand
CGCCCGAACGGTCAGGTACAAGGACTTCCGCTTCGACATCGGCGGCCACCGGTTCTTTACCAAGATCCCCGAAGTCCAGGCATTCTGGGACGAGGTGCTTGGGGCCGAGCTCATCGATGTGCCGCGGCTGTCCCGTATCCACTATCGGGGCAAGTACTTTCACTATCCCTTGAGAGCAGCCGAGGCAGTTCGAGGCTTGGGGCCCTGGCAGGCTACTGCGATCGTGCTCAGCTATTTGCGGGCGCGGCTCTGGCCCAGTAAGATCGAGGAGAACTTCGAGCAGTGGGTCTCGAATCGCTTCGGCCACCGGCTCTACCAGATCTTCTTCAAGACCTACACCGAGAAGGTGTGGGGGGTGCCCTGCACCGAAATCCGCGCCGAGTGGGCTGCTCAGCGCATCCAGGGGCTGTCGCTGGCCCGCGCGATTTTCGCGGCGACCTCACTCCAGAAGCGTTCCGCTGAGGTGCGGACGTTGATCCATGAATTCAAGTATCCGCGCCTCGGGCCAGGCCAGATGTGGGAGCGGTGCGCCGACCTGCTGAGCGCTGTCGGCGGCGAGGTCCGCCTCAATCATGAGATCACTGCCTTCGAGCTCGCCGGAGATCGGATCGTCGCGGCACGTGCGACTACCCCCACCGGAGAGCAGCGGTTCGAGGCCGAGCACTTCATAACGAGCATGCCACTTCGCTCCTTAGTGCGCGCCCTTGGGGCAGCCGTGCCCGAAGCAGTGCGGACCGCCGCCGAGGGGCTCACCTATCGCGATTTCATCCTGGTGGCGCTCATTCTGGACAAGGCCGCGCTCTTCCCGGACAACTGGATCTACGTCCACACGCCTGGGATTAACGTGGGACGAGTTCAAAACTTCAACAACTGGAGCCCGGCGCTCGTCCCGGACCCGAACAAGACCTGCCTCGGGATGGAGTACTTCTGCTTCGAAAACGATGGGCTGTGGGAGCGGCAGGATCAGGAGCTGGTCGCCCTGGCTTCGCAGGAACTCGAATCGCTGGGCCTGGCGCGGGGCGCGCGGGTCATCGACTGGGCGGTCGTCCGAATGCCGAAGGCGTATCCCATCTACGATGCGGCCTACCGGCGCCACCTGGAAATCATCCGTTCCTTTCTGGACGCCATTCCCAACCTGCACACTATCGGCCGCAACGGCATGCACAAGTACAACAACCAGGACCATTCGATGTACTCCGCCATGCTGACGGTGGCGAACCTCGAAGGTGCATCTCACGACGTCTGGGCCGTGAATAGCGATTTCGAGTACCACGAGGAGCAGCGAATTGCGGGCGACTCCGCAACTGCCGGCGTGCTGGAGGTTACGGCAGTCCCTCCCGACCTGGAGCGAGGCCGTGTCCGCCCAGCCTGCGTCTAAGGCGACGTGTTCCGGCGTGAAGCGTCCGGCGCTCTCGGTCATCGTCCCGGTGCGCGACGGCGAGCACTTTCTGCCCCAGTCGCTGACCGCGCTCCGATCGAGCGACCTGCCTTCGGGCGACTGGGAGCTCATCGTGGTTGACGACTCGAGCAGCGATCAGTCGGCCGCGGTCGCATCTGGTTACGCCGATACCGTCGTGCGGCGGGTGAATGGGCCAGGTGGGGCGGCGTTTGCCCGCAATCGGGGAGCCGAGGTGGCGCGCGGCAGTGTCCTCGTCTTCGTGGATGCCGACGTTTGCGTCCACCCCGACGCCCTCCGCCGGATGACCGAAATCTTCGAGTGTGAGTCGGACGTGGGCGCGGTCTTCGGCGCGTACGACCTCACGCCCGCCGCCAGAGGTCTAATTAGTCAGTACCGGAACCTTCTCCACCGCTACGTACACCAGCGTGACGCCGGAGATGCCGTAACCTTCTGGGCCGGCTGCGGCGCCATTCGGGCAGATGTTTTCGTCCGCTGCGGCGGATTCGACGAAGCGCGGGCCATGGTGGCGGTGGAGGACATCGAGCTGGGGTACCGGATGTCAGCCCGGGGGTATCGAATCGTGCTCCGACCGGAGATCCAGGGGAAACATCTCAAGCGCTGGACCCTCCGCAGCATGATCGTCACTGACGTTCGAGACCGAGGCGTCCCCTGGGTGCGTCTCCTGATGAATCAGAGACGGCGGCCCGCGGCAACGCTGAACATCCGGGTCCCGGAGCGGGTCTGCACCGTGCTGGTGGCTGTAGCGTGCCTCGCATTGGTCCTGTGGCTGTGGACCGGCGCCGAGGTCTGGCTTACGGTCGCCGCGGCCGCCACCGGCACGACTCTGGCCATCAACGCGCCGCTGCTCGTATGGCTGGCCCGGCAGCGGAGTTGGGGGTTCGCCCTTGGCGCCGTGCCGCTCCGCCTGCTTTACTATGGACTCAACACGGTCTCGGTTTGCCTGGCGCTGCTACCGTTCGGATTCGGCCGGCAGCGGACCCTGTCACGATTACAAGAGCCGGGCTTCGAGCGGAGGTGACAGCGGTGAGCAGCGACAACGTCGGCGTTCCAGGCGATGATGTCGGCGTTCCCAATAACACTATTCCTGAGCAACTCGCGTCGGTACTGGCCCCGATTGATCGGCGCGCCTTCGGCGTGGCCATCGGTGTGGCGTGCGGTCTGGGCGTCTTCCTGCTTACGGCTGCCGATCTGCTGCGCCTCCCCGAGCCGGGACTCAATCTTCAGCTGCTCGGACACTACTTTCCTGGATACTCGCTGTCGTGGGCCGGCGCGCTTGCCGGGCTCGCCTGGGCATTCGGCGTTGGGTTCTGCGCCGGATGGTTCCTGGCGCTTATCCGGAACCTTGGTATTGCCGCCTGGATCTTCGTCGTTCGTGGCCGCCACGAGATCGCCGCGACCCGCAATTTCCTGGACCACATATGACCAGGCGCGAAGCCTTACCCCGTTACGAGTTAGGTGCTCCATTGCGACTGAACGCTCGAGCCTGGGGCATAGCATTGGGATTGTTGTGCGGGCTCGGGTTGCTGATCGCAACCAACATCCTGGTCCTGGAGGGCGGGCCTGTCGTCGGGCCTCATCTGAGCTTACTCGGGGCCTATCTGCCCGTCTACCGGGTGACGTTCGCTGGGAGCCTTCTCGGCTTCGGATACGGCGGGCTGATCGGCTATTGCGCCGGATGGCTGATCGGGATGGTGTATAACACGCTGGTGCCTCACGACTTAGGAACTGGCGAACAGGACCCTCCTGGTCGTCGCACGAGCGAATAGACCGCGGCAGCGCCGGCGCCGGTGAACAGAAACAGCAGCGGTAAGATAGGGATCCGATAGCGGAGCTTCACCCCAAGGAGCGCATAGCCCGCCGCGTACGCAATGATCACGGCAACAACAAGGACCGTCTGACGCTGTCGAGCGACCGCGACGAGTCCCACCAGGGCCAAGAAAAGCTCGAAGGCGAAGGATGTGGCGCTCACCCGGTCGCGCAGGGAGCGGGAAAAGAGTTGCCGCACCTCCAGCCGCGGGTCGAGCCGGCGGAGCTCCTCGCGCTGCACCGGATCATCGGTCATCAGGCGGGTGGGCGTAAGCTCCCAGAATTGGACGAACCGGTGGGTTACTCGCGAGAAGAAATCACCCGGATCGTTCCAAGCCCAGTCAGCGAGCGACACGAGGAGTCCTCGGCGGGCGACCCCCTCCTGACCACCGGGTGCCATATGACTCCCCTGGGTCGCCACCGGCACCAGCTGTCCATGGGTCCACAGATTCCGAGCGGTCCAGGGTGCGAGGACGAGCAGAAACCCTAGACCGAGGGCGGCAATGTGGGCCACCCGTCGCTTTGGGCGGGCGGTTACCGTCAGCGCGATCCAACCCGCCACGACGGGGGGCAGAACCAGCGCGACGGGCCGGAGAAGCGCCAGTATTCCCAGGAGGGCGCCCGCGATAGCCGAGCGCGCGAGCGCGTCCCGTTCCGAAGACTCCAAAGCAGCGAGAACGACGGGCGGCAAGAGCAACGCCGCCACCGCTTCCGGATAGAGGAGGCCCGACGAGATGACGAGCAAGGGATCGAGCGCGTAGACGAGCCCGGCTGCAGTCGCGGCGCGGCGACCGAACATCCGGTCGGCAAGCCGGAACACGAAAACAGTGCCGAGCGCCGCCACCGCGGCCTGGCCTGCCCGAAGGAAGGTGAGGCTGGTGGGGAGCCCGAGCGACAGGAGGGTGAGGAATACGGGGTATCCGGGTACCCGGGTGTACTCGAACCCGAACCCGGCGCCTTCCGACAGCCGCCTGGCCGCGTCCACGTAGACGGTCTCATCAGCGAAATGGAAGCCACCGCCGATCGCGAGGGCAGCCCAGATCCGGGCGACCAAGGCCAGGAGCAGAAGCGTGATCACCCGCTTGTCTGGGATCACCACTGAGGACCCTCAGCCTTTGAAGTAACCCACCCTGGCCGCGGATTGGGGGCGGCTCGGATTTCACGGTCGGAGGATCTCAAATTACGGGCGGCAGGTCCCGGTGTGAAGCACAGGGGGAACCCCTGTCTGAGGCGCCTTGCGTAGGTCTAAAACTGGGAGCATGTTAGGGAACCCGCTGCGCTCGAATTTGGACATCAATGGCGGCGCTCGCTTTCCAGCGCCGTAGAACTGTGTGAGGTTCGTAAAATGAGGTCGCGACTGGCGACGCCAGCGGCTGCACCGGCTCCCACACCAAGGCTGGTGGGAGGCCTTACGCGCCCAAGCATGGAGCGTTTCTCCATGCCGTGGGTGTGTGGGCTCATGGCCGCGGTACTCCTCACATTGGCTCCGGGCACCGCGTTCTCCCAATCAGGGCCGATCGGAGCTGACAGCGCACGATTGAGTTCCGGCAGCCTCGGGCCCGGCGACCTCATCCTGCTCAAAATTTGGCGCGAACCCGACCTGTCCGACACCGTTCAGGTCGACAACGCGGGCATTGCGGTGTTCCCCAAGCTCGGCCCGATCAAGGTAACGGATATTCGCCCCGACTCGCTGGAGCGGTTGCTGGTGCATGACTACAGCCGGTACCTGCAGAATCCCTCCATCAAGGTGACGGTCTTGCGGCGCATCACCATTTGGGGGGCCGTGATGCGGCCAGGTGCCTACCCGGTGGATCTGACCATGACGATCACCGATGCGCTCGCGCTTGCCGGCGGCGCGACGCCTGAAGGAAAGTCCGACAAGGTAGAGCTGCGCCGTGGGAGTGTCCGGAGAGTCGTCGACCTCTCGGGCGAGAGTCAACGAGTGGGCGACCTCTCTCTTCGTTCCGGTGACCAGCTCGTCGTGCCCCAGCGGAGCTGGGTGAGTCGCAACCCCGGTTTGATCATGGCAGCCATCGGCACGGTCACGAGCGTCGTCTGGCTCGTCGCCCGCAACTGAGGTAGAAGGGGTGGCTTTTGAAGGACATCGATCTGGACCAACACGCCGTCCATGACGGCACCTACAAATACTTCCGGGGCTATGAGCACCATACCGATCATTAGAGAGAACGGCCGATCCAGAGAGCACGGCCGCTCCCCGGAACCGGGCGCGTTTACTGAGCGGGGGTACCATGCTTCCCCCGCGCCAGGTTCGCAACGACTTCCGGAGAAGCGGTTCTTCAGGATCGCCCGCAGGGCGGACCTGGCCATAGGAGTGGCTGCGCTCCTCGGCGGGTTCCTCGCGGCAACCAGCAGCCACATGCCCGCTGGCCTGCAGGGCTTTCTGGAGATCCGACTGACGGTCAAGAACCTCTTGCTGGTGCTGGGCTACGCCGTTACGTGGCGGATGATTTGTGTCCTCTGTGGGCTGTACGACGAGAGGCGGACCGGAAATCCGTGGGTGGAGGCCTTGCGGGTTGTGGCGGCGGTCTCCGCGGCTTCGGCCGTAGCCTCGATTTTCCCTCTCATCAGCGTCACCCGCACATTCGGCCATCTGGCGGTGCTCTATTTTTGGCTGGGGACCACCGCAAGCATGCTCCTGCTTCGAGCCGTTCTTCGGGTTCTGCTGACCGCTCCCACGCCGAAAACACACGACGTTCTGATCGTGGGAAGCGGACCGCGCGCGCTTGGCGTGTACTATCGCCTCGGCGGAGCACGGCCCAATGGCGTCCGAGTTCTCGGATTTGTGGACTCATCCGACGGCGAGGTGGCGCCGGAGGTGCGCAGCCGCCTGCTGGGCGACCTCGGCGCGCTGGAGCAGATCCTCATGCGCCATGCGGTCGACGAGGTGCTCATTGCGTTGCCGGTGCGGTCCCGATATGCCGAGATTCAGCGCGCCATCGAGATCTGCGAGCGGGGAGGGGTTCACGCCCGGTACCTGACCGACGTCTTCCAGCATCGTCGGAACGGCAAGCAGCATGCGTCAGACGAGCCGTTCAACTCGGCACCGGCGCACGCATCCTCCGAGAATGACAGGCTGGTGGTAAAGCGGTGGCTGGACCTGACGGTGGGCGGGCTCTTGTTTGTGGCGGCCTTGCCGGTGCTCGCGGTCGCTGCCCTGGCCATCAAGCTGACCAGCCCCGGCCCCATTCTCTTCGCTCAAGAGCGCTACGGGCTCAATAAGCGCCGATTCAAGATGTACAAGCTCCGGACCATGGTCGTGGGCGCCGAAGCGCAGCAGGAGCTCCTCGAGGCCCGGAACGAGGCCACCGGTCCGGTGTTCAAGATCCGGGCCGACCCCAGGATCACCCCCGTAGGCCGGGTTCTTCGGCGCCTGTCGATCGACGAGCTGCCTCAGCTTCTCAACGTGCTCCGGGGCGACATGTCGCTGGTCGGACCGCGCCCGCTGCCCATGCGGGACGTGAGCCGTTTCTCCCAGCCGGCCCTGATGCGCCGCTTCAGCGTGTACCCAGGCATTACCGGTCTTTGGCAGGTGAGTGGCCGAAGCGAGCTGACATTCGACGACTGGATCCGGCTCGATCTGCAATACATTGACGAGTGGTCCCTCCAACTCGATTTGCGCATCCTCCTCCGCACCGTTCCCGCCGTAGTCCATGGGAAGGGAGCGGTGTAGACCAGTCCGCCTTATGCTCCCTCGGCAACGCATGAGAGGTCCAAACAGGTGAGCCCCTCGAACGTCGCCCGAGGCGGACGGCCGATTGGCTCCGCTGCGCGGTTCAACGGCGCGGTGCTGGCCGGTGCGATCCTCATCCTGGGCGGCCTTTTGGCCGCGGCGGTGGTGTGGAACCCTGCCGCGGCGATCGGGGGTGCAGCGGTCCTTCTGACGGTGCTGGTGGCGTGGTGTTTGCCCCTGGCGGTCGAAAGGCTCTTCCTCCGGCTCCTCTGTGCTGTGCTGGTCGGGTACGCCCTGCTGGGAAGGACCTTTGCCGGACTAGGTGTGCCGCCGGTTTACGTGGGCGAAGTCGTTCTCGGGGTGGGGCTCCTGAGCGCTGTCGCAGCCGGCCGGCACTTCCGCCTGGTGCGCACGCCGTCGGTCTATTTGCTGATCGCGTTCATGGGTTGGGGAGCAGTGCGCACCATACCCTATCTGGGAACCTACGGCGTGGATGCGCTGCGGGACGCGGTGCTTTGGGGCTACGGTACCTTTGCCTTGCTGCTCGCCCCGCTACTGATACGTCGTAACCTGGCTGAACGGATCCCGGCACTGTACGCGCGGGTCTTCCCCTGGATCGTCGTCTGTGCGCCTGCCTGGGTCGTCGTCTCCCAGTGGACAGGCATGCAAGGAATTCCGGGGACCGCTATGGACGGGCCCAAAGCAGGTGACGTAGCCGTGCATCTCGGCGGTGCAGGTAGTTTCCTCCTTGCCGGCCTGTGGGCCCGACGTGACTCAGCTAGCGGACATAAGTGGCTACGTGAGTGGGCCGCATGGTTGGCGCTCCTGGTCGGCCTGGTGGCGATGGGCTCCTTGACCAGAGGGGGACTGCTCGCCGCCTTAGCTGCCATGCTGACCGTCTTGATTTTGCTCCCCTTCAAGGCGGGAGGAAAGATGTTCCTGGCAGGCGCCACGGCGGTCCTATTGGGTACCCTCTGGCTGAGTTGGGGCGTGGCCCTGCCGGGGCGAGAGTCTCGCGCAATCAGCCCCGAACAGATCGCTCGGAACCTGGGGAGCATTGGTGGCGGGAGCAGGAGAGAGCTAGAAGGAACTCGCACGTGGAGACTCATGTGGTGGAACTCCATCGTCGACTACACCGTGCACGGGCAGTATTTCTGGACCGGCAAGGGGTTCGGGGTCAACCTCACCTACGATGATGGAATCGTGAGGAACCCGAATGACCCCAGTCGGAGTCCGCACAATGGACACCTCACGGTTCTGGCCCGCACCGGCGTGCCGGGGGTGGTACTTTGGGCCCTCCTCCAACTCGGGTTTGCTCTCAGCATGCTCGCAGGCTTGGTTAAGGCCCGTCGAGCCGGACAAGCTGCGCGTGCGTCGCTCTTTGTCTGGATTCTGGCGTACTGGCTTGCGTTTCTGGTGAACGCCAGCTTCGACGTTTACCTCGAGGGTCCTCAAGGTGGCATCTGGTTCTGGTGTGTATTCGCGTACGGATTGGCGCTCATTGCCAACCAAGGCCGCCAGACACCGTGGCAGCCACAGCCGTGGGTGCCCTGGCGTGCACGTCCCGCCCGGACCATCTCGCCGTCCGGCAGCATTTGATCGGCAACGCGGTGCCAGGCGAGTACAGTCATCCGGAACGTCGCTGGCCGGCATTCAACCCAAGTGACGGGGAGAATCGGACCAGGGGCACTTATGCGTTGCTGATCGAGACAGACTGCCCGTGCCCTCCCCACGGCGTCGTGTATGGACGAGCAGCCGTACTCTGTGGGTAGCGTCACCCGCTTTCTCACCTCGCTTTCAGCACGCCCCGAGTTGTTTGGTGTGCTGGACTACGGACTTTCGTCTCTCGCAACATTCATGGTGGGGCTGTTCGCCGCTCGAACATTCGATCCGGTGGGTCTCGGGGTTTACGCGTTGT
>JBKJZM010000058.1:0-7259 GCA_046715295.1 Gemmatimonadales bacterium | reverse complement strand
CTCATCCTGATCTGTCTCGGTGCGATTCCCACCGCCCTGGCGATCCTGGGCTGGGGATTGACCATTCGGTCCACTGCCAGGGCCCCCGGAGCACGCGACGCCATCGAAGGGGTTACTGAGTCCGGTCGGCTGCTTCTGCACACGGTCGATTCCACCCGCCTTCGGCCGGCCGAGCAACGAGCGCTGGCTGACCACGCCACCAGGCTCAACACCGCCATCGGACAACTGCAGCGAGCGGAGACATTCAGCCGGTACTACTACGCCGGCCTGGGACTCGTCATCCTCATGGTAGGCGCGGGGTTTGTGTACGCGTCGATCCGCTTCGGTGGCCACCTCTCCCGTCAGCTCAGCCGTCCCATCGAGGAGCTCATCGGATGGACCGGGAACATTCGTCTCATGCAGCCGCTTCCTCCCGACCGCCCTCGCCGGGGCGCGCCGGAGTTCGCCGCGCTTCGAACGGCGCTGCGAGACATGGCGTCGTCCCTCGAGCGCGCGCGGGCGCAGGAAATCGAGGCTGAGCGTCTACGGGCCTTTCGGGAGACGGCTCGCCGGGTGGCGCACGAGATGCGAAATCCGCTTACGCCCATTCGCCTGGCGGTAGCGGAGCTGGTGCGTTCAGGCCGAGCCGAGCACCAGGAAGTCATCGAGGTCCTCGTGACCGAGTCGGGGCGCCTTGAGCAGCTCGCCCGTGAGTTTACCGAGTTCGGCCGCCTTCCCGAGGGGCCCGTAGCCCCGGTTGACTTTACCGAACTGCTGGCCGAGCTGGCCCGGACATCCTTGCCAACGACTATGACCGCCCGTCTCGACCTGGATCCCCGGACTCCCGTTCTCCTGGGGCACTTCGATCCGCTTCGCCGAGCGTTCAGCAACATCCTGCGCAACGCGGTGGAAGCATCCGGAGAAATCGGCGTGCTCGACATCACCGCCACGACGGACGATGGAGGCGGAGTGCGCATCGAGATTTCCGACCGCGGGCCTGGGATACCCGTGGAGGAGGCCGAGCGAATCTTCGATCCCTATTTCACGGGGAAGCCCGGAGGTACGGGACTCGGCCTGGCGCTCGTCAAACAGACCATCGAGATGCATGGCGGCACGATCGGTGTGAAGCAGACCCCGGGCGGCGGCGCGACTTTCGTGGTACGGTTGGCCCCGCAGTGAGCGGAAGTGGACAGGTCCTCCTGGTCGACGATGAGGCCAATATCCGCCGCATGCTCGGGGCGTTGCTGCGCAACGAGGGGTTCCAGGTTACCGAGGCACCCAACGGCAACGCCGCCTTGCTGCTCATGGACGAAGCGGACCCCGACGTGGTGCTGCTCGACCTGATGATGCCCCCCGGGCCGGACGGCCTCGAGACGCTGACCCGGATGCGAGACCGGGGCCGTTTGGCGCCGGTGATCATGATGAGCGGAAAGGCCCAGCTCACCGATGCTGTGCGCGCCGTCAAGCTGGGTGCGTTTCAATTTCTGGAGAAGCCGCTGAGCCCCGAGGGAGTCCTGGTCACGGTGCGGGCAGCGCTGGAGCTGAACCGCACCCAGGCTGAGAACCGCGCGCTGCACGCCGAGCTGGGCCGGCGAGGCGAGTTGATCGGCAGTGGCCCGGCAATGCAGCAGGTGGCCGCCCTGATCGCGAGAGTGGGCCCTACCGAAGCCCGGGTGCTCATCACCGGCGAGTCGGGGACCGGCAAGGAGCTGGTTGCAGCGGCCATTCATGCCGCCAGCCGGCGGCGGGGACGGGCGTTTGTGACGGTCAACTGTGCCGCGATTCCGCGCGACCTGGTGGAATCCGAGATGTTCGGGCACGAGAGGGGGTCCTTCACCGGCGCCACCGAGCGTCGGCTGGGGCGGTTCGAGCTGGCCCATGGGGGAACGCTATTTCTGGATGAGGTGGGCGACCTGAGCCAGGAAGCTCAGGCCAAGCTGCTTCGGACCCTCGAGACCGGCGAGCTGCAACGCATCGGCGCCGAGACCATGATGCGGATCGATGCCAGGGTCATCGCCGCCACGAACAGGCAACTCGAGGAGGCGGTGAGCGGCGGCGCGTTCAGGGAAGACCTTTTCTTCCGGCTCAACGTCTTTCCCATTCACCTGCCGCCGCTGCGAGAGCGGCTGGAGGACTTGCCTGCCCTGGTGGCCCATCTGGCCGAACGGATCCGACCCCGCCACGCGGCCCGTTTCACCGATGCCGCGCTCGATGCCCTGGCTTCCTACTCCTGGCCCGGCAACGTCCGCGAGCTGGCCAACCTGGTGGAGCGGCTGAGCATTCTCAGTGGTCCGGTGATTGACGCCGGCGCTGTCCGCCAGGTCATCCGCGGCTCTCCCGCCGGCCTCGCGACGACCTCCTTGATGGCGTTGCTCGGCCGGCCTTTGAGTCAGGCCCTGGACGAATACGAGAGAGGTCTGATTGTGGCGGCGCTGACCCAGGCCCAGTACAACATGGCCGAAGCGGCCAGAATTCTTCAAACCGATCGCGCCAACCTCTACCGGCGAATGCGCCGGCTGGGACTGGAGAAGAGCGCCGACTCCGAGTTGTAGTCACTCATTATCCACGAGAGCTTCATGCGCCTGCTCATTGCCGGCCTGATGCTGGTGCTAGCCTCGCCCGGGTGGGCGCAGGACAGCGTCATCGTAATCGATCCCAATGCGCCGCCGACCGATTCCCTCGTTCGCGCCGGTCCGCCCCCCGAGGTGGTGGCAGAGCTGATCGCGCTGTACAACGATTCGGCGGCGACTCGCATGCAGGGCGACGTGACCCTGCCCGCCGGCAGCCGGTTCGAGGGGAAGCTCGCGCTGTTCCGTGGGTCGCTCCGTATTGCCGGGCGAGTAACCGGGCCGGTCACCGTGGCCAATGGCACGCTGTATCTCCTGCCTGGCGCGGCGGTCCAGGGCGAGATCCTGGTGGTGGGTGGTCGGCTCATCCGGTCCGAGCAGGTGGAGCATTTCGGGGTAGAGCGGGTGTACTGGGATGCCGCGCCCGTAATTCGCACCGCGGAAGGCTGGCTGGCGCTGCGGGAGCGCCGCCGCTCACTGGGCGAGCTGGCAACAGCCCGAACTTCGTTCCAGGCCGGTCGGATCCGGACCACGTTGTCGCTCGCCACGGGGGGGACCTATAACCGGGTCGAGGGATTGCCTATCCTGTTCGGCCCGATGTTCGAGGTCCGCCCCTCCTCCTACACCTATGCCCGTATCGACCTGCGGGGGATCCTGCGTACCGCGGGCAAAGCCGACGATCGAAGCGACTTCGGCTACGTAGCGCGAGCCGACTTCAGGATTCAGGGCAAGACGGAAATCGGCATTGGCGGCCGACTCTATAGCGAGGTGCAGCCGATCGAGGACCACCCGCTCACCAGCTCCGAGTCCGGCTGGTCCGCTTTCCTCCTCCAGCGTGATTACCGGGATTACTTCGAGCGGGAGGGGGTGGGCGGCGTGGCCTACTTCCAGCCCAGTCCTGCGTGGCGGGTCGAGCTCAGCATCAGCCGGGACGCAGAGCGCTCGGTCCAGATCACCGACCCGTGGTCGCTCTTGCGCAATAGCGATCGCTGGCGCCGCAACCCTCTGATCGACGACGGTCACTACTTCAACACCGGGGTGCAGGTTGATTTCGACACCCGGAACGATCGGGACCGGCCCACCGCCGGATGGCTGTTCCGGGGCCGCTTCGAGCACTCGACCAGCGATGACATTGCTCCCGTGGCGCTGCCCGCCGTGGTTCGTCCCAATCCACAGACCGGCGGCGGATACGCCACCGATCGCATCTCGCTTGACCTCCGGCACTACGCTCGGTTGACACCGGGCCTTCAAGTGACGGGAAGGATTCGGGCCGACGGGTGGATCGCCGGTGACCGATTGCCGATTCAGCGACGAGTCTCCCTCGGCGGACCCGACTTGCTGCCCGGGTTCGACTTTCGAGCGTTCACCTGCGCGCCACGCGGCTTTATCGATGCCGCCATTCCCGCCCTCTGCGACCGGATGATCGCCACCCAGGTCGAGGTTCGGACCCGCCTCGGGCTCAACCTGGGCTACCGGATGCCGGATCGGGAAGGAAACCGGCGGGGACGATTCATCGGGATCGAGGAAGCGGACCTCGTCATCTTCGGCGACGCAGGAAAGGCCTGGCTGGCGGGAGGAGGACCGGGCCAGGTACCGGTGAACCGGCTGCCTGCCCTGAAGGAATGGGCATTCGATGCGGGGGTAGGTCTCGACGCCGGAGGGGTTGCGGCCTATCTCGCGAAGAGCCTTTCTGAGGGAGAGCCGGTCAAGTTCGTGGTCAGGCTGCGGCGTCGCTTCTAGTGCTCCATTCAGGGGCTCCCCAGCGTCCTTGGTTGACCCGGGCGATGCGGCGGCGCGGCTGGCTGGTCGCGCTGGGCGGTTTGCTGGCCGGCATTCCGGGGATCAGGCTCGCGGCTCAGGAGGGGCCGATCCGGCTCCACGTCACCCTGACGCAGGACTCCACCCTGCGGGGTGCCCGCGCGCCGGTGGTGCGCTCGGAAAACCTGCTCGGCGGGGAGAGTCGATGGCTGGATGCCCTGCGGTCCGGCCTCCCGGTCCGGCTGCATTACCGGGTGGAGGTGTGGCGCTCCCGGGAAGGCTGGTTCGATATCTTCTCCCGGCAGGTTGAGTGGGATGTGGTAGTGCGCCATGAGCCACTGCTGGATCACTATACCCTGCTCACGCTGGTAGGTGCCCGGCGACAGGAGCGCCGCTACGCCACACTCGATGCGCTCGGTGCGGCACTCGCCTTTGCCTACCGGGTCGCCGTTCGACTCGACGAGGCCGGCGGCTACTACTATGCCGCATCCCTTCAGGTCTCCACCCTCTCGGATTCCGACCTCGACGAGTTGGAGCGGTTTTTGGCAGGCAATCTGGGAAATGGGGCTCAGGGCAGCGAGGGGATTGGGGATGCAGTTGGCCGCGGTGCGACGCGGTTTCTGTTACGTCTTGCAGGTCTGCCGAGCCTGAGGCTGGAAGCGAGAAGCGAACGGTTTGCGGTGCGTTAAGTCCGCAGATCTACACGGTCCCGCCCAGCGCCCGCAGCGCCTGGTCACCATAGAACAGCTTGATGTATTTCGCTTGTGTTGACGACAGGCGGCGCACCGCCCACGACAGATGCACGAAGTGGGGCTCACGGGGAGCGCCCAGCGGGTGCATGCCGCACTCCTCGGGAAGGTGATTCCCCTTCCGGGTGTTGCAGGAGCTACAGGCGGTGACGACGTTGGCCCATTCGTTGTCCCCACCCCGCGAAAGGGGAATCAGGTGATCCCGCGTGAGGCACTCCCGGTGGCGGAGGTCGGCCTGGCCCCGATGACAATACTGGCAGCGGTAGCCGTCGCGAGCGAAGAGGAATGTGTTGGTGACTTGACGGCGGAAGCGGCGGGGGACGTGCACGAACTTGACGAGTCGTATGATCGCTGGTTTCGGAAGCGTCAGACGTTCACTTCGAACGATGTCGCTCCCGTCCGATTCGACAATCTCGGCTTTGCCCTCGATCACCAACCGGAGGGCGCGCCGGACCGGGACCATGGTCAACGGCTCGAAAGAGGCGTTTAAAGCCAGACACCGCACTGGCTCTCTCCAGATATGCGATGGTGAGATACGGGGATCAAACAAACGCTCCCGATTAGAGCGCTCCCGAATCGTAACAAACTCGATTTGGCCCAGCAAGCCGAGCCCGACTCGGTAGTTAAGTCGGCGCGACCTACTGAAGTATCGGCTGTCGGCGCCCCGAGCTTCAGGTCGAGTCCTATTTTACCAGCTTCTGAATCCGGCTGGCGATCTCCTCCCGCAGACGCTGGCTCCGGGTGATCACCAGCACCGTGTCATCCCCCGCGATCGTTCCTATGATCTCGGACCATCCGGCCTGATCCAACGCTTCCGTCACCGCCCCCGCCGAGCCGCTGGCCGTCTTGAGCACCAGAAAGGGTCCCACCCCATCCACGCTGACCAGCAGCGCCGGGAGCACCTGGCCCAGCTCGGGTCGAACCGCCGGCCGGTGCGGATGAGTGTAATACGCGCCACCTTGCGGATCGGCCAGCTTCGCCAAACCCAGCTCCCGGATGTCGCGCGAGAGGGTGGCCTGGGTCACGACGAACCCGTCGGCGGCGAGCGCCTCACGCAGCTCGTCCTGGCTCTCGATCCGGCGGTCGCGGACAACGCGGAGAATGGCGGCATGACGTTGAATTTTCATAGCGCTCGGTAGACATCCCTCCCGCCCACACAGGTCAACCGCAGATCAGCCGCAGTGCTGGCGAGCACTGCCTCGGCGGGTGAGCTCCCCTCATCCGCCTTCGTCAGTCGTATCACCACGCAGTCGCCCCACTTGCCCGGTCGGAGGCTCCCGATTTCGCGGGCAAGGCCCAGGGCGCGGGCACCGCCCAGCGTGCAGAGCTCGAGCATGGCGTCGGCCGTCAGTCGAGCCAGGCTTCGCGCGGCACGCGCCTCCGCCAGCAGATCCAGCCGGCCGACGCTGACCTCGGAATCGGTGCCGATACCGACCCGGATCCCTGCCTGGAGCATGGCTTCCAGCGGTGCCGCGCCGTGCCTGTGGGCCTGGTTCGAAAGCGGACAGTGAGCGACGGCGGCCGCTGAATCCGCCAGCCGGTCGATGTCTCCCGGGCCCAGCTGCACCGCATGAATGCAGAGCGTCCGCTCGCTCAGCACGCCATGCTCCGCCAGCCATGCCACCGGGGACAGCCCGAATGGGCGTGGCAGCGGGATCCCGCGGGCCTCCCAGGCCATGGCGAACGGTCCGGAGCCGTCGGCCAGGAACGCCGTCTCCGCCGGCGACTCCGCGACATGCACCGCCAGGGGCAGGTTCTCTGTTTGAGACCAGGCCGATACAGCGCGGAAGAGCGGGCCGCTCACGGTGTACGGCGCATGGGGTGAGACGCCGATTCGTACCCGGTTGCCAGACCACCCGCGCAAGGCCGTCACCCTAGTGCGCAGGGCGGCCAGACTCTCCTCGGCCTGTCCGGGATCGGGACCAAAAACCTCCTGATAGGCCAGGCCCGATCCGCCGGCCTCTGCCAGCACCTGAATGGCGGCGCCGGAATCGCCGGTGTCGGCGATCGTGGTCACTCCCCCGGCATAGCATGACGCCAATCCCTGTCGTGCGGCTTCGACGTACTCCGCCGGCGCACGGGTTGTCTTCAGCTCCCTCAGCCGTCGAATCCAGGCAGGAAACTCGGGCTCCCGGACCTGGCCTGCAAAGCCGGTGAGCTCCAGATGGGTATGGGTATTGATCAGGCCGGGGAGAATGACCGCGTC
>JBKJZM010000057.1:0-24693 GCA_046715295.1 Gemmatimonadales bacterium | reverse complement strand
TTCCATCCAGCACTCCCGCCGCCGGGCCGCCCCGCGCGGGGGGGCCCCCGCTTCTCGGGCGCGTAATAAACGCCTCTAGTTTCTCTGCACTTCCTCCTCTCCTTGCGATCACTCGAGATCGGCAGGGCCTTTACCCTCGACCACCTTGGTCAGATAGTCCATCGCTGTATGGACATCGCCCTCGGCCGTAGCCGCCAGATGCAGAGCGCGGACTAAATGACGCGCCGCCTCCTCCATCTGTTTGCCATCCAGCTGGTCAGGGCTACCGAGTAAGAGAGGAAGCAGCGGCGCCAATTCTTGAACGAAATGCTCTTCCTTTGCCGCGCTCCACATCGCCAAGAATTCCTGCGTATCCGCCAGTCGGCGGCGCGGGTCTGAGGTCTCCATATGGTCTCCTGGACTCATTTCCTCCTGGACTCGGCAGGGCCCCAGAATCACCCTGCACTCCACGATAGTGCGGGCAGGTACACGGTGGCGCCAGGGATAACAACTGTGGTGCCTGAGGCGTAGCCCTGCCGCCGGGATCTTGGCCTGAAAAACGGCCGACACCCCGATTACGGCGAGGCTGCGTAAATCGCTAGATCGCGGAGGAGCGGAGTCGTGGATTGCCTTCTGCAGAAACCAACTGCCGTAGTGAAAGCGCGGCGTGGGGATTAGAGTTAGGGGGCCAGGGCTGACCGGTTAATTCCTCCCGCCGACACCAATGACCCGGCCCCGCCACATTCTGCAACTCCCGGGATAGCGGCGCCCGTTTCGATACGGCACCATGGACAACAGCTCATGATCTGAAAAGGTGGGGCTATGAACTCAGATGAAGGAAAAGCGGGAAGTGGCAAAGTGGTGGTGCCTGCGCCTCTGATTCGGGCATTGGACCAGAGCGAGCAGGTGAAGGACAAAGTGGAGCAGTGTGCGGCCGAATTGTCATCAGTCAACGCGGTGCTCAAGGAGGAAATCACTGATGGCGTGCCGCTTCGGGAGGTCGAGCGTGCGCTCGGTATGAGTGAGGAGGTCGAGGAAAAGGTGCAGCAATGTGCGGATGATCTCGCGACCGTCAATGACGCGCTGGCAGTAGAGATCGATGAGCGCACCAGCCTGGAGAATCAGCTCTCAAGGACTGAGGCGGCCCTGTCGAAGAGCAAGGTTCAGGAACGGAAATCGCGGCATCTCGCTCTCCATGACCCGGTGACCGGTCTGTCCAATATGACACTCTTCAATGACAGGCTGCGCAACGGCCTGGCGCAGGCGCAGCGCCATGGCTGGCGTCTGGCGGTGATGTTCATCGACCTCGATGAGTTCAAGGGCATCAACGATACTCATGGACATGACGTCGGGGACCGGGTCCTGCAAATGGTCGCGCAGCGCTTGCAAGCGTTCGTCCGGGGCGGCGATACGGTCAGCCGCCGCGGCGGAGACGAGTTCCTTTTTCTAATGCTGGAAGCCAAAGACGAAAACAATGCTGCAAACTTTGCGGCCAAGATCATCGACAAGGTGGCACAGCCGTGCGAGGTCGAAGGCGTAAAAGTTATCGTGAGACCGAGTATCGGGATAGCGCTCTATCCGGAGGATGGGCAATCGGTAGAGGAGCTCCTCAAGAAGGCCGACGTTGCGATGTACGCGGCCAAACAGCAGAAGATCGGCCGCGCCCTGTATACCGAGGCCGCGTCCTCATAGAAAGCCGCAGAGGTCATGGCCGGCACCCGTCCCCTGCCGACTACCCCCTTCGATGGCCCCGCCCCGACTGTGTCGGACTTCAGCCTCAGCAACGGAGTGGCAACGGCAGTGCTCCGAGATCAGGCGGGGGCCTCGACGATCGGACAGACCGACTACACCTACGTCTACTTCCATGAGGAAGGAAGCACCGACAGCCAGGTGAGCTACGAGTGGACCTGGACCCGGCGTGACAATCTGACCTGGAAGGTCACGGTACCGAATGTTCGGAGGGAGTGGCCGGGAGCAGCGTGGCACGTGGCTGACCAGGATTCCAACATGCAGATGTACTAATGTACGCCCACCGGCGGGTGCGAGGCCGTGCCGATGCTGCAGAGTGCCTCTGCCTTTTAACGCCCAATATTGCTCTTGTGCCGACCACTCGGCCGATCGTCCAGCCTCACCATGAGCTTAACGACAGCGATGTAACTCCTTTGGCGATCATGGCTTTTGACCAGCCCACCGAAGTACTTTCTCAGGTCCAGACTGGAAAGCGGAGCGAGCCTGTGTTGACGCCCATCACAGCGGCGTCCCCCTACGCCGACTAGGCTAGCCTCTGCGTGGCTTGTAGCCATGCGCCTCACCGGAATTCCTCTCTTCGTGGGGAGGGGCGAACGGTGGCGACGATTCGCTGCCAGGAGCCCTTATGCCCGCACGCAGAGACCGGCGGTCCCGCTTTTCCACCGAACCTACGGTGCTGGTTGTGGACGACGAAGAGACACCCCGATCGGCCACCTGCCGGATGGTGCGTGCGCTGGGATACCAGGCGCAGAGCGCGCGGGATGGCCGCGAGGCGCTCCGCTATCTCCAGCAGCACCCCGGGGAAGTCCGTCTCCTTCTCACTGACGTGGTCATGCCCTATATGGATGGAGGGGAGCTCGCCGAGCGGGCACACGACCTCCACCCGCGGCTGCCCATCGTGTTGATGTCCTCCCACCCGGTGGAGAACATCGGGGAGCTGCTCGCCGGGTATCCCGAGATCCCCTTCCTGGCCAAGCCCTTCACCACCGAGAAGCTTTACCAGATGCTCACGCCGCTGCTGGGCGCGTCAGCCAGGGCGAGCGATCGGCGGCTGCAGGACCGCATTCCGTATCGTGACCGCACGAGGCAATCGAGTTGATCCCCTATGCCCCCGTTCCGAATTTTTCTCCTTTCCCCGGCACACTGCGGGGGCAAGCGCGCCGAGGTTCTCCTCCGGGAGCGAGCCGCTTTCCCTCTGGCGGTCCGACTCCGTTCCGCCCCCGGCGTCACGTTGGGTGAAGCGTTCGGCTTCCTCAGCGGACTCTATTTCCGTGGCAAACTGGCCTATGCAGAACGTTTCGCCCGCCCGCCGGCGGGAGCGCACGGGGTGCAGGTGATCACTACCGATCGTGGGCTTCTCCCCGACGACGAGCCGGTGATGGTCGAGGACCTGCGGAGGTTCGGGACGGTGGACATCAACCAGGGTCACCCGGCCTACCGCCTACCCCTCGAGCGGGACACAAAGGTCCTCAGCCAGCTCGAGAATGTAGAGCTCGTTCTGCTGGGCAGCGTGGCGACCGGCAAGTACGTGGATGTCCTGCTCGAGATCATGGGCGAGCGCCTGCTCTTTCCCACCGACTTCGTGGGGCGGGGGGATATGAGCCGTGGTGCGCTGCTGTTGCGCGCCGTGCGCAACGAGGCAGAGCTGTCGTATCAGCCGGTGGCTGGTGCCATCCGGCGCGGGGCGCGTGCGCGAAGGGTGGGGGTCGAGGGATGACCGGAACCCGGGCAGCACCCTCGGCGATCCGAATTCCGGAGGCGGAAAACGCGGTGCTCCGGTTCGAGGGGCACGAGGTCCAGCTTACCAACCTGGACAAGCTGTTCTGGCCCGAGATCGGGTACACCAAACGGCACCTGCTCCAGTATTACACCGATATCTCCCCGGCACTGCTGCCGCATCTCACCGGCCGCGCGATGGTAATGAAGCGCTACCCCAACGGCATACATGGCAAATGCTTTTTCATGAAGCGCACGCCATCGCCCCGGCCCGAGTGGCTGGAGACCTGCGAGATCACCCACAAGTCGAACAGCGTGATCGCATTTCCAATGGTCCAGGACCTTGCTGCCCTGCTCTGGGTGGTGAACCTCGGCTGCATCGATCTCAACCCTTGGTACGCGCGGTGCGACGATGTCGACCGGCCGGACTATCTCCACTTCGATCTGGATCCGGTCGAGGGAGCGGACGTCGCCCGGGTGCGGGAGACGGCTCTTGTCCTGCGCGACGCGCTCCAGTCGCTGGGCATGAATCCGCTGGCGAAAACCAGCGGCTCGAAGGGCATGCACGTGTACGTGCCGATTGTTCGCGGCCCGGTGCAGAAGGAGGTCTGGCGATTCGCCAAGGCGCTCGCGCAGCAGCTCGACAAGGGGTTCCCCGACCTCATCACGGCCGAGTATCGAATCGCAAAGCGGCCGCGGGGACGGGTTCTGGTGGACTACAACCAGAACGCCTGGGGCCGCACGCTCGCATCGATCTATTCCGTCAGGCCTAACCCCCGCGCTGCGGTGTCGACACCGGTGACCTGGGACGAGGTGGAGTCGGGCTTCGAGATCGACGACCACCGTATGGACAACGTGCCCGGACGGGTGCGCAAGCTGGGC
Organism: Gemmatimonadales bacterium; assembly: GCA_046715295.1. GTDB lineage: Bacteria > Gemmatimonadota > Gemmatimonadetes > Gemmatimonadales > GWC2-71-9 > CAVVWJ01. Next base: position 20,367 of record JBKJZM010000057.1, on the reverse strand, counting down.
GATCTGTGGAAGCCGCTGTTCGACTCGAAACGACGATTTGACCTGGGCCAGCTGTTATGAGCCTTCCGCTCGCGTTTCCTTACCCCCCGATGGAAGCCAACTCCTCCGAGGCATTGCCCGACGGATCCTCCTGGCTCTACGAGCCCAAGTGGGATGGGTTCCGCTGTCTGGCGTTCAAGGATACGGATGGGGTGCGCATTCAGTCGAAGGCCGGCAAGCCTCTAGGCCGCTACTTCCCCGATATCGTCGAGGCACTACAGCGCCTGCAGGCCGAGCAGTTCGTCCTCGACGGTGAGATCGTGATTTCGGTCGATGGCCGCCTCTCGTTCGATGAGCTGCTGCTGAGGGTGCACCCGGCGGAGAGCCGGGTACGGACGCTGGTGGCGGCGCACCCGGCCCGTCTGGTTGTCTTCGACCTGCTGGTCGATGAGCGCGGCAAGGCGCTGGTCGATCTGCCGCTGGTTGAGCGGCGGCCCAGTCTCGAGTCGTTCGCCGGCAGCCAGTTCCAGAAGTCCGACTCGATCGTGCTCTCCGAGGCCACCCGCAGCCTGGAGACGGCGCGAGCGTGGCTCGCAGGCGGGGGTGAGGGCGACCTTGACGGGGTCATCGCGAAGCGTCTCGATCTCCCGTACCGCTCGGGCGAGCGCGACGGGATGAAAAAGGTGAAGCGGCAGCGCACCGCGGAATGCGTCGTCGGTGGCTTCCGTTATGCTTCGAAGGGTGGCGGGGTGGGTTCGCTCCTCCTCGGTCTCTACGACGACCACGGTCTCCTTCACCACGTCGGCTTCACCTCGAGTCTTCGCGCGGAGGAGCGGAAAGGCCTCACCGAAAAGCTGGAGCGCTTGATCGAGCCACCGGGCTTCACCGGAAAGGCCCCTGGCGGTCCCAGCCGGTGGAGCACCGAGCGAACGGGGGAGTGGCAACCACTGGCGCCTAAGCTGGTCGTCGAAGTCGGATTCGATCACGTGTCCGGCGGCAGATTTCGACACGGCACCAGGTTTTTGCGCTGGCGACCGGACAAGGCAGCGGAACAGTGCACTATGGAGCAGCTGCGGCTCTAGAAACCGCAGGAAGGGGACCATGCCCAAGAAGACGACATCCCGCAAGAAACGCAGCACCGGCGATCGCTCAAGCAAGCCCGCCAAGGTGGCGCGACCTGCGGCGCCGGAGTTGGCCGAGTACCGGCGCAAGCGAGACTTCTCTCAGACCGCCGAGCCTGAAGGTGGGAAGACCCGCCCTCGTCGCACACTGCAGTTTGTCATCCAGAAGCACGCGGCCAGCCACCTGCACTACGATCTGCGTTTGGAGCACGACGGTGTCATGAAGAGCTGGGCCGTTCCCAAGGGCCCGAGCCTGGACCCATCAGTCAAGCGCCTGGCAATGCAGGTCGAGGACCACCCGATCGAATACAACGAGTTCGAGGGCAAGATCCCGCAGGGTGAATATGGTGGCGGCACGGTTATGCTCTGGGACCGGGGGACCTACAGCTACGGCGGTACCAATCCGGATCTGGAGGAGGGGCTGAGGCGGGGGTTCGAGAAGGGCGACTTCAAGTTTGTGCTCAACGGCAAGCGGCTCAAAGGGTCGTGGGCTTTGGTCCGAATGCGCAACGATCGGCCCGGCAAACCGCAGTGGCTTCTCATCAAGCACAAGGATGAGTTTGCGGCGCCGGGATCCGATGTTGCGGCCGAGAACCAGACGTCGGTGGCCTCCGGCCGCACCATGGAGGAGATCGCCGGAGGAAAGAGCCGGGTCTGGCACTCGAACCGATCGGAAACACCGGACACGGACGATCCTGTTAGCTCCGGCGCTAGCACCAAGCCCGTGGGCAGGAAGTTAGCGGGCTCGGCTTACGAACGGTTGATGGCCACACGCACCCGCTGACTCCGCACTCCATCGGACACATCCAGATCGAGCTCACCCTTCGCCGTCCGAACCATTACCGAGCCACCCCGGGCGAACGAAAGTATTTCGCCGGTGTCGGGGTCCCGCACTATGATCATCGGATGCGCAGCTGCGTTCCACTGGAGGGAGACAATCTCTCCCACCCGGCGGGCCATGACGGATTGAGACGTCGGTCCCTCCCTGAGCTGGGCTAACGTTCGCGTCCTGGCAGTGCCACCCGTCGGCCCTTGGAGTCTCAGATTGCCCAGGCGAGCCGTTCGAGCGTGATCCAGCGGAACCGCGAAGGCGAAGTGACCGCTGCCGGCCGGTTGGTCCTCAACAGCCGCCACGTCGAAGGATAGAGAAAAGATCTGGGACCCGTCTATTGCCGTAGCGGAAAGGGAGTACGGGCCGGGCCGCCTCGGCAGCTCTGGGCGGGTTACGACTTCAAAGGCCGGCTCAAGGACGGGCCGTCCATTCACGATGCGCCCCCAGATCAACAGGGCAGGCTGCCTTTGGTTGGAGGGAGTCGTTAGTAATGCAGCCTGGCTGGCTCGGAAAGTCATGACCCGGCTGTAGGTGTAATCGCTGATCCATGGATTCGTGCAGTACCCCATGATGTCAGGAGAGGACGGTGGCTTCAGGGTTCCTGCGGCAACATCGAAGCCATACACCCCAATGCCATTTCCGTAGGGGTACCCCACATCGACGTTCGGTGGTCCGCCGCACGGAGTGTGGAGTTGCCCCCACGTATGCCCAAGCTCATGAGCGACAACCCGCCCTACGCTGGATTGCGCGTCGGTGCCCATAGCTGCGCGAGGCCCGTCGGCTCTCAACTCGCCTTGAAAAGCATTACCGTCCTTCCCTCCTACGTAGCCGAGCTTTACTACGCCGAAGTACGTCTGGTCAGAACCCTCGTCCACCCGTAGCCCTTCAAGCTCGCTAAGTACTTGGTCCCAACCGCCTCCATCAGACTGAAGGGAGCCGCCGGTTGTTGAGTAGACCGACCGGACCTGGGTCTCGATGGAGTTCAGGGGATAGATCTTTCGAGCCAAGGCGACAAGCTGATCCTTGTTTGCAGTCGTAACATTCCCCGGGTCACTGCTGCCTTGTTGAACCGGCACGAACAGAACTCTGGCGGTCGACACCGTTCGAACTGTCAACGCCTTTGTGCTCCCGTTGTCATTTTCGTTGCTCTCGGCGATCGCACCAATCGGATCCACCGTTGCCTCGATCGAGAGCCCCGGCCGAATCAACCCGGCTTCCACGGGGAGGTTCCACGAGCTCCCCAATGCGCCCTCCTGTACTGCGGTCGGCGTGAACTCCCCGGGGGCATTGATGGTACGCTCGATGACGGGTGACGATCCGTTGCGGAAGCGCACCCGCACCGTCGGCGTCGCCCCGTTGCCGGCTTCATTGGCAAGCACGAACACCCGGAGGAATCCTGCTCTGCCGGCCACCAGCGGGACGCTGGATGTGGGCGTCTGCGTGCTCTGCGTGAGATACAGACTCTGGATCCGCAGATTAAGTGTAGGGGCGGCGGGCCCGGTGTAGCTCACCGTTACGGCAGGGCTGGCTCCAGCCGCGACTGCCACTGTGGCGCTGCTGACGCTGGCGGTGTAGGTGATGGCGCCGGCTACCACGTCCAGCGCGCTCACCCCATAGCTGCCTGGTGCCAGGCCGGTCAAGGTGCGCGTTGCGGTAATCGCCTGGGAGAAGCCGTTCGGGCCGGACACCGTGATCGCGGCGGGCGTAGCGGCTGGTAGCCCCGTAATAATGATTTGAAGCGAGCCGAGCGTGGCGGCACACGTCACCCTGAACTCAACGCGGGCGGTTTCGCCGGCGGCGACCGCAGCGCCAAGCGGGTTGTCTCCGGAGACGCCGCAGTTCGGCGCCAGTCCCTGGAGCTCGACGGCGTGCAGAATGGCCGTAACGTTTGACAGCGTAACGGAGGTATTCGTGGCGATCGGCTGACCCGCGCCGCCGTCGATTGAAATCAGGTAGCCATTGGCATCCTGGGACGGCCCGGTGGTGACCGTCACGATCTGCAGGCTTCCGGTCGTTGCGCCCGGCGCCGCACAAGCAACGGCGAATGCCACCTGAGCCGTCCCTCCGGCAGGCACCAATACCGTGCGAGGGTTCTCACCTGAGATCTGACAGTTGCCCGCAAGCCCGGTGAGACCGAGGCTGTGTGGTCCCGCTGTAAGTCCCGTAAGAATGCTCGTTGCACTCGCGCCGATAGGTCCCCGGTCGGTGCCGTCGAGCAACAAGACGAAGCCGTCCGGATCGGTGCCGGCGCCGCTGGCTGCCGTCACCACCTGAATCGATCCGGTTCCCGAGGAGCAGATGATCTCGAAAGACAGGCTGGCCGTCGATCCAGGCAGCACGGTTACCGCTTGCGGGTTCTGGCCACCGACCCCGCAGTTCCCGGCAATTCCGGACAATGCGACGGTGTGTGAACCATCGGCTATTCCATCGACCGTGAGGGTGGCGTTCAAGCCGATCGGCTGTGAAGGCTGCCCGTCGATTGAAACACTGTAGCCGTCAGGATCGATCTCGCCACCGCTCGTGGCGCTGGTTGTGGTCGTCACCTGAATGGATCCCGCTGCGGATGAGCAGGTGATCTCGAAGGCCAGGGTAGCTGTCGCCCCGGCGGTCACACTCACCGATTGCGGGTTCTGACCACCCACCGCGCAGTTCCCGGCGATTCCGGTCAGCTCAACCGTATGCTGGCCATCGGCGATTCCTTCGACGATGAGAGTGGCGTTCGGACCGACCGGCTGAGGCGCCTGCCCGTCGATTGAAATGCTGTAGCCGTCAGGATCGACCTCGACCCCCGTCGTCGTGGTGGCGATCCTCAGCGGCGGGAGAACGACATCCGTGCCGCCATCTCCGCCGCAGGCGAGCCCGGCCAGAGGCGCGGCCCAGAGGAGAAGCTTTCTAAGGTGCAGAGGGACGGCAGGATACATCGGGCAGCCTCCAAAGACGGCGCAGCATCCTCGCAGAGACGGCGAGATGCGTGGTGCAGCTACAGTGGGGCAAAGCCCGGCGGAGGGGGACGGGCCGGGAGGTCTGGAGAGCACTGATTATAAGTCCCTGGGTAGCCCGGCGGCAGCCTCCGGGGACCGCGCCTCGTTTAGTTTCGTATATGTCCCTGATCGAGCAGTTTCGTGGCCAGATTGCCTCCCTCTCGCTATCTCCCGGCCGGGCGCTCGTGGCCGTGTCCGGAGGGCCGGATTCGGTGGCGTTGCTGGACTTACTGGTCCAGAGCCGGGACGCGCACGGATTCGATCTGGTGGTCGCCCACGTGGACCACGGCATCCATCCCGAGAGCGGCCGGGTCGCCGAGCAGGTGAGGGAGCTAGCCCAGTCCTACGGGCTGGCAGCAGAGATCGGGCGGCTCGAGCTCGGTCCGGAGGCGGGTGAGACGGCGGCCCGGACGGCGCGTTACGCCTGGCTCGAGGGGGCACGGCTCAGGGCGGGAGCCGGTGTCATTTTCACGGCCCACCATGCGGATGACCAGGTCGAGACGGTGCTGATGCGGGTACTCGCGGGCTCGGGCCCGGCAGGTCTCGCGGGTATGGCGTCGGTGCGGGGAGAAGTGGTGCGTCCGCTCCTCTCCTTTCCCCGGGCCGACTTACTTCGCCATCTGACGGAAACCGGACTGCAATCCTGGGACGATCCGGCCAACTCGGACCCGCGGCATATGCGTTCCTGGCTTCGCACCCAGCTGCTCCCGATACTTCGCCGGCGGCTCCCCGACGTCGACTCGAAGATCCAACGGATCTCCAGTCAGGCCGGCCGTGACCGTGCCGCCTGGGACTCAGTTCTGGATGCCCTGCCCGATCTCGATTTTGCCGCTGATAGCGAAGGGATTTCCGTTGCTGCCCCGTCCCTCGGCGGCTATGATTCATCGCTGGCCCAAGCGGTCATTCTCGCAGCGGCGCGCCGGGCAGGTTGTCAGCTAGGCCCCTCGCGCGTCGGCCGGGTTCTCGCGCTAGTGAAGAGCGGTGAGAGCGGATCGAGAGTGCCGCTGGGCGGCGTCTGGATCGCCGAGCTGGTGTTCGGCCGCCTACGCATTGGGCGCAACGTTCCGACGCCTGAGCGGCCGGAATGGTCGCTCGAAGGCCGGAGCGGGCATGGGAGCTGGGGCCGCTGGAACCTCTGCTGGGCGCTTGCCACGGTTCCGGCTCGCCAGGAGCGGACCGGCATGAGTGCCTGGTTCACCCTCGATCCGCTGACGGTCCGGGGGTGGTCGCCGGGTGAAAAGCTGAAGCCGCTGGGAGGTACCGGACGGCGGCTGGTGGTGCGCTGCTTCCAGGAGGTCCGGGTGCCACGAAGTCGGCGGGTATCCTGGCCGGTGTTGGCGCAGGAACAGGAGATCGTCTGGATCCCGGGCGTCTGCCGCTCCGATGCCCTCGTCCCGGTCCGTGGAACGGAGGCGCTGCGCGTCGATGCTGAGCACCCCTGACGTTCTGCGCCGGACCGGAGGTCGCCCTGTCAAATCGATCGTGTTCGACGAGCAAACCATTGCCGCGAAGGTCCAGACGTTGGCCGACGAGATCACCCGGGCCTATCCGGACGGGGAGCTGCTGGTCCTCGGACTCCTCAAGGGCAGCTTCATCTTTCTCAGCGACCTCGTCCGCAAGATCCAGCGCCCCATCCAGGTCGATTTCCTCGTGGCCAGCTCCTATGGGGACGGCAAGGTGTCGAGCGGCAAGGTTCGCCTCGTCTACGACCCGGAGACCCGACTGGAAGGCAAACATATCCTCCTCGATGAGGATATTATTGATACTGGCAAGACACTGGAGCGCCTGATGGTGCTGCTGGCCGCGCGGCAACCGCGGAGTCTCGCGATCTGCGCGTTACTCGACAAGCAACTGGCGTCCGCGCCGCGCCCGGAGCTCCGTTTTGTGGGGTTTCGGGCGCCACCGGCCTTCCTGGTCGGATATGGGCTCGACCACGCCGAGAATTTTCGTCACCTCCCGTTCATTGCGGACTTGGAATAAATGGCAGACCGAAACTCGCCTCGATCCCCTCGCACCAACTGGGGAAATTTCAGCAAGAACCTGGCTCTCTGGCTGGTGGTGGACCTACTGGCGCTCGCCCTGTTTCAGATGATGAGCCGGCAGCGCAACCCGACCCAGGAATTCTCGTACACCGAATTCAGTAAGCAGCTCGACCAGGGCAATGTGGCTCGGGTCGAAGTGTTCGACGGTAAGCGGCTGGAGGGAGACTTCCGGAACCCGGTAAGCCAGGAAGGCAGGAGCGCCAAGAGCTTCCAGGTGCTGCTGCCGGTGGCCAACAGCGAGGTGTTCCTCAAGCGGCTCGAGGATGCCAACGTCCCCATTCTGGCCAAGGAGCCCAAGGGCGGGATCACCGCCATCATTATTGCGGCGCTTCCCTGGATAGTGATACTGGGGCTCTGGTTCTTCCTTCTGCGCCAGCTTCAGGCTGGTGGAAGCCGCGCCTTCGCCTTCGGTAAGTCCAAGGCCAAGCTCCTGGCCGGCGATACGCCAAAGGTGACCTTCGCCGACGTGGCGGGGGCCGACGAAGCCAAGGTCGAGCTCCAGGAGATCATCGAGTTCCTGAAGGATCCCCAGAAGTTCACTCGGCTCGGCGGGCGGCTCCCGAAGGGAGCGTTGCTGGTGGGTCCGCCGGGTACCGGCAAGACGCTCCTGGCCAAGGCCGTCGCCGGCGAGGCGGGCCGGCCATTCTTCTCGATGTCGGGATCCGACTTCGTGGAGATGTTCGTGGGTGTGGGAGCCAGCCGGGTGCGTGACCTCTTCGAGCAGGGAAAGTCGCACGCTCCCTGCATCATCTTTATCGACGAGATCGATGCCGTTGGGCGGCATCGCGGCGCTGGCCTCGGCGGGGGGCACGACGAGCGGGAGCAGACGCTGAATCAGTTGCTGGTCGAGATGGATGGCTTCGAGTCCAACGACGGCGTCATCCTGGTGGCCGCCACCAACCGTCCGGACGTGCTCGATCCGGCGCTGCTTCGCCCGGGCCGTTTCGATCGCACCATCGTGGTCGATGCGCCGGATGTGCGGGGCAGGGAGGGCATCCTCCGGGTTCACACCCGTAAGATCCCGCTCGCGGGCGACGTTAGGCTCGACGTGATCGCCAAGGGTACACCGGGCATGGCGGGGGCCGATCTGGCCAACCTGGTCAACGAGGCGGCCGTGCTCGCGGCCCGGCGCAACAAGACCCTGGTGGAGATGTCGGACTTCGAAGACGCCAAGGACAAGGTCATGCTCGGTGTCGAGCGCCGGAGCTTGGTGCTCACCGAAGAGGAGCGCACCCTGACGGCGTATCATGAGGCGGGCCACGCCATAGTGGCCATCAAGATCCCCGGGAGTGATCCTATCCATAAGGTTACCATCGTGCCACGCGGGCGCGCCCTGGGCCTCACCGCCTCAATTCCGGAGGTGGACCGGCACAATTACAGCAAGGATTGGCTCATTGGCAGCCTGGCCATGTTCTTCGGCGGGCGAGTAGCGGAGGAGTTGGTCTTCGGCCCGGACAAGATCACCACTGGGGCGGGGAACGACATCGAGCGCGCCACCGGCCTGGCCCGGAGGATGGTCACCCAATTCGGCATGAGCGAGCTCATCGGCCCGCTTGCCGTCGGCGACAAAGAGCAGGAAATCTTCCTCGGCCGCGAGTTCGCCCAACGGAGGGAAATCTCCGAGCGCACCGCGCAGATGGTAGATGGCGAGGTGAAGCGCCTGATCGACGAGGCCTACGCCCGCGCCAGCAGTATTCTGGGCGCCAACCGGGAGCTGCTCGATCGCATCGCGCAAGCGCTACTGGACCGTGAGACCATCGATCGGGAGGACCTAGACCGGCTGGCGAAGAATCAGCCGCTTCCGCCCCGCACCCTGCCGCCGGTGGAACCCAGCGCCGCGCCGAGCGGGCAGGCAGCCAAGCCAGGCGCGACGCCGGCCCGTGCCCCGATCCTAGGAGCGCCTCCGGCCGAACCCGCCGGCGCGTGAATGTCACGCCGCTGGCGCTTCACTCACCTCGGGCGGTGCGTGAAGCGCTCCGCTCCCACGGCTGGGAGGAAGCGTTAGCGGACACCGCCGCCGAAGGAATCCACAACTCGGCATTTCATCTTACCGGATTGGACCAGGGCACAGTCGAGGCTCTGGTCCCTTTCGCAGGTGGCCTGGGCCTCGAGGTGCTCACCGGGGAGAACTGGGCGATCCTGGCGGGCAGCAGGTCACGCCTTAGTGCATTGGCGCGCCCCTGGACGGTTCCCGAGGCCCTCGCGCAGATCGCGGTAGGAATCGGAATGGCGTTGCCGCCTGGCACGGCCGCTACATGGCAGACGGCCCGCGGCTCGGTGTTTCTCGATAGCCCGGTTCTCGTTGGGATCCTCAACGTCACACCTGACAGCTTCAGCGACGGGGGCCGCTTCGTGGGAATCGACGCGGCCCTCGCGCACGCGGAGCAGTTGGTCGCCGACGGCGCAACCATCCTCGATGTCGGGGGCGAATCCACCCGGCCCGACCGAACCGAGGAGGTACCCGAGGCGGAAGAGCTCCGCCGGGTGGTGCCGGTCCTGAAGGAGATCACACGAAGATATCCGGCTCTGGTCGTCTCCATCGACACGGTGAAGGCGAGTGTGGCCCGCGCGGCCCTGGATGCCGGGGCCGCGGTCGTGAACGACGTCTCCGCCCTCCGCCTGGATCCTGACATGGCTCCCACCGTCGCCGCCGCCAAGGCGGGCGTCATCCTGATGCACTCGCGTGGCGCCAACCTCGAAGTCTCGTCCTACCTTCACGCGGATTACGGTGGAGATGTAGTTGGAGTCGTGCTGGCCGAGCTGCGAAGGTCGCTGGAGCTGGCGGCCGAAGCCGGAATCGGCCCCGACTCGACCGTCATCGACCCCGGATTCGGCTTCTCCAAAACGGCCGAGCAGAATCTGGTTCTCTTCGATCAGCTCGCCGCTCTCGAGGCGCTGGGACGGCCGGTGCTGATTGGACCATCGCGCAAGCGCTTCCTCGGGGCCGTCACCGGCGGGCCGGTGGACCAGCGCGACCGGACTACGGCCACTGCCTGTGCGCTGGGATACGACCGTGGAGCCCGGCTCTTCCGGGTGCATGACGTGAGCTCAGCCCGTGAAGCGCTCGCCCTGGCACATGCCGTAGGAAGCGGATAGTGGTCATCAGTCCGAACGATCCGTCCGCCCATTCCCTCCGCTCAGGGCAAGCCCGTCCGCCTTACCGCGTCGCCTTCGGGGTAGCGGCTCTGGTGCTGGCGGTCTTCGTCCTCACCCTGGCCCCGACCGTCACCTTCTGGGATGCCGGTGAGTTCATCGCGGCCACCAGGACTCTGGGGATTCCGCACCCACCGGGTACTCCGCTCTTCGTCATGATCGCGCACGTCTGGGCGATGCTGCTCCCAATCGGCGAATACGCGGTCCGAACCAACTTGCTCAGCGCGGTGCTGAGCGCCGCGGCCGCGGGACTGTTCTTCCTCGTCACTCACGAGTCGATCCGGCTGTTCACCGACGGCTTGGAGAGGCGGACGGTACGACTGCTGTCCCTGGGAGGCGCGGCAGCGGCCGCGATGCTGGGGGCCTTCACCTTTACCAACTGGCAGAACTCGAACGAGACCGAGGTCTACACCGTCGCCACCTTCACCATCGCCGCCATCAGCTGGCTGCTGCACCTTTGGCGACGGGAGCGGGGAACCAACCGTGCGCCTCGGATACTGCTGTTGATCGTGTATCTGGCGGGGATCTCTATCGGCAACCACCTGCTGGCGCTACTCGCCGGCCCCGCCGTCGTGATGTTCGTGGCTACCACGCTGCGGAGCGCACCGGCACGGGATCCGGCGCAGGAAAGAGCGGAATGGGGCCAGCTCGCTGTGGTCGCCGGCGTCTGGGCCCTGCTCATCGGTACCGGCCTCGGTAGCACAGGGCTGATCCTGATCGGGAGCCTCTGCTTCGTCGCCGCGGCGATCTACGCCGTGCTCGGGCGGGTGGGGAGCTTCGCGGCCCTCAGCCTGTTCATCGCCTGCATCGCCGTGACACCATATCTCTACATCTTCATCCGTTCGGCCCAGAATCCGCCGATCAACGAGGCCGCACCTGCGGTCTACGACCTGTCTCGCCGTCTTGACGCCCTGCTCGATGTGATCCGCCGTGCCCAGTATCCACCCCGTACGCCGCTGGACGACCCCACAGTGCCGCATGGTCCGGACAATCCGGGCCGCACCCTCGGCCTGCTGGCGATCCAGTTCGGGGACTACATCGAGTATTTCACCTGGCAGTGGGCCAAGTCGGTCGGCAGATGGTTCCAGGTCCCCATTGCCCTGATCTTCGTCGGACTCGGCCTGCGCGGCTCGCTGGCTCAGCGACGGGCCGACCGTTCCGCGTGGTGGCTCCTGTTTGGGCTGTTCATGGTCACCGGGATCGGCCTGGTGGTCTACATGAATTTCAGACCCGGGTTCGGGCGCTGGTTCGATCTGTACCCGGCCGGTAGTAACCACGAAGTCCGGGAGCGGGACTATTTCTTTGTCGTGAGCTTCATCGTGTGGGGGCTCTGGGCCGGAATGGGGCTGGTCGTCCTGGCGCGAGCACTCATCGGGCGCGCGGGGGGGCTTGGCCGACTGGCGCCGGCTGCGCTCATGCTCGCCGCTCTTCCGCTGGCGTTGAATTGGTCGGCCGCCTCGAGGCGGCACGGGCCCGACGCCACCCTGGCCGCGGACTTTGCCTACGATCTGCTGAACACCGTGCCCCCCTATGGAATCCTCTTCACCTATGGCGACAACGACACGTTCCCGCTCTGGTGGGCTCAGGAAGTCGCCGGAATCCGGCAGGACGTGACGGTGGTCTGCCTGGCCCTGGCCAATACCGATTGGTACATGCGCCAGCTACGCGACGCTCCCGTGCGTCCCGTCGACCAGTCTGCGCTTCCCAAGCTTTGGCAGGGTGCCGTCACACCGGCGCCTGACTGGCCGCTGCACACCATGTCCGACTCGGCGATAGCCACCGCCATGATGGGACACGCGGTCTCCCAGACGCAGGATCTCAAGTTGGGGCCGCTCACCCGCAGGCTCGAAACCGGGAGCTACCTCCTGCCCAACGAGATCCTCACGCTCAGCGTGGTGCAGCAGAACGTAGGACGGCGGCCCATCGTGTGGGCCATCACCGCCGGGCGCGAGTTTGCCGGGCTGGGCGCGTACGTGATTCAGCAGGCCCTGGGCTTCTTGCTGCAAACCGGTAACCCCGACACCACCTCGACCTCGCTCGATTTTCGCCGCCTTGCGGGCGCCCCGCTTGACCTTCCTACGTCGGACCGGTTGGTGTGGGACACGTACCGCTACGCCGGACTGCTCGAGGGCGACGTCACCCGGCTGGAGAGCACCAGCGCCAGCATTGCCGCCACCCTCTCCTTTCCATTCGTGCAGCTCGCCTATGCATTCAGCGACCGCGGGGAGATCGAGAAGATGCAGCGGGCCCTGGACTACGCGCTGAAACTCTCACCCAATCCTGCCCTCCGTGCCGCCCTGACTGAACTGAGGATTCGGGGCGTCGATAGCGGGCGGTAGGAACTTCACTTCCGCCTTGTCTGCTGGCTTCAATAACCCACCATCCCACGGTAAATTAGAGGGTTATGGACTTCCCAGGCCTTTCGGCTCGGTTGGCCCTTGTGCGCGAGACGGTGGCCCGAAGCCAGGCCTCCCGCGGATGGCGTCATCCGGTACGCATTGTAGCGGTGACCAAGACCCATGGCCCGGAAGCCATCCGTGCGGCGGTGGCAGCGGGGCTCAGCGATGTGGGCGAGAATCGGGTGCAGGAGGCCCTCCAGAAGCAGCAAGCGGTGGCCGATCTGTCCGTCGAGTGGCATCTGATCGGCAGCCTGCAGCGCAACAAGGCGCGCACTGCCGTCGGACGGTTCGCCCTCATCCATTCGGTCGACCGGATCGATCTGGCTGCCGAGCTTGCCCGGCGCTCGACGGGCACTGGCCCACAGCGCGTGCTGGTGCAGGTGAACTGCTCGGCTGAGCCGCAGAAGGGAGGTGTCTTGCCTGACTCGCTCCCGGCGCTGCTGGCACAGCTGCAGACGCTCGACCGGCTCGAGGTGGAGGGCCTGATGACCATGAGTGCGCTGACCGACGACCAGTCGGAACAGCGCCGCTCATTTCGGCTCCTTTGGGAGCTGCGCGAGGCGGCCGAGCGGTCCGGGCACCGACTACCCGAGCTGTCGATGGGGATGTCCGGGGACTACGCCATTGCCGTCGAGGAGGGCGCAACAATGATCAGGCTGGGCACCGTCCTGTTTGGGGAGCGGGAGACATGAGCGACGATCACGCCTTCCATTTGACGCCGCTGGACGTGCGGTCGCAGGAGTTCACCCGTGCCCTGCGCGGCTACGACCGGAACCAGGTGAACGAGTTCAAGCTCGCCATCTCCGAGGAGCTCGAGCGCTTGCTCCGGGACCGTGCCCAGCAGGAAGAGCGGGTCCGCAGCGTGCAGGAACAGTTGCGTTCGTTCCGGGACCGGGAGCGAGCCATGAACGAGGCCCTGGTGGCCGCGCAACAGCTCCGAGTAGACAGCAGGACACAGGCCGAACGGGAAGCCGAGCTGTTGTTACGCGAGGCGAGGATGGAGGCGGAACGAATCCTGGAGCGAGCTCGTCAGGAGGAGGCGGTCGTGCGCGAGCGCGCCGACGGCGCCGCCCGGCAGTTCACTACCTACGTCTCCAGCTTCCGGACACTGCTGGAGCGACATCTGGGTGAGGTGGACGGCCTGCAACGCCGCACCGTTCCCGAGGTCACGGAGCCTCGGGGCGATCCCGCTGCCGGAGGCGGCCAGTGACGGTAGCGCCTCCCCTGTTCGACCGCATCGAGGCCGCTGCCGAAGTGGTGCGGAAGCGCTCCTCCGTCAGTCCTGATGTGGCCATCATTCTGGGGACGGGTCTCGGCGGGCTGGCCGAGCAGATCGACGTGGAAGCCTCGATTCCCTACGAGGAGATCCCGGGATTTTCCCTGTCCACTGTTGAGACCCACGCCGGACGGCTTCTGCTCGGCCAACTGGGAAAACGATCGGTCGTAGCGATGCAGGGCCGCTTCCACCGGTACGAGGGGTACGATCTTGCCGAGGTGACATTCCCGGTGCGCGTGCTTCACTCGCTCGGGGCCAGAAGCCTGGTGGTCTCCAATGCCTGTGGGGGCATGAATCCACTGTGGGGCCCGGGTGAGCTTGTCCTCCTCAGCGATCACATCAACCTGCTCGGCGACAATCCGCTGGTTGGGTCCAACGACGAGCGGCTGGGACCGAGATTCCCCGATATGTCCGCCCCCTACGATTCCGAACTCCGTGCGCTGGCGCGATCCGTCGCCCTCGATCTCGGCATCGTGCTGCGGGAAGGAGTGTACGTCGCGGTGCCGGGCCCCAGCCTCGAGACTCGGGCCGAGTACCGCATGCTGCGGGTGATGGGCGCGGACGTCGTCGGGATGTCGACCGTGCCCGAAGTAATTGTGGCGAACCACGCCGGCATGAGGACCCTTGGCATCTCGATCATCACCGATCAATGCCTGCCGGACGCGCTCGAGCCGGCCGAAATCAGTCGCATCATCGCGACCGCCGCCCGGGCCGAGCCCTCGCTCTCCCGGCTCATCGGCGCGCTGGTGGCGCGCCTTCCCTGATGCCGTTCCCGCCCTGGCCCGGCCTGACTCCCCATGAGCTCGAGCTCCGCCAGCTGGACCTGTGGAAGTCCGAGAATCTCTTCCGCCAGACAATGGAGTCGCGGCGCGAGGGGCGACCCTTTGTCTTCTATGAGGGCCCTCCCACCGCGAATGGCCGGCCCGGGATCCACCACGTTTTTTCCCGAACCATCAAGGATCTGGTGTGCCGGTTCCACGCGATGCAGGGAGAGTCGGTAACGCGCATTGCCGGCTGGGACACGCACGGCCTGCCGGTCGAGATTGAAGTCGAGAAGGAGCTCAAGCTCACCGGGAAAAAAGACATCGAGCGGTTCGGGGTGAAGGAGTTCAATGCCCGTGCCCGCAAGAGTGTCTTCAAGTACCAGGCGGAGTGGGAAAATCTGTCCGACCGGATCGGGTTCTGGCTGGACTACGAGCACCCGTATGTGACCCTGAGCAACGACTACATCGAGAGCGTCTGGTGGCTGCTCCAGCGGCTGCACCAGCGCGAGCTGCTCTACCGGGGTCACCGGGTGCTGCCATACTGTCCCCGCTGCGGAACGGTGTTATCGAGCCACGAGCTGGCGCTCGGCTACGAGAACGTGACCACCAACTCGGTCTACGTGACGTTCCCACTCACTGAGGATCCGAGCCGGCAGCTCCTGGTCTGGACCACCACGCCCTGGACCCTGCTGTCTAACGTGGCTGTGGCGGTGAACCCCGACCTGGAATACGGGGAGTATGTGGTCGGCGACCGGCGAATCATCCTCGCTACGGAGCGGGCCGCCCTTCCCAGCAGCAGCCAGGCAGGTGTTCCCAGCTTCGGCGAGCTTGGCACCCGCCGCACCTTCAAGGGGCGGGAGCTGATCGGGCTCCGGTACCAACGGCCCCTGGAAGTGGTTCCGCTACCGGACGACCGGGTGTCACGGCTGGTGGTGGCTGCGGATTTCGTAACCGCCGGCGATGGATCGGGGCTGGTGCACCTGGCACCGGCATTCGGGGCCGATGACTATCAGGTCGGGGTCGAGCATGGGCTGGCGCTGGTACGCCCGGTAGCACCGGACGGCACGCTGACCGGCACTTCCTGGCCGGAAATCGAGGGACGGCTCGTCACCGCGCGGGAGACCAACGATTTGATCGTCCAGCGGCTCAAGCGGGATGGCCGCTGGCATCTGACCGAGCCCTACGAGCACAGCTATCCCCACTGCTGGCGCTGCTCCAGCCCGCTGATCTACTACGCCCGCGACTCATGGTTCGTTCGCACCTCGTCGGTGAAGGAGCGGATGCTGGAGCTAAACCGTGAGGTGGACTGGCACCCGCCGGAAGTCGGCGCCGGGCGCTTTGGCGAGTGGCTGGAGAACAACGTCGACTGGGCGCTTTCGCGGGACCGGTACTGGGGTACGCCGCTTCCAGTGTGGGTCTGCGACGACGATCCTGCCCACGTCGAGGTGATCGGCAGCTACGCCGAGCTGAGCCGGCGCTGGGGACGTGATCTGCCGGAGGGGTTCGACCCGCATAAACCCTTCATCGACCAGTACACCTGGGCCTGCCGCTGCGGCGGCCTGATGCGGCGCACCCCGGAGGTGATCGATACCTGGTTCGACTCCGGCGCCATGCCCTACGCCCAGTGGCACTATCCCTTCGAAAATGAGGATGAGTTCGCCGCGCATTTCCCGGCCGATTTCATCTGCGAGGGCCTCGACCAGACCCGGGGGTGGTTTTACTCGCTTCTGGCGATTGCCACCACCGCCTTCGACAGCCTGGCCTACCGACACGTGATCGTGAACGATCTGATCCAGGACGCGCAGGGCCAGAAGATGTCGAAGAGCAAAGGCAACGTGGTCGATCCCTGGACCATGATCGAGCAGCACGGGGCGGATACCATCCGGCTATACCTGCTGGCGTCGAGCCAGGTCTGGCTGCCCAAGCGGTTCGATGCCCGCACCATTCCCGAGGTCGCGGGGAAGTTCTTCAACGCCCTGAAGAACAGCTACACCTTCTTTGCCGGCTACGCGGGGGACTGGACCCCGCTAGATTCGCCTTCCGCGGACCAGCGTCCGCTGGTGGATCGCTGGCTGCTGAGCCGGCTGGGCGCGACGGTGGAAACGGTAACTGAGGCGTGGGCGCAGTACGATGTCACCGCAGGGGTGCGTACCATTCTGGACTTCGTCGTGGACGACGTGTCCCAGTGGTACGTCCGGGTCAATCGGGCCCGCTTCTGGGCACCGGACTCGGTGGCCGATCCGGCGGCCCTGGCGACCCTCTACGAGACCCTGACCACCGTCAGCCGGCTGCTCGCTCCGGCCGCGCCGTTCGCGACCGATTGGCTTCACCGGGCCCTGGCGGGAACCTCCGTGCACTTGGCCGGGTTCCCCGTACCGCGGGGCACGCGAATGCCGGACCTCGAAGCGGCCATGGATGCCGTCCGCCGCTTGGCCTCGCTGGCCCGCTCTGCCCGCGAGGAGCGCAACCTTCGGGTCCGGCAACCGCTCGGGCGGATGCAGGTAGCGGTTCCCGCGACGGTGCGGGGCCCAATGCTGAATCAGCTGCTGGAGCTGTTGCGGCTGGAGGTAAACGTCAAGGAGATCGAAGTGGTCGCCTCCGACACCGATCTGGTTCGACTCCGCCCCAAGCCGAACTTCCGCACGCTCGGCAAGCGCTACGGCAAGCGCACCCCGGCGGTGGCCGCGGCAGCCGCTACGCTCACGCCGGGACAGCTCCGGAGCCTGGAGGGCGGCATCCCGGCGACGCTCGAGCTGGAGGGTGAGGCCGTCACCTACATGCCGGAGGACGTTACCGTCGAGCGCGAGGTGGCCAGCAACTGGCTGGTGCAGAGCAGCGGTCCGTTCGTGGCCGCATTGGATCCCCGTCTCGATGAGGATCTCAGACGCGAAGGCCTGGCTCGGGAGGTCGTGAACCGGGTGCAGCGGATCCGCAAGGAGGCGGGGTATCTGTATACCGATCGTATCTCGCTCTGGATCGACGGCGACCCGTCGGTGCTCGATGCCGTGCGGGCCCATGCCGGGTTCATCCAGGGTGAGACCCTGGCGCGGGGGCTGGAGGTGGTAAGCCGCGCGCCGGCGCCCGATCTGGAACAGCAGGTGGACATCGATGGACACGGAGTGCTGGTGGGAGTGCAACGACATCAGGACGGCCGGGACGGCGCCGGCCCTCAACCTATGGACGCGTAATGAATAAGAAACAGCTGTCGCACCTGGAAAAGCGCCTGATGGAAGAGCGGGCCCGTGTGATGAAGGAGCTGGGCTATTACGACGAGTCCTTTAACGCCACGCTTCAGTCATCCGACGGCGATCTCTCCTCCTATTCCTTCCACATGGCGGATCAGGGCACCGATGCCATGGAAAGGGAGAAGCAATTTCTCTTTGCCTCGCAGGAGGGCCGCTATCTCTGGCACGTGAACGAGGCGCTGCGCCGTTTGTACGGCACACCCGACAAGTTCGGACATTGCCATCAGTGCGGGCAGGAGATCAACTTCGAGCGTCTCGACGCCTTGCCGCACGCACGGCTCTGCATCACCTGCAAGGAGAAAGAAGAAGATGGCAAGCGACGCTGACGCCGGGGTGCCAGGCTCCCCGCGCCGATTGTTCGTCCTGGCAGCGCTGGCAACGGTGGTGCTCGATTTGGTCACCAAGCTAATTGCGGAGGCCACGCTGCTCCGCACACCGGGCATCCCGGTGGTGGGTGAATGGTTTCAGCTGCGTCTGGTGTACAACCAGGGCGCGGCGTTCGGGCTTCACGTGGGTCCCTACTCCCGCTGGATCTTCTTCGCGGTAGCCTTGGTGGCCGTCTTTGTCCTGCGGCGGATGTCACGCACCACTCCCGCGGCTGACCGCTTCCGGCAGCTCGCGCTGGGACTCGTCGCCGGTGGCGCCGCGGGAAACCTGATCGATCGAATCCGCAGCGGACGGGGCGTGGTGGACTTCCTCGACGTCGGCATCGGGGCGTATCGGTGGCCGACCTTCAACGTGGCCGACATCGCCGTCAGTTGCGGTGCCATCGCACTCGCCATCTCGCTGTGGCGGGAGGACGCCCGCCGGGCGGAGGCGGAGTCGGTTCCGGCTGCCTGAGGTGAAGGCGGGGAAGCGGGGCGGGGCAGCGGGGCAGCGGGACAGCTCAGACGCCAGGTCCGAGGCAGATCCCGGTCGCGAAGTCGAATTCACTGTTGTCAGCCTGGAAACCGAACGCCTCGACCGCTTTCTCGCCGATCAGATGGCCCTCTCCCGTACCCAGGCCGCGCGTCTGGTGGCCGATAAGCGGGTGACGGTCGACGGAAAAATCGCTCGCGCTTCCCGGCTCCTGACCCGGGGCGAGGTCGTGATCGTCCGGATCCCGCAACACGAATCGCCTCGAACGCTTCAACCGGCGGCCATCCCACTCACGCTCGTCTTTGAGGACGAGCACCTCGCCATAATCGACAAGCCTGCTGGTCTGGTCGTGCACCCGGCCCCCGGCCACTGGGACGACACTCTCGTCAACGCGCTCGTCGCCCGCGGCACCACGCTGGCGGGGGGAGCCGATGGTCGGCCGGGAATCGTCCATCGGCTCGATCGCGACACGTCCGGTCTCATGATCATCGCCAAGACCGATCTGGCCCACCGGAAGCTTGGCGCCGCCATTGCGGCGCGCCGGGTGCATCGGAGTTACGCGGCACTGGTCTGGGGCCATCTGGACACGGGCTCGGTCCGGATCGATGCGCCCATCGCCAGGAGCCAGCGCGACCGGAAGCGCATGAGTATTTCCCCGGAGGGCCGTCCCGCCCGCACCGACGCGGCTGTGGTGGCGCGTTTCGAGGTGGTAGATCTGCTCCGCCTGGAGCTGCACACCGGGCGAACCCATCAGATCCGGGTGCATCTCGAGCACCTGGGGCACCCGATCGTGGGTGATTCGGTCTACGGCGGGGGAGGCAGTCGGAGAATCTCCGGAGCCGCCCGGCGGGGGGCCGAGCTGCTGGAGCGGGCGACACCCCGCCAGGCACTTCATGCGGCGGCTCTGGCATTCCGCCATCCTGTAAGCGGAGAACCACTTGAATTCCATTCTGAGTGGCCAGCCGATTTGAGAGCTGCACTCGTTGTCGCGGGTGGTGAAGAACTGGTTGCCCCTTCCGAGCCTCTGAGCTATCTTCGTTTCTTTAATAGAGATGGCTAACTCTCCCGCCCTTCACGCCGTCGTCTTTCGAATCGGTGAGATTATCTGCGCGGCCCCGGCAGGGATCGTGCGTGAGATCCTCCCGCGCCTGCCGGCTACCCGCATCCCGGGTGTGCCGGATGCAGTCGAGGGGCTGGTGAACGTTCGCGGGAGCCTGCTCACCGTGCTGGACGGTCACCTGCTGCTGGACCAGCCGAGACGTCCGACCGATGAGGGCGCTATCGTGGTCCTCGAGGTGAAGGGTCGGGGGTACGGGTTGGGGGTCGGTCAGGTGCTGGACTTCCTGGAGGTCCCTGCAGCCTCGGTCGTCGAACGCCGGGACCTGCCCGGGGTCGATCCCCGACTGGTGAAGGCGGTGGGCGTGGGAGCCGACCAGCACTTCATCCTGCTCGACGTGGACGCCTTGTTTGCTCCGATCATCGGAGGCTAGATGGTCGCTGCCCACTAACATGCAGGAGGGAAGTCTGGGAATCAAACCGTGCTCGTCTGCGACGACGCCATCTTCATGCGAACGATGATCAGCGACATCCTGAGTCAGGCCGGCTTCGAGGTCGTGGGTGAGGCCGAGTCCGGGCTGCAGGCGGTCGAGAAGTACCGCATGCTGAAGCCCGACCTCGTCACCATGGACATCGTCATGCCGGACATGGGCGGCATCGA
>JBKJZM010000056.1:0-7376 GCA_046715295.1 Gemmatimonadales bacterium | reverse complement strand
TGATGGCGGGGTGCGAGGCCGAGTTCTTTCTCTTCGAGAAGGCGCCGGATGGCTCGCCGACCACCATTACTCACGATTCGGCCGCCTATTTCGATCTGGGCCCGGTGGATAGGGGTGAGGAGATCAGGCGGGTGATCGTGGAGCAGTTGGTGGAGATGGGCTTTGAGGTGGAGGCCGCACATCACGAGGTTGCCACCGGCCAACACGAGATCGACTTCAAGTACGCCGACGCGCTCACCACCGCCGACAACCTGACCACGTTCAAGTTCGTGGTCCGCAATGTGGCCAGTCGTTTCGGTTTCATGGCTTCGTTCATGCCCAAGCCGATCGAGGGGATCAACGGCAGCGGGATGCACACCCATCAGTCGCTCTTCCGCGGCAAGGAAAACGCGTTCTATGACCCCAAGGCAGAGCATCAGCTTTCCAGGGTCGCGCTGAGCTACATCGAGGGACTTCTTCAGCACGCCCGCGGGTTCTGCGCCATTACCAATCCTCTCATTAATAGTTACAAGCGGCTGGTGCCGGGGTACGAGGCACCGGTCAACGTCGCCTGGTCGATGCGCAACCGGTCGCCACTGGTGCGCATTCCCGACCGGCGCGGACTCGGCACCCGCTGCGAGCTCCGCATGCCGGACCCCTCATGCAATCCGTACCTCGCCCTCACCGTCCAGCTGGCGGCCGGCCTGGACGGAATCGAGCGCAAGCTGGAGGCTCGAGAACCGGTTAGCCGCAATATCTTCACCATGAGTTACCGGGACCGCCGGAAGTACCGGATCGACGAGCTGCCGCGCGATCTCCACGAGGCGTTGGAGACACTGGAAAAGGACGACGTGATCAAGGCGGCCCTGGGGGAGCACTTGACGGAGCGTTTTCTGGAGGCCAAGCGAGATGAGGTGCTGCAGTACAACCTGCAGGTAAGCAAGTGGGAGATCGACAATTATTTGGGGAGGTATTAGGCGGGCGGACAGGCGAAAAGGTTCGGATCAGTAGGTATGCTGCTACTGCCCCGCCGCCCCGCTGCCCCGCTGTTCTCTCCCGGCCAGCACCAGCGACACGACTCCGAACTGAAGCGGAATCTCCAGCTGGGCGGGCAGCCGGCGGGCGTCGTCCGTGAGCCAGACTTTCATCGTCATTCCACGCGAGGTGATCTCTACCGGGATGGACGGCACGCTTTTTCCATCCGGCATCGCCACCGATTCACGGGCAGCGCCGACGACCACCTGGATCGGATTGTAGCCGGTCCTGAAATAGCGTGAGTAGGTGTAAGACCGGCCTAATCGAAGCGGAGCGGTGCGCAGGAAGTACAGGAAGGCAAGCTCGTCGAGCGGCTCGGAAGGGGATACCCACTCGCCGGGGACACCGACCTCGCGGTAGCGGCTGGAATCGGGCAGGATCACGTATTCGTGCTCTTCGGCTTTCCCGGCCTGCATCAACTGCCGGTGGAAGCGCAGGGAATTGAAGCGGCGACTGTCGACCCAGGACGTCAAGTCGTAGCGCACGCGCAACCCCGGCGGCCCGCCCTGCCCCGCCATGGTGAATACGTAGGCGTCGACCCCCCGTTCCGGAACCCGGCGGCTGACCGAGACAGTGGCCGTGCCGACCTCGAAGTACCCCAGCTTCGCATCGTAATGGAGGGTTTCTCCGACGGCGAACGGATGGGGAGCGATGAGGATTCCCAGGACCTGGGCGAGAAGCAGGGCTATGGATATCACGGAAGGAAATATACCCTGGTGGAACCCCGGGCCTACCTGCTCGATCTCGATGGCACCCTTTACTCCGGCGATGGCGCCATCCCCGGCGCACCGGGAGTGCTGGCCCGGCTTCGAGAGCGGGGAATCCCCTATCGCCTGGTGACCAATACCACCAGCCGCTCCCGGGCCATGCTGGTCCGGCGTTTGCTAGGCTATGGCTTCGAGGTCTCACCGGACGAGGTATTCACCGCCACCCTCGCCGGAACCGAAGTCGTCAAGCAGGCGGGCTATCGGTGCGTTGCCCCGTTTGTCCCGGAGCCGGCCCTCTGCGACATAACTGATCTGGATCTCTGCGGAGGGACTTCCGGGCGGCCGGCCCGCCGCACACCCGACGCGGTATTGGTGGGCGATCTGGGCGAGCATTGGACCTACGCCCTGCTCCAGGAGGCGTTCGACTACCTGATGTCGGGAGCCGCTCTCATCGCGCTCTCCCGCGACCGGTACTGGCTCCATGCAGGCCGGCTTACGCTCGATGCCGGGCCCTTTGTAGCCGGGCTGGAGTTTGCCGCGGGGAAGAGCGCGGTTGTCGCCGGCAAGCCCAGCCCGGCCTTTTATGCCGCGGCGCTACGGAGTCTGGGGCCGGATGCCCCCGCGTCGGCGGCGATGGTAGGGGACGACCTCTGGTCGGACGTTCAGGGGGCCCAACGGGCTGGCTTGCAGGGGTGGCTCGTCCGGACGGGCAAGTACCGGGAGTCCCTGCTGCGGGAGAGCGGAGTCAGGCCGGATCGGATCCTCGACAGTATCGCCGCCTTGGTCTAGCGATCCTCTTATCTTCCAGCCCTTACCTCTTCTTGAATTCGCCCTGGTCTTCACCTGGAGTTCTGTTGCACCTTCGGTACCTTCTGCCGTTCGCGGCATTCCTGCTCCCGCTCCGACTCACTGCCCAAACTTCGGCAGATACAGGTGCAGTCCCGAATCCTGGCCTGATCATTCGCGGCGTCCAGCTTCAGCGGCGGGACATCTTCGATCCCAACGAGCGGAGCTGGTTCGCCCGGCTGGCCAACAGCCTGCACGTTCGAACCCGACCGGCCGTCATTCGCCGAGAGCTCCTCTTCCGCCCGGGCCAACCGTACGATTCCGCTTTGGTTGCAGAGTCGGAGCGGAATCTCCGCGCCATGGGAATCTTTCGCGGGGTGCAGATCGACACCATCCGTACACCTGAGGGTCTGATGCTCCGCGTCGTGACCAAGGATGGCTGGAGCACCCAGGCGGACTGGAGGTTCCGCAGCACCGGGGGGCAGGTGGCCTTCACTCTGGGTCTGGTGGAGAACAACCTGCTGGGAACGGCCTCGTCGGCGGCAGTGCGGTATCGCAAGGACCCCGACCGCTCCAGCGTTACGCTGGCGTTCCGGCGGCCGCGGCTCTTTGCCGGAACCATTGGATTGGGAGTGGCTTACGAGAACCGATCCGACGGCAGTGTCGCCGGCGTCGCGGTGGACCAGCCGTTTTTCGCTCTCACTTCCAGGAACGCCTTTCGCTTCGAGGCAGAGAATCGGCATGAACGGGTGCTGCGCTTCAGGGACGGACTGGAGCTGGCTTCCGATACTCTGAGCCGCCGGTACACCATGGTGCGCGGTGCTGCAGCCTGGGCGCTCCAAGCCTCGACCGCAGGCTACCTCAGAGCCGGAGTAACGGCACAGGTGCGCCGGGACAACTTCCGGCCAGAAAGCTCAACCGGGCCCTTTCCCCGGAACGTGACCGGGGCGGTGGGACCGTATCTGGTCTGGAACCGCGCCCGCTTTCTGGTCACCCGAGGGTACGCCGGCTTTGCTCGAGAGGAGGACGTAGACTTGGGGGCGACGCTGCGGGTGGGACTCGTCGCGGCGCCAAAAGCCTTCGGTTATGAGCGCAACGGAGTCGGCCCCGAAATCCGTGGCCGCGTAGGGGCAAAGTTGCCGGGCGGCTTTACCTACCTCGAGGCACTGGCGAACGGTCTTTACACCTCCGCGGGACTCGATTCGGGCACAGCGCAGGTGGCAGCAACGACTGTTTTTCAGCCAGGACCACGGCATGTCGCGGTCCTGCACGCCGAGGCAGGCTGGCGCGAGAATCCTACCCCGGGCGAAGAGTTCGATCTGGGGCTTGGCACCGGCCCCCGGGCGTTCGGCAGTCATGCCTTCACCGGTGACCGCTCGGTTTTTGTTACCGGCGAGTACCGCTACACCGTGGTGGAGGATCTCTTCAACATGGGGAGTCTCGGCATTGCGGGTTTCGTCGACCATGGCGGGGCATGGTTCGCAGGTTCCCCTCGGAGGCTCGGATGGGATGCCGGGGTGGGGTTACGACTTGGTGCGAGTCGTGCCTCCGTAACCGATGCACTCAGGTTCGATTTTGCCCGGCGCTTTGCCAACGACGTTGAGCCGGCCGGCTGGGTCCTGACGGTCGGAAAGGGCTTTGCCTTCGGCAGCCTGGGGACGGGTTCGAGCTGACGGGCCACGGATATCTGGAGGACATAGGATGAACGTTCGAGCAGTCGGCCGAGGGGCCGATCCGCGTATCGGGTTGTTGCTCGAGGTTCTGGATCAGGCCTTCGATCGGCGGGGCTGGCACGGAACGACTCTCCGAGGCTCCCTGCGCGGCGTTTCCCCCGAAGAAGCGCTATGGAGACCGGCCCCTGGCCGGCACAATATCTGGGAGCTGACCGTGCACGCTGCCTACTGGAAGTACGCGGTGCGCCGCCGGCTGGCGGGTGACGCGGCCGGCTCCTTTGCCCGCAAGCCCAGCAACTGGCCCGAGCTACCGACCCCCCCTGATGCGCGGGCATGGAAACGGGACATCGGCCTGCTGGAGGGGGAGCACCGGCTGCTGCGCGAGGTGGTTCGCGCCCTGCCCCCAGCGAAGCTCGACGGGCGCTCGCCCCAGGGGGTCTGGACCAACGCCGAAGAGATTCATGGGGTGGCCGCTCACGACCTTTACCACACCGGCCAGATTCAGCTGATCAAAAAGCTCATGAGGTAGTCTGCAAGAACCGCAGGACGAAAAAGCCGGCGACCGCCAGCGCAATAATCAGCAGCAGTAAAGCGAGCACGGTAAGGCCCTGTCTGCTCGCTCGCCGAGACGAAACACGTGGCATGAAGCACCTCCCTTTAGATTCGACATACTATCCGCTCGGCTTGCGGGAAACCAGCGGCAAAGGCTCAATTCAGCCATGGAAGCGCCTTCCGCCCCCGAGTCCCTACCCGCCACCCCAGAGTCCCAACGCCTGCTGAGCCTCGAGCTGCTGATCGGCCTTCTGACTGCCGCGGCGGCGCTCGTGCTGTTCACCTGGCTCGGCCGGGAGGTTCTGGAGGGTGAGGTCCTCGTGTTCGATGAGCGGATCCGTGCGCTGGTGCATGACCAGGCCTCGCCCCGGCTCACCGCGGTGATGCGCGCCGCGAGCTTCTACGGCGGACCTAGCCTTCTCGTTCCTGCGGCGCTGGCGGCGGGTGTGGGCTTTGTGATCAAAGGCTGGCATCGGGGTGCGCTTCTGGCGGTGGTAAACCTGGCGGGCGCGGGTCTGCTCAACGGCCTGCTGAAATTCTCCTTTGCCCGGGTACGGCCTGAGTCCTTCTTCGATTATCCGCTACCGGGCTCCCCCAGCTTCCCCAGCGGGCACGCTTTATACGCCGCCAGTGTGTTCGGAGGGCTGGCCGTTCTGCTCACGGCGCGCATAGGGAGTTTCCCCCTCCAGCTCGGCATCTGGTTCGTGTCGATTTCGCTCGTCCTGCTCGTAGGGATGTCGCGGGTCTACCTCGGGGTGCACTATCCCAGTGACGTCCTCGCCGGCTACGCCATCGGGGTTATCTGGGTCACCACCGTCGCCTTCGGCGATCGGCTGGCCCGCCACCGGCGGCGCAGGCGATCCAGGTGAGCCGCGGCCATATCGCTGTAGTCCTCAACGCCAAGTCCGGTCATGGCACCGCCCCCAAGGCCGCCGAGCGGCTGAAGGACATCTTCGAGAAAGCCGGGCGCGAAGCACGTATTACCCTGGCCACCGGGGGGAGCGAGATCACCGCGGCGACGCGCCGTGCGGTCGAGGCCGGGTGTGAAACGCTGGTGATGGGAGGCGGCGACGGCACGATCGCCACAGGGGCATCGGCGGTGATTGGCCGGGAGATTCCACTCGGTGTTCTACCACTCGGCACTCTCAACCATTTCGCCAAAGACCTGGGGATCCCTCT
Source organism: Gemmatimonadales bacterium (assembly GCA_046715295.1). Lineage (GTDB taxonomy): Bacteria > Gemmatimonadota > Gemmatimonadetes > Gemmatimonadales > GWC2-71-9 > CAVVWJ01. The sequence goes on along the minus strand of JBKJZM010000056.1, from coordinate 1,465 downwards.
CGACCTGGAGGAGGCGGCCAAGGTCGTGCTCGAGGGCGTCGTGTGCAAGGTCGATGTGGGGGAGGTGAACGGCCGGATCTTCCTGAACAACTCCAGTCTCGGCGTGTATCCGGCCATCGTGAGGCTGCGCGAAAAGTACCGTGCCACCGTCGGAGGCAAGTGGATCGCCGCCCTGTGGGCCAGCCTGACGGTGCTGCGGCGCCGCCCCTTCATGGCGGTGAGGATCGTCGCGGAGGGAGAGGCGATCGTCCGCCGCACGCCCCTCGTGCTGGTGGGCAACAACGAGTATCGAATGTCCGGTATCCAGGCCGGGTCTCGCGAGTCTCTCGCAGGCGGGCGGCTCGCCATTTACATCCTGAACGCGGAACAGCGCCCGGGGCTCCTCCGGCTGGCCTGGCAGGTGCTACGCAAGGGTGCCGAGGAGGTGAAGGAGGTTGACCTGATCACGGTGGAAGAGGCCACCGTTGAGACCAGGCGGCACCGGCTCCAGGTAGCGGCTGACGGTGAGGTCTTCAGTCTGCATGCGCCGCTCAGCTATCGGATCAGGCCCGGTGCACTGCGGGTCCTGATACCCTGGACGGCCTCGGCTTGCTATCCGCATCCTCCCGGTCCATCTTCCAGCCGCTGAGAACTCGCGTTGCCCCAGGCTGAACCTCGATTGCCGCGCTTTGCGGCTCCGATCAGAAATCCTGAAGGCAACGCTCCTTTCTTTGGTCCTTCCGCTCGTTCGGGCGCCCACGCTGTTGCGGCCGCCCCAGGGAAATCGATCGTCCCCGCTATGAGGGTTATTCATGCGCCGACTTCGCATCGGCATTCTCGACCTCGTCACCAAAAGCCCCAACCCATCGATCTATGGCCGGGTGATGAATGCCAACCTCGCCAGCATCATGCCTCAGGTCGTCGGCGTGTGGTGTGAGCAGGAAGGTCACCAGGTACAGTTCGTCTGTTATACCGGTATGGAGGACCTGCTCCAGGAGCTGCCGGCCGATCTCGACCTCGTCTTCATCGGCGCGTTCACCCAGTCGGCTCAACTGGCGTACGCCCTGAGCAATTTCTTTCGCAAGCGGGGTGCGGTAACGGTGCTGGGCGGGCCCCACGCCCGCTGCTATCCCGAGGACGCGCGGAAATATTACGACTATGTGTTGGGCTTTACCGACCGAGACACGATCGCCGAGGTGTGCCGGGAGTGCGCACCCCACCGGCCGTACGGACGGGAGATCGCCGCCGCCACCCAGCCGCTCGAGCTGCCGACGCTGGAGGAGCGGTGGAAGTTCGTGGAGCCGACGCTGGCCAAGGCTCCCACGATCAAGATCGTGCCGATGATCGGAAGTCTGGGCTGCCCCTACACCTGCAGCTTCTGCATCGACTCAACCGTCGATTATCAGCCGCTGAGCTTCGGCCAGCTGCGCGATGACCTGAAGTTCCTGCTCACCAAGATCAAGAACCCGATCGTGGGCTGGCACGA
>JBKJZM010000055.1:0-18876 GCA_046715295.1 Gemmatimonadales bacterium | reverse complement strand
GCCCCGCAGTTGCTCTCGCCGGGCGGTGGTGACGAACGGGTCGAGGACGATGGTGGGACGATAGAACGCGCCAACCAGACGCCGGAGGGTGCGCTGCCCGGCGGCGGAGGGGACATTGGTTCCCGCCGCCTCGGCTTGCTCCATGAGATCTGCAAAGGTGAGGATCGAATCGCGGGCGACGATGCGCTCGGTTTCGCCTCTCCGAAGCGAGACGTCCTTGCTCACCTCGCTGCGTATCGCCCCCGCATCGGCCACACCCCGCTGCAGTCCCTCGGCCAGAAAGTGGGTGGCCACCTCCTGGAGCTGGCGGCGGCTGGTGGAGTCCACCAGGTAGCGGGTCTCCTCGGGACCGAGCCGCACCCGCGACCCGATGGCCGCCTCGACGGCGTCGGACCCCCCGGACTCGCCGGCGCGCTCCAGGTCGGCAAAGAAGGCACGCGCTGAGGCCAAGGAGGAATCGTACGCTGTCGCGCTGAAGCGGTAGACCGGCTGGGCGGTCAGTGCGCGGGACTGGCCCTCGCGGGTAATTTCTTCGGGAGATTTCCGGACTTCGAACGCAAACGGCGCCACAACGGCGCGCTTCGAGATCTCTCCTACCGCGGGAACCGGGGCGCCAATCCCGATCGGCGGAGGAAAAGCGAGATAGGTGAGGAGAGCAACGGCCAGCAACGGCGCCCAGCGCGCCAGGTGATACCGGATCCGCTCCCCGGGCGAGGCCCAGATCCAGCTTTCCCAGAATTGCGTACTCTGCCGCTGAGACATCAGCCGTTCTGATCCTCCGCGTACGCCCGGATGATATCGCGCACCAGCCGATGCCGTACGACGTCGGACTCGTGCAGATAGCAGAATGAGATCCCCTCGATGCCGGGCAGCAGGCGCTCGATCTGGATCAGGCCCGAGTCCTCTCGCTGAGGCAGGTCGATCTGGGTCTTGTCACCGGTCACCACCGTCTGGCTGTTCACCCCGAGCCGGGTAAGGAACATCTTCATTTGCGCGCCGGTGGCGTTCTGCGCCTCGTCGAGAATGATGAATGCGTCCGCCAGCGTCCGGCCTCGCATGTAGGCCAGCGGCGCGATCTCGATGGTGCGCGTCTCCAACGCACGCTGCACCCGGTCGTGCGGCATCATGTCTTCCAACGCGTCGTACAGTGGCCGCAGATAGGGATCGACCTTGGCCTGAAGGTCTCCCGGCAGAAATCCGAGCGACTCTCCGGCCTCGACCGCGGGCCGGGCGAGAATGATCCGCTTGACCCGCTTACGGGCCAGCGCCTCCACCGCCTTGGCCACGGCGAGGTAGGTCTTGCCGGTGCCCGCGGGGCCGATACCGACCACGATGTCGTGCCCGCTGATGGCCTGAAGGTATTCGCGCTGGCCCTGGGTCTTGGGCACGATCGCGCGGCGCAACCCGGGGAGCACGATCTTGCCGTCGGAGGTCTGTGGGGGAAGCTCGGTGTTGGGTCCCTCCGCGGCCAGGCGATAGACGTCGTCCGGTGTGACCGGCTCGCCCATCCGGGCCAGATCGATGAGTCCCTGCACCACCGGGCCGGCGCGCTCGACCTTCTCGGATGTCCCGGAGAGCGTTACAGCCTCACCCCGGAACGAAACCCGCACACCGAGGGTGCGCTGGAGCTCCAGGAGATTTCCGTCGTTTACCCCGGCAAAGAGCAGCGGATCGGCGCCCTCTGCGGACAAGTGGGTGTGAATATCGTCAGCCATTGTTTGAAGGTAAGAGTTGGGAGGTGAGAGGTAAGACCTCTCACTTCTCACTTCTCACGTATTGCCTCCAGATGAAGGGCCCGAAGGTCGGCCGGATCGACCTGCGTCGGCGCGCCTTCGAACAGCGCCCGCGCAGCGGTGGTCTTGGGAAACGCGATGACGTCTCGCAGCGAGGTTGCGCCGGCGAGCAGCATGACGATGCGGTCGAAGCCCAGCGCGAACCCGCCGTGTGGTGGCGCTCCGGCGGCAAGGCCATCGAGCAGGAAGCCGAACCGGCGGCGGACGTCCGCCTCGGGAATGCCCAGCAGGGAAAAGATCTGGCGCTGGACCGCAGGATCGGTAATCCGGATCGATCCGCTGCCGAGCTCGTTCCCGTTGTAGACCGCGTCGTAATGGAGCGCCCTGCAGTCCCCCGGGTTCCGCTCCAGCTTGCCCCGATCGGCCGGATGAGGTGCGGTGAACGGATGGTGAGCGGGAACATGGGTTCCGGTCGCGGGATCGAGCTCGAACAGCGGGAAGTCGACAATCCAGCTGAAGGCGTGGTCGGTCAGCCGCTTCACCCCGCTTAGCCGGGTCAACGCAGTGCGCACGGCATGCAAGGCCGGAGTCGTGATGGCGTCGGGGCCGACCAGCGCGAGCAGCAAATCGCCCTCGGTGCCGGCCAGGGCATCGAGCAGCGACTGGCCGGCGGCTTTCACCCCCTGACCTTCCCATCCCGCAGCAGCACGGCGGGCCCAGATCAGTCCTCCGGCGCGTGCTTCCTTGGCTTGAGCGGTAAGCCCATCGAGGTCCTTCCGACTGAGCGCCGCGCCGCCCGGGACGACGATGCCCCGAACCCGGGCGCCTTTCGTCTTCGCCTCGGTGACGAATGGGGCCGCATCCTGGCCCACGAGCGAGGAGAGGTCGCGGATATCCAACCCGTAACGCAGGTCGGGCTTGTCGCTGGCGTAGCGCTCCAATGCATCCCGGTAGCCCAGACGCGGAAAGGGGCGCGGAACCTGAACCCCGGCCTCCTCCCAGAGTTCCACCAGCACCTGCTCCACCACGTTCTGCACGTCCTCCGGCGACACGAACGAGGCCTCGATGTCGATCTGGGTGAACTCCGGCTGCCGATCCGCTCGCAGGTCTTCGTCCCGAAAACACCGGGCGATCTGAAAGTAGCGGTCGTACCCCGCCACCATCAGCAGCTGCTTGTAGATCTGCGGCGACTGCGGCAGCGCGTAGAACTCCTGCGGATGCAGCCTGCTGGGCACCAGATAATCTCTGGCACCCTCGGGCGTGGGCTTGGTGAGGATCGGAGTTTCGATCTCCAGAAACTCGAGCCCGGTGAGGGTCTGCCGGGCGCGTTGCAGCAGGCGGTGGCGCAGCAGCATATTGGCCTGAAGTTCCGGCCGGCGCAGATCCAGCACCCGGTGCTTGAGCCGCAACTCTTCCGCGGGAAGCTCTTCCTTTTCCTTCCGGGCTACCGGAATTGCCGGTGTCACAGCCGGACCCACGACCTCGAGGCCAGTCACGTGCACCTCCACGTCACGGGAGGTGAGATTCGGATCGCGGGCCGGGTCGGGGCGGAGCTCGACGGTGCCGTTGACGAGGATGACGGTCTCCGCTCCTAGAGCCGCGGCGCGCTCCATCACCTCGGGCGGCGTCCAGGCAGGATTACAGGAGAGCTGCACCAGGCCCGCCCGGTCCCGGAGATCGATGAAGACCAGGCCGCCCAGATCTCGCCTCCGGTGGACCCAGCCGCCGAGGCGCACAGGATGCCCTACTTCGGCGCGGGTGAGTGCGCCACAGCGGTGGGTGCGGAATGCGGTGGCGCTCATGCTGCGGAGGCCTGGCCATAGAGACCGATTGGGCTCAACGCGCCTCGGCGTCGAGCAGGACGTTGTAAAACTCCTGCGGGGTTGCCGCCCCGAACAGGCGCTGGCGCACGTGTTCGTGCCGGACCAGCCTGGCGATCCGTCCGAGAACCTTCACATGCTGTCCGGCGGAATCCGGGGGGCCGACGATCAGAAAGAAGAGCCGCACCGGCTCACCGTCGATCGAGTCGAAAGACACCGGCGACGGGCTTACGCCACAGACGAGGCTGAGCTCCGGCACGCCGGCCGAGCGAGCGTGGGGAATGGCCACCCCGAAACCGATTCCGGTACTCCCACCTGCCTCGCGCTCCTGAACCGCTTCGAGCAACGCCGGGTAGTCGCAGCCCCAGCGATTGGCCAGATGTCGAGTCAGCTCGGCAATGACGCCGCTCTTGTCCCGAGCCACCACAGGCATGACTACCTGATCCGGCGTGAGCAGCTCGGTCAGGAGCACGGCTTCGAATGGGATAGCATGTGCTCAAACCTATACCGCGTGACGGAGTGAGGCAATGCATTAGTATAGTTGACGTTAGCTTATTTGCCCGAGCCCACTATTTTTCGCCATGGCCAGTTCCCTTCCCGTCATCGCCAGCGCCCGCAACCTGCTGGATCTGCCCCCACAGCGCGCGCAGGCCACGCTGGTTGAATGGGTGACCGAACGCGGCCTGCCTTCATATCGGGCCGGACAGATGCTTCGCCGGCTGTGGCAGGCACCGGTGGAGAGCTGGGACCGAGCCAGCGATCTGCCGGCCGCGCTACGCGCCGAGCTGGACCAGACCTTTCCCCTGCCCCGCCTGGCGCCGGACACCATCCAGCAGTCCGCCGACGGGACCCGAAAATATCTCTGGCGCCTCGCGGACGGGGAGGCGATCGAGTCGGTCCTGATTCCCTCGGGAGGCCGGCGGACGCTCTGCATCTCGTCGCAGGCCGGATGTGCGCTCAAGTGCTCCTTCTGCGCCACCGGCCGCATGGGGTTCCGGCGCAACCTGACCCCCTTCGAGATCGCGGGCCAGGTCCGCGAGATCCTCCTCGGAAACCCCGAGGAGAAACCGACGAACATCGTCTTCATGGGCATGGGCGAGCCGTTGCTCAACTGGCCGGCGGTGGACGCCACCCTCAGCATCCTCAACCACCCGGACGGCTTCGGCATCGGGGCTCGGCACATCACCGTGTCGACGGTCGGCATCCTCCCCGGGATGGAGGCTTTTGCCAAACGACCGGAGCAGTTCCGCCTGGCGATATCCCTGCACGCCCCCACCTCGGCCCAGCGCCTCACGATGATGCCGATCGAGAAGAAGTACGACCTCGAATCGGTCCTGAAGGCGGCGGAGGCCTTCCGGAAGCGGGTGACGTTCGAGTACGTGATGGTGGGAGGGGTCAACGACAGTGATGCCGATGCGGCGCAGCTGGGCAAGCTCGCCCGAAGGCTTGGCGCGCTGGTGAATATTTTGCCGCTCCATCCGGGGGGCGCCCCGGATCTGACTCCAACCACCACACCTCGCATCCGTGCTTTCAGCGAGCGGCTGCGCTATCAGGGGGTGGAGGCGGTGGTGCGGCGGAGCCGGGGCTTGGACATCAACGCGGCGTGCGGGCAGCTGAGAGTCGAAGTCGAAGCAAAGCGGAGGGGCCTTGGCCAAGAGCGTGAACGGTGAACGGTAAAAAGTAAACGGGCGTCTCGCGAAGATTTGGTAGTAGCTAGCCTGTTTCGGAACAGCCGCGCTCGCACTCTGAACTAGCTTATGTTCGTGCGCGACCACACCTCTCTTCACGCCTGGCAAGAAGCAAGGGCGACAAGCATTGCTGTCATCCGCTTATGCAGGTCGTCCTGGAAACCATATGCATCGGCTCTATTCAACCAGCTGCAGCGAGCATCCCTAAGCGTCCAACTAAATATTGCGGAGGGGTATACCTTCGGCGAATCTCCAACATTCACGAGGCATCTAGGAATCGCCTATGGATCGGCGGTTGAGACAGGGGAATTGCTCCGCCTCGCCGTTGATGCAGAGATTGTCGATGCGGAGTCGATGAACGCACTATTGAAGCGAGCTCGGCGGACCGAGCGTCTACTTCTCGGTATGCTCAAGCAGCGGAGGAAGTTCCGTCCTTAATGCCGTTACCGTTTACCGTTAACTATTCACCGTTCCTATCCCGTGGCCCCAAACCCCGCCGCAATGCAGTTGATCGACAGCAGCAGCGCCGAAAGCTGCTCTTCCTGGGTCTTGTCTCCACCGGACTCGCGGAATCGGCGCAGCAGCTCGATCTGCTGCCGGCTCACCTGATTGATGGTCGGCAGCCGGCGAGCCAGCCGGCGGCGGAACCGGGGATAGCGCTCGGCCAGCTCCTTGCCGCCGCTGATACGCAACACCGCTTCGATGGTGCGATGGTACTCCTCCTCGACCAAGGTCAGGATGTTCGACCGCACGCCGGAGTCAGGCACCAGTTCGGCGTACTCCCGCGCGATGCCGAGATCGACGTAGGCGAGGGTCTTCTCCACCTCATCCACAATCAGGCGGAACAGGCGCGACTCGGCGAACATCCGGTCCAGCAGGGCCGCTCCCCGCGGCCCGCGGACCTGGAGGAAGGTGAGGATCCCGCTGCCGACGCCATACCACCCGGGAACGAAATGGCGATTCTGCGACCAGGCGAACACCCAGGGAATGGCGCGCAGGTCGCTGAGCGAGCGGGCGCCGAAGCGCCGGGCGGGCCGCGACCCCATGTTGAGCAGCGAGATCTCCTCCAGCGGGCTGGCCGCCTGGTAATACGCCAGCAGGTCCGGGTGATCCACCAGACCGCGGTACGCGGCCTGGGCCGCGCCGGAGAGAGCCTCCATGGCTTCGTCGAATTCCGCAGTGGGGAGCAGCGCCTTCTCCCGCTCCGACTTGAGGGTGTGCTCCATCACGCTGGCCGCCAGCAGCTCGATCTGATACTGCGCCGTACCGCGGTTGGCGTACTTGAATGACACGACCTCACCCTGCTCGGTGATCCGCATCCTCCCGTCGATAGATCCCGCGGGCTGCGCGGCGATAGCACGGCCGGTGGGTGCTCCTCCCCGGCTCACCGATCCTCCGCGGCCATGGAAAAACGCGATCGGCACTCCGCTCTCCCGACCCAGCCGGGTGAGCTTGATCTGGGCCTTGCTCAGCTCCCAGTTCGAGGTGAGAAACCCGCCGTCCTTGTTGGAATCGGAGTAACCGATCATCACCTCCTGTACCCCACCCTGAGCCCTGACACTCCGGCGCACCAGCGGCACGGCGAGCAACTCCTTCATGATCGCGGGCGCCCGCTGCAGGTCCTCGATCGTCTCGAAGAGCGGCACGATCGGCAGTGTCGAGCTCTCGACCCCCGCGGTATCGCCAAAGAGACCCGCGGTCTTGGCCAGCAGGTAGGCGCCGAGCACGTCGGCCACGTTTCGGGTCATGCTGAGCACGAAGGCGCCGAAGGCTTCGCGATCGATCTCCTCACGCAGCTGGCCGATCAGCTGAAACATGCCGAGCGTCTCGGCCGAGTCGGGTGGCAGTGCGGGAGGCGGTCCACCGGGAGACAGCGGCCGAGCCAGCTCCGCGGCGATCCACTGCCGCCACTCATCGGAATCCTGTTCCGGTACCACTATTTCTGTCCGCCCGTCCGCCGGTCCGCCCGTCCGTCCGTCCGCCACTCTCCAGAGGTCAGCCAGCGCGGCATTGAGCTTGGTGGTGTTCTCCCGTGCATCCAGCCGGACGGTAGAGAATCGGAACGACTCCACCTCCCGCCGGACCGGGCGCACCAGGAGCGACGCGAGCGACGCGCTGCCGGCGGATTGGAGAGCATCCTCGATCAGTCGGAGATCCGCGATCAGGGCTTCGGCGCTGGCATAGCCGGCCGAGTCGGGCGAGGTCTCACCCCGCTCCGACGCCGCGATCATGACATCGAGCCGGCGACCCATGCAGGCCAGATACTGGCGAAAGATCTCGCCCGGGTTGCGGGCGGCGATCTCATCCCCTTCGCCCGTGGCCGCTAGCTCCCGAGCGAGTGCCTGGCGGAAGGTGTCGGGCACCGGCATGGCACGCTCCGTAATACTGAGCGCGCGGACCAGATCCGAGAGCCGCCGCCGATAACGCCTGAGGCCGGTAAGTCGGTTCTCCAGAATGGTGCTTCGGGTCACGTCGTTGGTGACGAACGGGTTCCCGTCGCGGTCGCCGCCGACCCACGAGCCGAACTGGAAAAAGGGAGGAATCTTGAATTGCTCGCCCGGATACGCGTGCGCGAGCGCCCGCTCCAGCTTGTCCAGCAGATCGGGCACCGCCTCGAACAGCGTCTCGTTGAAGAAGTGCAGCCCCCAGAAGACCTCCTGCGGAACTGTCGGCTTAGCGAGGCGGAGCTCGCCCGTGGTCCAGAGCAGCTCGATCTCGTTGCGCAGGCCATCGACCAGTGACTGCCGCTCGCGGGGAGTCCAGCGGGGGGACTCGAGGTCCACCAACCGGCGGTAAATCCTACGGTGCTTTTCGAGAACCGTGACTCGCCGCGCTTCTGTGGGATGGGCGGTGATCACGGGGCGGATGCGGAGAACGTCCAACAACTCGCGGATCTCCAGCGGCTTGACGCCGCTGCCGGCGGCGCTGGACACGACCTGGGCGAAGGTGCCACGCAGCTGGTCGTAGCCGCGCTCGATCTCGATTTGGCGGCGGCGGCGCATCGCCGCGTTCTGCTCGGCTATGCTGAGCAGTTGGAACCAGATTCCCTGCACCTGCAGCGTCCGAGCCAGGAGCTCCGGAGTGAGACTGGAGGGCGGGCGCTCGCCCCGGAGCACCGACTCGACCTCGGGCTGCCGCTCGCGAACCAGATCGAGCAGCAGCGTGGACAACAGCTCCACCACCTCCTGTGCGTAGGCCGCGGCACTGGCCGCGGCCGGATCCGCCGACTCCGGGAGTGAGTCGGTGGAGAAGGGCTCGAGGAGGGCCGTGTGGGTCATACTACGCGGTCGTGAAGGGGTGCGCCGCTGAAGAAGAGGCGCAGATTCTCGAGGGCTCTCATGCCCATGGCGATGCGGGTCTCCAGAGTAGCGCTGCCGAGGTGCGGAAGCAGCACCACGTTTTCCATGGCGACGAGCGCCGGGGAGACCTGGGGCTCCTTCTCGAAGACGTCGAGCCCGGCGCCAGCGAGGGTTCCACTGCTCAAGGCCTCCACCAGGGCTGCTTCGTCGACCACGTCTCCCCGCGCGGTGTTGATGAGGAACGCCCCAGGCCGCATGCGGCCCAGACGCTCGCGATTCATCAGGTGACGAGTCTCCGGCGTTGCCGGACAGTGCAGCGACACGAAATCCGCCTCTCCCAGAACCTGCTCCAGGCTGGCTCTCGGCTCAGCACCCAGGGCGGCGGCTTCGGCCGGCCTCGGCGGGTAGGGATCGTGGAAGATCACCCGCATGCCGAATCCGTGGTGCGCCCGCCGGGCCACCGCCCGGGCGATCCGGCCCATGCCCACCAGGCCCAGCACCTTCCCGCTCACCTGCGTGCCCAGCATATGGGTCGGACGCCAGCCGGTCCAGGCACCGGCCCGCAGGTGCCGCTCTCCTTCCCCAGTGCGGCGGCTCACCATGAGGAGGAGCGTCATGGCGATATCCGCGGTGGCCTCGGTGAGGACGTCCGGTGTGTTCGACACCGCGAGCCCATGCGCCTTGGCGGCCTCGGTATCGATATGGTTGAAGCCTACGCCGAAGTTGGCCAGGATCCGGGCCCGTCGAGGTTCGGCGCTGAGGACCTCGGCGGTGAGCCGGTCGGTCACCGTGCACAGCAGCCCGTCCGCGGTCCGGAGGGCTTCCTGAAGGCCGTCGGGACCCAGCGGGCGGTCGTCACGGTTCAGCCGGGCATCGAAGTCGCGGCTCAGCTCCTTCTCGACCGGCTCGGGAAGGCGGCGAGTTACCACTACAGTTGGGCGCGGGCTCACTTCACGACGGCTCTTTTGCGCGACGGCTTCTTGGCCAGCGCCTTGGCGACGGTGGAGCCCAGCTCCGCGGGACTGGGGGCCACCCTCAGTCCCGCGGAGCGCATGATTTCGGCCTTCTCCGCCGCCGTGTCGCCGAAGGCGGAAATGATCGCGCCGGCATGGCCCATCCGGCGTCCCTTGGGCGCCGTCAAACCGGCGACGTAGCCGACCACCGGCTTGGTCATGTTGTCCTTGACGAAGAGCGCCGCCTCGGCCTCCTGGGGCCCGCCGATCTCGCCGATCATCATGACCGCTTCGGTCTCGGGATCTTCCTCGAACAGCCGGAGCATGTCGACGAAGGAGCTGCCGTTGATGGGATCGCCGCCAATGCCGACGCTGGTGGTCTGGCCGATGCCGAGACTGTTCATCTGCGCCGCGGCCTCATAACCCAGAGTACCGGACCGACTGACCACTCCCACATTCCCCCGGGAATAGATGTGGCCCGGCATGATGCCCATCATGGCCTTGCCGGCGCTGATGATGCCCGCGCAGTTAGGACCTACCAGCGTCGTACGACGCTCCCGGGGAAAACGAAACAGGTAGCGTTTCACCATCATCATGTCCTGGGCCGGGATTCCGTCGGTGATGGTGCATACCAGCCGGATGCCGGCACTCGCCGCCTCCATGATCGAGTCGGCGCAGAACGCCGCCGGCACAAAGACAATGCTGGCTTCCGCCCCCACCTCACGCACCGCTTCCCTGACGGTGTTGAAGACCGGCCGGTCCAGATGGCGGCTCCCACCCTTGCCCGGCGTCACGCCGCCGACGACGTTGGTGCCGTAGGTCATCATCTCCCTGGCGTGGAACGTCGCTTTCTCACCGGTGAAGCCCTGCACGATGACCCGGGTCCGTTCATCGATCAGGATACTCATGGAGCACCGTTCCCGTGTGCGGTGGACTGGGCGCGCGAGCTTTTCAGCGCGGCGACGACGCGTTCCGCGGCTTCGGAGAGCGTTTCAGCAGTGATGATCGGCAGTCCACTCTCACGCACGATGCGGCGCCCTTCCTCGACGTTAGTTCCGGCCAGGCGGACCACCAGCGGCACCTTCATCTGGATGTCACGTGCGGCCTGCACCACGCCCTGGGCCACCCAGTCGCAGCGGTTGATCCCAGCGAAGATATTCACCAGGATGGCGCCAACCTTGGCATCGGAGAGCACCAGGCGGAATGCCGCCGCCACGCGCTCGGGTGAGGCGCCTCCACCGACATCGAGGAAATTGGCCGGCTGACCGCCGGCGTGCTTGATCATATCCATGGTCGCCATGGCGAGACCGGCACCGTTGATGATGCAGCCGATATCGCCATCCAGCCCCACATAGTTGAGCCCGTGCTCCGCGGCTTGCGCCTCACGGGGATCTTCCTCGGCGTAGTCGCGGAGCTCGCTGACATTAGGCCGGCGGAACATGGCGTTGTCGTCAAAGGTCATCTTGCAGTCGAGAGCCAGGACCTGCCCGTCCCCGGTGACGACCAACGGATTGATCTCGACCATGGTCGCGTCCAGGTCGCGGAAGGCGCGATAGGCGCCGAGCAGGGTCGTCACCGCCCGGCTTACCTGGGCCGGCGCGAGCCCGAGACCGTAGGCGATCTCGCGGGCCTGGAACGCACTCATGCCGATGGCCGGCTCCACCGATTCCCGGAGGATGGAGTCGGGCGCGCTCTTGGCGATTTCTTCGATCTCCATCCCGCCCTGGGGATGGGCCACGATCATGATGCGCTCGGTCTTTCGATCCAGCACCAGGCCGAGGTACAACTCTCGCTCGATGGGGACGGCCGCCTCCACGTAGAGCCGGTGCACAACCCGTCCCTCCGGTCCGGTCTGATGTGTGACCAGCCGTTTCCCCAGCAGCGTCTTGGCGGCTTGCCGCACTTCATCCTCATTGGAGCAGAGCTTGATGCCGCCGGCCTTGCCCCGGGCTCCGGAGTGGATCTGAGCCTTTACGGCCCAGCGCGACCCACCGATCTCCGAGGCGCGGTAAACCGCCTGCTCCGGGCTGTACGCCACACCGCCGCGGGGAATGGCGACGCCGAATCCGGCGAGGAGCTCTTTGGCCTGGTATTCGTGGATGTCCACTTGGAATGGCTCCTTCGCTACGCTCAGGATGACAGTGCAGCCGGCGTTCGTCCGTTGATGGCCTTGTCGGTATCCACCACATTCTGCGCCATGCGCGCCGATGCGGCGTCGATCATCCGGCCATCCAGCTGAGCGGCACCGCGACCCTCACGAGCGGCCTGGTCCAGTGCCTCCAGGATCCGCCTGGCCCGCTCGACTTCCTTGGGGGGCGGGGTGAACACGTCGTTCGCGAGGGCGACCTGTGAAGGATGGATCGCCCACTTCCCCTCGATGCCCAGCGCCGCGCCCCGGCGGGCGGCGGCGTTATACCCGTCGGGATCCTTGAAATCGCCGAATGGACCATCGATGGCACGGAGCCCGTAGGCGCGGCAGGCTACGATCATCCGCGAGAGCGCCGCATGCCACTGATCTCCCGGGTAGTCGGGATTGAGCCCGCCAATGTTGACCGTCCGCGCCCGGCAGCTCGCGGCATAGTCGGCGACGCCGAAGTGCATGGCCTCCAGGCGCCGGCTCGACTGGGCGATGGCTTCGACGTTGGCCATACCCAGCGCCGTCTCGATCAGGACGTCGATGCCGATCCGGTGCGGAATGCCCTTGGCTTCCTCGATCTGGGTGAGGAGGGCGTCCACCAGGTAGACGTCGGCGGGAACGCCGACCTTCGGGATGAGGACGGAATCCAATCGGTGTCCGGCCTGCTCGATCACGTCCACGACGTCACGATACATGTAGTGAGTGTCGATACCATTGATCCGAACGCAGATCGTCTTGCCCCGCTCTCGCCAGTCGTCCTCCAGAAGGCTGGCGATCACGTTGAGCCGCGCCTGCTCCTTATCTCCCGGAGCCACAGCGTCCTCGAGATCGAGGAAGATGTAGTCCGCCTCCCCCTCGAGCGCCTTGCGAAACATCGCCGGCTGTGAGCCCGGCACGGCCAGCTCGCTGCGCTGCAGCCGGGCTCGGGCCGGCTCGTAGCGGGTGTGGCTCATCGGGTCGCGCCGGCGGTGGCTTTGGACTTGGCGCCGGATGCCGGAGCCGGTTGAGCGTCAGGCGCTCGAGGGGGAAGCTCGCGCTTGGCCAGCGGTGCGGCCGTGCTGCGCCAATATTCTCCCGCTGCCGCCACACCACTACCCGGGGTGACCTTGATGCCCACATCTCGCATCGCCATCTCGGAGCCCGCAATGGCCCCCATCAACATGAGCTCGTTCATATCGCCGAGATGGCCGATCCGGAACAGCTTCCCGGCCATCCGCGCCAGTCCGGCACCCAGGGCGAGATTGTACCGGCGATACGCCACATCGATCACCTCGGCGCCGTTGAAGCCGGGTGGAACGAGGATCGCACTCACGGTGTCCGAGTGCCACTTGGGCGCCCGGGCGCAGAGCTCGAGGCCCCAGGCCTTCACCGCCTGCCGGGTACCTTCCGCCAGCCGGTGATGGCGGGCGAACACGCTTTCCAGGCCCTCCTCCGTCAGGATGGCTAGAGACTCGCGCAGGCCATAGAGTAGCGGCAGCGACGGGGTGTAGGGGAAGTACCCGGTGGTGTTGGCCTTCCGCATGTCGCCAAAATCGAAGAACACCCGCGGAAGCTTGGCCTGATCGTACAGCGCCAGCGCTTTCTGGCTGGCGCAGACGATACCGAGCCCCGCCGGAAGCATGAGACCCTTCTGGGAGCCGGTGATGGCCAGGTCCACACCCCACTCGTCCATCCGGAAATCGATGCTGCCAATCGAGCTGACCCCGTCCACCATCAAAAGGGCCGGGTGCTTGGTATCGTTGAGGGCGCGGCGCAGCGGGGCAACATCGCTGGTGACCCCGGTGGCCGTTTCGTTATGGGTAAAGAGCACCGCCTTGATTGCATGCTCCTTGTCGGCCGCGAGCGCCTCCTGGTAGCGCTCGATCGGGGCGCCCTCTCCCCACTCGGCGTCCAGCACGTCCACCTGGAGACCGAGGCGCTCCACCATGTCGATCCAGAGATGGCTGAACATGCCGAATCGCGCGGCGAGGACTTTGTCGCCGGGAGAAAGCGTATTCGACAGCGCCGCTTCCCAGGCCCCGGTCCCGCTGGACGGGAAGATGAACGCCTGACCGGATGTGGTCTTGAAGATCTTCTTCAGGTTCTCGAGGACCGGCGCTGCAAGGGCCGGAAAGTCGGAGGAGCGATGATCCTCCATGGCGCGGTGCATGGCGCGGAGAACACGATCGGGCACATTGGTGGGCCCGGGAACGAAGAGAAAGTTGCGGCCGGCCATGTGGGAGGACCTCGTGTTGGGAGAAGCGTTGGTGTCTAGGGTCTAGAGTCGAGTCGAGGGTCCAGCAGTGTCGAGGTCGCCATCGTAGACCCTGGACTGGTGCAGCCCGACGCCCATTGGCGCACTACCCTAGACCCTGGACTTCCTGAATACTTATGCACCCACCATCTTTAACACTTTGTGAACTTTTTCACAAGAGGCCGGTTTGAGCCGTCAATCGGGGCCATCTGTCCGTGACCTGCTGGTCGAGCTCTACCGGGCCGCCACCGACGCCGCGGCGCCAGGCCCGGCCCTCGCTGCCCGGCTCCGGGAGGCGGAGCTCGACCCGGACCGCCGGATCTGGATCCTGGCGCTGGGGAAGGCGGCCCTGCCGATGGCGACAACCGCGGTCGAGGTCCTGAGCTCCCGCAGTCGCGCTCCCGAAGGGGGCCTCATCGTCGCTCCCACCCAGGGCCGGAGCCCTCATCCCCGGCTCACGCTGGTGACGGGGGACCACCCCGAGCCGGGCCCCGGGTCCCTGGCCGCGGCGGAGGCGGTGGGAGCGGCGGCGGCCCTGGTGGGGCCGACCGACGAGGTGTGGGTGCTGCTCTCGGGTGGAACGACGAGCCTGATCGGTGCTCCCGAGCCAGGCATCACCCCCGCGGAGCTCAGGGCGATCTACGCGCTGCTGCTCGGCTCGGGTCTCGACATTACCGCGATGAACCGCATCCGCAAGCGGTTCTCCCGCTGGGGCGCGGGGAAGCTTGCCCGCGCGCTCGCCCCGGCCAGGTTGCGCGTCTACCTCGTTTCCGACGTCATCGGCGACGACCTGGCCTCGATCGGGTCGGGCCCTTGCGTGCCCGATCCTGTCCTCGCAACCGACGTGCGCGCCCTGCTCGAAGGCGTCTCGCTCTGGTCCAGAATCCCCGAGTCAGCCCGGCAACTCGTGTCGTCCACCGCCTCGGGAAAAACAGCGGAAACGCCAAAGCCGGGAGACCAGGCGTTTGCGCAGGTAACTCTCGAGCTGGTTGCCAGTAACAGGCTGGCCCTTGAAGCTGCGGCCAAGCGTGCGGCTGAGTTGGGCCTCGCTCCTCGAGTGGTCGAGACGCCGCTCGCCGGGGAGGCGTCGATGGCCGGAGCAAGTGTCGCCGCCAGTCTCGTGAATAATTGCGTTCGGCTCTCGATCTCGCAACCAAGCCTCTCGCCGACCTGTCTCATCTGGGGAGGGGAAACCACGGTCACCCTGGGCGAGAATCCGAGCGGGCTGGGTGGGCGCTCCCAGGAGCTCGCGCTGGCCGCGGCCCGAGAGCTCGACGGCGCCGCGAATGGAATCGCCCTGTTGGCCGCCGGCACCGACGGCCGCGACGGGCCCACCGACGCGGCGGGCGCCGTGGTGGACGGCCGGACGTGGAACGGGATCAAGACCGGCGGCCGGGATCCGGCTCACGACCTCGCGGCGCACGATGCCTATCCCGCGCTCGATTCGGTCAACGCTCTTCTTCGGCCGGGACTCACCGGCACGAACGTGATGGATGTTGTGATCGGGATCTGCGGAGCGAAGAGCGTGAGGGGGGAAGAAACAGCGTGAGCGGGAAACGGAAAGCGTGAGGTTCTTCCCCGCTTACGTTCTTTCTTCCCCGCTTACGTTTTCTTTTCCCGATCAGGGATGCACTCCGAGTCTTGGTCTGAAATCGTCACCGAGAATCACGCTCAGGTCCACCCGGCGAAAGGTGTCGGGCTCGACGATCACCTTCCCCACCCCGAGCACGTCGGCCACGTATTGGGCTCGATCCGGGCTGCCCCGTCGGACGATGACACGAGTCACCGTCTCGGCCGAGTCGGCATTACCCAGAAAGACCACATCGAGGCCCCGGCCCCGCAGCATCCGGGTGGCGGTACGCGCCACCCCCTGCCGGCGGGTGCCGTTCAGCACCTCGATCGTCACCCGGCCCTGAACCGGCGGGATGGCGAACGCCTGGTCGGCCGCCTTGGTCGCACGCTCGTTCCGCAGCAGGAAGCCACTCCCCACCGCGAGCAGGATCAATCCTGCGCTCAGCGCGAGCCAGAGCCAGCGGCGGCGAGGCTGTTCCAGAATCGGACTGTAGGGTCGAGAATGGGCCATCCGGTCTTGACGTGATGAAGGAGGCGGGCGCGGGCGACTTCGCGGAGGACTTCCCCCGGGTCTTGCGGCAGACGCTCGGCCAGCTCGGCCCGCGCCGCGCGGTCGAACGGCCGCTCCGGGTCGAGAAAGTCAGCGCAATAGAGGATGCGCCCCACCATGTCCCACTCGGCGAGGCCCAGGGAATGATACCGAACCGCGTCGAGTACCCCCCGGTCGATCTCACCTTGCGCCTTGGCGCGGGCGGCACTGGCGGGCCCATGCCACAACTCCTGAGGTCCGGCGGCTGTGGGGGCCCACTTGGCCAGCTCCTCCGTCGGCGCATCGCGGAGGGCATCGTGCAGCCAGACGGCGCGAAGCCAGCGATTCCGTTCCGAGTGCGGCACGCCCATCAGCTCCGCCCAGCTGGACGCGAGCTGGGCCACTCTCTCGATGTGGTCCAGCCGAGCCGGTGTGACGACGGCCCACTCGGGTAACGTGGGCCGCAGTTCGGGGGGTGGCCGGTGCGGCGGGAACGCCGCGTCCGATTCGCTCAGCGGATTCCTTCTCCCAGCTGAATGTTGTCGATGAGGCGAGTGCCCCCGATGCGGGCCGCGATCGATACCACCGTACGCTCGTCCGTTGTGTCCACCGGCGCGAGTGTCTCGGGATCTGCAATCGAAATATACTCGACCGCCACCGTGGGCTCCCGGCCAAGGTCCTGCCTCATCCTTGCCTCGAGCCCTGCGGCTCGGGTCTCACCGCCGCGCCAGGCCTGGTGCGCCGCGTGCAACGCGCGGCTGAGCACCACCGCGCGGCCGCGATCTTCCGGGTTCAGATAGGCGTTTCGGCTGCTCAGGGCAAGGCCATCGTACTCCCGCACTGTCGGCACTGCGACGATCTCCACCGGCCAGTCGAGATCCCGCACCATGCGCCGGACCAAGGTGAGCTGCTGGACATCCTTCTGGCCGAAACAGGCCACGTCGGGCTCCACCAGGTGAAACAGCTTGGCCACGACAGTCAGCACGCCGGTGAAATGACCGGGACGCGCGGCCCCTTCCCACCGATCAGCGATTGGTCCAGGAGACAGGCGCACTTGCGATCCGGGTGGGTACATGGCTGCCACGGTGGGCACAAAGAGCGCGTCCACGCCGCGAGCCGACGCCAGCGCCCGGTCACGCGGGAGATCTCTCGGATACCGCACCAGATCCTCGGCCGGGCCGAACTGTAGCGGGTTGACGAAAATACTGAGGATCACGGATTCGGTCCGCCGTCTCGCTTCGTCCACCAGGGTCAGGTGACCCTCGTGAAGGTATCCCATAGTGGGGACGAAGCCGATCCGCCGGCCGGCGGAGCGCTCTGCCCGGGTCCAGCCACGGAGGTCAGCGATGGAAGTGAGCTCGAGCATGGTGGGGGTCTCATTCAAAACTGTGCTCTTTCCCCGGGTACTTCCCCTCGCGAACCTCGGTAGCAAAGCTGCGCACCGCGGAGCGCACCGACTCGCCCAGCTTGGCGTAGTGCTTGAGGAACTTCGGGGCGAACTGCTCGTTGAGGCCGAGCATGTCGTGCAGGACCAGAACCTGGCCATCGCATTGCGGGCCGGCGCCGATGCCCACTGTGGGAATGGTGAGGGCCTTCGAGATCCGCCCGGCCACCTCGGCGGGGACGAGCTCCAGGACGATGGCACACGCCCCGGCGGCTTCGAGTGCCTTCGCGTCCGACAGCAGCCGGTCGGCGGCGCTTGCGTCCCGGCCCTGCACCCGGTAACCGCCGAGCGCGTGTACCGACTGGGGCGTGAGTCCGAGATGGCCGATGACGGGAATGCCCCGCTCCACCAGCGCCCCCACTGTCTCCGCCATGTGGCTCCCGCCTTCGAGCTTCACCCCATGGACGCCACTCTCCTGGAGTACGCGCCCGGCATTGCGAATCGCTTCCGGGATGGACACCTGGTAGGTCAGGAAGGGGAGGTCGACGAAGACCAACGTACGGCGGGAACCACGCCGCACGGCGGCGGCATGATAGATCATCTGATCTAGCGTGGTACTCAGTGTGGTCTCATGGCCCGCGAGGACCTGGTTCAGCGAGTCGCCCACCAGCAGCACGTCCACGTCGGCTTGCTCCAGCAGGCGCGCGAACGCGGCATCGTAACAGGTCAGCATGACGATGCGCCGGCCGGCCGCTTTCATTGCGACGAGGTCGAGCACCGACAGTGGACGGGCCTCAGCGTTCATTGGGAGCTCAGCTCCGCCAGCTCTCGCTGCCAGAAGTCGCGATTGGACAGCTCGGGATGAGGAATGATAAGGTCGCTGTGGGTTACCCGCCGGGACCCGAACCGGATGATGTCGAGATCGAGCGTACGGGGACCCCAATGCTCGCCCCGCTCCCGTCCCTCCTCTCGCTCGATCACCTGGCAGGCCTGGAGCAGGGCCCGGGGCTCGAGACCGGTTTCCAGCAACACCATCTGGTTGAGGTAGGGCGGTTGCTGCATGCCCCCCAGCGGCGCTGTTTCCTCGATGGCCGACTCCCGGAGGAGCTCGGTCTCGGGCAACGATGCGAGGGCATCGCGAGCCCTCTGGAGATGTGCGGCACGATCGCCGAGATTGCTGCCCAGCGCCACGAACACCCGCTCCCGCTGTGGGCGTTCAGCCCTCGACGGCAAAGTGACTTGCAATCCGCTGGAGGTCCGCCGCCAGCTCGCCCAACTCCCGGATGGCGCGCTCGAGGTCGGCCTGGCCGGCCGCCGCTTCGCCGGCCCGGCGCGCCAGAGTGTCGGTGTCGGCCCGGCTTCGTGCCGAGCTTGCGGCCACCTGCTCGATCTGACCGGTCAGTGAGTTGACGGCGTCTCGCTGCTCCGCCGCGGTGGCGGCAATGGCCTTGGCGTGGCCCCCAGCCTCTCGGGTCGTGCCGACGATGGCGTCGAGTGCCTTCGCCGCATCCGCGCTGAGCTCCTCGAC
>JBKJZM010000054.1:0-13920 GCA_046715295.1 Gemmatimonadales bacterium | reverse complement strand
CACCGATAGGCGCGGTGCTCGCCGGTTCTCGCGATTTCATCGAGGAGGCCTGGCGCTTCAAGCAACGGTTCGGAGGCGCCATGCGCCAGGCCGGCATCATTGCCGCTGCCGGGGTCTTTGCCCTCCGACATCACGTCGATCGGCTGGCCGAGGATCACGAGCAAGCCCGTCGCCTGGCCCACGGACTCGCCCGGATCCCGGGGCTGACGCTGAATCCGGAGCGGGTGGAGACCAACATCGTGATCTTCGACGTGAGCCGCACCGGCATCTCCGGGGACGTCTTTGCCTCCCGCACCCTGTCCAGCCACGGGGTGCGGTTCAGCGTGCTCGGGCCCACGACGGTTCGAGCGGTGACCCACCTGGACATCCCGCCGGACGGCATCGAGCAAGCCCTGGAAGCGGCACAGTCCGCGATCGGCGCCTGACTCTTCAACTTGGAGGTGTCCCCCATGGCTCGCCCTGCAGCAGTCTTGATCCTGGCCGGCGCGCTCGCATGCAGCAGCTCGGCAGACCACGCCGTTCCACGTACAGGCAACTGGATCGACCTCTCCCACGACTTCTCCGCTCAGACGATCTACTGGCCCACGGCTAAGCCCTTCAAGCTGGAGGTCGTCTCGGCCCAGCGGACACCCGCCGGATACTACTACGCCGCCAACAACTTCAGCGCCGCAGAGCACGGCGGGACCCACCTGGATGCCCCCATTCACTTCGCCGAAGGCAAGTGGACCACGGACCAGATTCCGATCGAGCGCCTGGTAGGCCAGGCAGTTGTGGTGGACGTACAGTCCGGAGCCGATAGCTCTGCCGATTACAGGGTGGACTACGCTGCGATCACCCGCTGGGAGCAGGAACACGGTGTCATCTCGCCTGACGCGATAGTTCTCTTTCGAACCGGCTGGGCCCGGCACTGGCCGGATCGGGCAGCGTACCTCGGCACCTTGCGGACGGGCGCGGAGGCTGCGTCCGATCTCCACTTTCCCGGTATCGACTCGGCTGCGGCAGAGTGGCTGGTTGACCGGAAGGCAAAAGCGGTTGGAATCGACACCCCCAGCATTGACTACGGCCAGTCGAGCAGCTTTCCAACGCACCAGGTTCTGTTCGCAGCCAACATCCCGGCATTCGAGAATGTCGCCAACCTGCACCGGTTGCCGCCGCGCGGGACCTTCGTGATCGCATTGCCGATGAAGATCAAAGGCGGCAGCGGCGGACCGCTCCGGATAGTGGCGCTGGTGCCCGAGCGCTAATTACGCCGCCCCGCCCCGCGACAGAGTGGCTCTCCTCCGCAACGCTGCAGTTCGTGCTTATGCTTCGCGATCACCAGTACTGACACCGCTCACTGACGCGCGCTTCGGAGAGTTCACTTTCTGCCGCGTCCCCGCCAACAGCCAATCGCCAATCGCCAATAGCCACCTCGCGTTTCATTCTGTTTCGCGAGTGCAAGCGGCCCTGTTCCGGCCGTCATAATGTCGCCATGCAAGACAACCACCGCCCCAAACAGGACCTCATTCACGAGGTCACCGGCCTCCGCAAGCAGATCGTCGATCTGAAGGAAGCGATGGTCGCGCGACGCCGGGTGGAGGACGCCCTCCGCAACGCCGAAGCCCAGCTTCGAACGCTGACGGATGGCGCGCCGGTAGGTCTCTGCCTGTTCCGGCACGATGGCACTCCCCTGACCGCGAACGGCCCCTTCGCCCGGTTGCTGGGTTACGACTCAGCCGCCGAGCTGCTGCGCATCGGTGGGGTGCTCGGTATCTTCGCGACTCCCGAGGAGCAGTCCCGCGTGCTTGACTGCGTCCGGGCGGGAGCGGGCTCGGTGCCAAACGCCTCATTCCGGCACAAGAATGGCTCCCGGCTGTCGCTCAGCGCGCTGGCGGCCGCCTCGGTCGAACAGGACGCCGTGACCCTGGCGATCTACCACGGGGGGCTCCAGGAGTAAGCCGCTCGCCTCTTTTTCAGACCCGCCTCGCGTAACCCCGATCCTCAATTCAGCTCCACCCGATCCTAGCTTGGCCTCGCCGTCGGAACCGCGCCGCCGTCAGCGCTCGCGACCATTCCAAAGGAGGAGCCATGCGCAACAAAACCAGTCTCACCGCACTCGCCCTGGCAGCTGCTGTCGCCGCCTGCGATCGGCCAGCGCCCACAGGAGCCAACGAGGAAACCGCTGCGGCCTCGCTCGGCGCCGCGGCCGCGCAACGCGCCACCGAGCGCACCGCCATGGATCGCCTGGCCCGCCGGGTGGCCCGGGCGCTCGCAGATCCGGATTTCAGGGCGCATATCAAGGAAGAGCTGGATCGCTCGCCCTTTGGGGAGCACAAACTCCAGTTCCAACGCTTTCTCACCCGGGCAGACCGCCGAGCGCTCCGGCACGTGGCGCGGCTGAGCGGCGAGTCGGAGGCCGCAGTCCAGGCCGACGCCGACGCCGCAATTCCCCTGGAGATGTACTTCCCGGTGCCCGGACACCGAGCCGGATGGACCGGTGGGCCGGACATCCTCGTGGCCAGCGCACGGGAGGATCGGGAGGCGCCCATCGCCTACGATGTCAAAGGGCGGAGACAGGTCCTCAGCCCGGAGGCCCCTCCATCGACCCCGGTGCTGGCCATCGTGCCGGTAGAGACCGACTTCGGTCCTGAAGGTGCGGTCTCCTTCGCGGTCACGCCGCCCCCACCGCCACCGCCGCCCCCGGTTCCGCCCCCGTTGCCGCCTACCGGCCTTTTCATGACGTATGCCCGCTTCGCGCAGGATTTTGAGGGTTGGTTTAAGGGAGACCCCGAATATGAGATCCACATCCTGGGCCAGGCCGGAACCAGCGATTCGCTCACCGACTATCAATGCGCCGGGAAGCCTGCCGGAGGGTACTACGCGTTCGACCAGAACGACCTGACCTGGAGTGGGCGGGTGCTGCTGTTCAGCCAGGTCCAATTGAACAATTACAGGGCCGCGCATCCGAATCAGAACTTCAGGATCATCGCCGTCGAGGACGACGACACCGGGTGCGCCATCAAATTCGATTCCAACCGGTTCAAGAATTTCATCATCACGCTGCAGGGCCAGTACCCGAACTTGACCGGCGGCAAGGACACGTCGAGCTCCACACTCGGAAAGTACGTCAAGCGAGCCAACGCGCTCCAGAAGATTCTCCGGGCGGCCTACTCCTTCATTACCACCCAGGACGACCTGATCGGGAACGCTATCGAGGATGTGGTGGTCGGGCAGTTCTACCCCGGCGCCAACTGGATCGTGAAAGGCGAGAACAACGTGACCAACGGCTGGATCAAACTGGAGATGCGTTGAGCTATGAGAACCTCCTCCCTGCTTGCAGGCTTGGCCGCCATGATGCTCGCGTCCTGGGCCTGGTGCCGCCCTGCGTTGGGCCAGTGGGCCGTGACAACCGAGGTCGGGGCCGATCGGTTCTGGGGCGGCTCGATCGAGAACACGGAGGATCGCCGGTCGTTTCGCCCGTACCGGCCCACCACCTTCGGGGTCGGGCTCCAGCGGAAAGCGGGCAGGCTGGGAGCAGGTCTCCGGCTGCGATATGCGTCGGCAGGCCTGGCGTTGGAGGGCGCCGATGCCGTGGTAGCCGCCAAGGGGGTCTTCACCGTCTACAGCGTGGCGCCCGAGGTTGTCTACCGGGCGCTCTCGCTGGGTTCCGTCAACCAGCTGATGCTGCACTTGGGGCCGCTATTCGAGGTCTGGAGCGTGATAGACGAAGACGCTCAGACCAGGGTGGGGATCCATGGTGCGGTGTCGCTCAACCTGCCACTTGGGGGCAGGTTCGCCGGAATGGTCATGGCCGGCGCCGCGCTCATATCCTCGGTGTTCGAGGAAGGACTGCTCGATCCCGGATTCGAACGGCGAGCGCTCTGGCGGCGACGATTTGCCGTGGGACTGGACTACAGGTTGTGAGGCTGAGGGGTTACGCCGCCACCGGCCGGCCGCACGCCTCGCAGAACTTGCTCCCCGGCACCAGCCCGGCACCACACCGATCGCAGTACTGGCGAGCTGTCAGGTGCCGGCCGCAGGTCGAACAGAACAGGGCATCGGGCTCGGGGCGCGGACCACAGCTGTCACATCCCGGACGTGTTGTGGCTGTCGCTGAGCGGAGTGAGCGCACCTTGGCGGAGATCAGGGCTTCGATGTCGTTGGAGGCCAGCCCCGCTTCCTCCGCCCGCAATGCTTCCACCGCCGCCACGGTGTACTTGGCCTTGAGCAACTCGTAGTCATCGTCCGAGAGCTTGCCGGTCTCCCGGTCGAACTCGATCTCCTTGAGCGCAGCCAGTGCCACCCCCCTGGGTGTCTCCTCGGGATCGAGCGGCTCGAAAGGCAAGACGGGGGACGAGCGGGGGCGGATCAGAGGCTGGAGTACCAACCAGAGTGCCACGACACCGACCAGGGCGGCCGCCAGCGCCTCGCCGGCCATCAATCCTCGATGTCGGCCAAAGCACGCCGGAGCCGGTCCAGTTCCTCCGGACTGGCGTGAACCGCCGTCGATGAGGCGGGGGCGGTCGAAACGGTCGCGGCGGCCACCGCTGCCTTCCGGCGCGTAATGAACAGTACCAGTCCGGCGCCGGCAGCGGCGATCAGCGCGCTGGGCAGTAGGTAACCGGTGAGGTTGATGACGCCCTCCGGCTTGGGCGCCATGAGCGCCTTCTCGCCGTACTTGGCCACGAACGTGTCCAGGATCTCCTGAGCGGTCTTGCCGTCGTCGCGCAAGGCGAGCACTTCGCGATGCAGCGTGGGAGAGTAGGTGCAGGTGAAGTCGGTGGTCCGGCAGGTGAACACGTCCAGGGTGCAGCCACAGCTGCACGCCAGCCGCTGCTCGATGGCCTGGATCTCCGCTTCGTCCCCCCGGATGGCGGTCGGTTGCCGGGGGCGGCCCACCACACTCGGGTCCCGCAGCGTCCCGGTGGCCCCCTGTCCCGCCAGGGAGTCCTGTGGCGTTTGAAGGCCGCCGGTCACGGCCCGCAGAAAATGCCGCCGCGAGAGAGGTGCGCGACCCCGACTCATACTCAGTCCTTCCCCGCCCCGGCCAGCGTCACCTCGTACCCCGCCTGCGCGCGACGCGGCACCGAGCTCGTGGGTCCACCACCGGGCCACATCGTGAGGATGCCTCCCAGGGCCAGGACCAGGCCGCCGAACCAGACCCACCAGACCAGGGGATTGATGTTGAAGCGGTACACCGCCTCCTCGGTCCCGTTGACGGCACCGGCGAACACGATGTAGACGTCCTCCTGAAGGTTGCTCCGAATGCCGACTTCGGTCGAAGGCTCGAACGTCGGTCGCTTGAAGCTGTCCACGTGCTGCCGCTTTTCAGAGGTCATCAAACCGAGCGACCGGCCGTCCTTGCTGACCTCGACGGTCGCGGCGGAGACGATCCGGTTGAGCGTCTCGTACTGCGAGATGCCCACGTGGGTGAATCGGTAGCTGTGGCCGAAGGGACTGCTGATCTCGGTGGACTCACCCGGCTTGAGCGTGGCCTCCTTGTCCCGCTTGAACGCCATGCCGGCGAACGCCACGAAATAGATCAACACCCCCACGTGCACGATGTACCCGCCGTAGCGCCACCGATTCCGGCCGATCAGGCGGGCGAGCGCCAGCGGAATCGATTCGCCATGCATCCGCCTTCGAGCCCGGACACCGCGATAGAACTCCTGCACGATGGTCCCGGCCACGAATCCGGCCAGCGCCAGCGCAATCGTCGCGTAAAAGTCACGCACTCCCCACGCCAGAAGGGCCGCCAGGGTGATCAGCCCCGAGATCACCGGCGCGATGAACTGCCGCTTGAGGTTGCTGGTCGATGCCTTGCGCCAGGCGATCAACGGCCCCACCCCGGTGAGCGCCAGTAGCAGCAGGCCCAGCGGAACGTTGACTCGATTGAAGAACGGAACGCCGACGGTGATCTTGGTGCCCCGCACCAGCTCGGACAGAATGGGGAACAGCGTCCCCCAGAGGACCGAGAACGCGATGCCCACCAGCAGCAGGTTATTGAAGAGAAAGGCCGCCTCGCGGCTCACCACCGACTCCAGCTGCACGTCGGCCTCGAGCAATGACCAGCGGGTATAGAGCAGGGTAAACGCCAGGATCGCCGCTATCACGAGGAAGGCGAGAAAGAAGTAGCCCACGTTCGACTGGGTGAAGCTGTGCACGCTGGCGATCACGCCGGAGCGGGTGATGAAGGTGCCGAAGATGCTGAGCAGGAAGGTCCCGATGACCAGGCTGAAGTTCCACCGCTTCAGCATCCCGCGCTTCTCCTGGATCATGACCGAGTGGAGGAACGCGGTCATGGTGAGCCAGGGAAGCAGGCTTGCATTCTCCACCGGGTCCCAGGCCCAGTAGCCACCCCAGCCCAGCTCCACGTAGGCCCACCACATCCCCAGGGTGATGCCTATTGCCAGAAACAGCCAGGAGACCAGGGTCCATTTCCGCATCGCGTGGATCCAGCCGGTATCGATCCGGCGGGAGAGGAGCGCGGCCATGGCGAAGGCAAACGGAATGGTGAGGCTGATGTAGCCCAGGTAGAGCATCGGCGGGTGGATGATCATCCCGACGTTCTGGAGCTGGGGATTGAGTCCCCGCCCGTCCGCCGGCGTGAAGGCCAGCCGCTCGAACGGATCGGCGGCAAAGATCATCACCGTAACGAAGAAGGTGATGACCGCCGCCGTCACCCCGGCGACGTACGGCATCAGGTAGGCATACCGTCGAGCGGTCAGCAGCTGGGCCGCGCTGGCAAACAGCGACAGGACCACGGCCCAGAAGAGCAGCGAGCCCTTCTGGCCGGCCCAGAAGGCGGTGAAGATGTAGGCGGACGGAAGGTTCCGGGAGGTGTAGGCGGCGACGTACTCCATGTTGAAGTCGTGGGAGGCGAGCCCCTTCCACAACGCCAACGACGCCACGATCAGACACCCGGTGATGGCGTAGATCGAGCGGACGATCGTCGCGCTCAGGTCGGCACGGCCCTGCCACCGACCGGAGAACGACAACACGACGCACCAGAGTCCGATGATGAAGGCGGCCCAGAGCGCAAATTGACCCAGCAGTGTCATGGATGCTCAGGCTTCAGGAACGGCCTCATAGCGGGAGCCACACTTGGCGAGGACGTCGGTGGCGCGAATGACCCCGTCACGGCCCAGGCGGCCTTCGACGACGACCTCGATGTCATTGGCATCGGTGAACGTGTCGGGCACGAGACCGTGGTAGGTGACCGGGTAGGACTTGATCCCGTCGGAAACCTGGAAGTCGATGCGTCTGGCACCCGCATCGCGCCGGACCGATCCCGGCACCACCCTGGCCCCGACCTTGAACCCGACATTCTCCACGAACGTGGGGTCGGCCGCGGTCTTGCTCGCCAGCTCGGCCGGCGTCAGAAAGTAGACCCCGGTCTCCTTGACGCCTTCGGCGATGAGAAACGCCACGCTCCCGACGATCAGGGCGGCGCCTATCAGGAACTTGTGGCCGGCTTTCATGCGAGACTCCGTGGCGAGTTCAAGGCGGAATATAGCGGAAATCACCGGGCGCGGGCCCACGCCAGCGTGGCCGACACCGCCCGCTCCCAGCCGGCCAAGCACGCCTCCCGGTCCCGGGCCCCCATCTGCGGCTCGAATCGGGTGAACCTCCGGCCCTGCAGGAATTCACCGGTGGTGCGCCACACGCCGAGCGCCAGGCCGGCCAGCCCGGCGGCCCCGAGTGCCGTCGTCTCCACCAGGTCGGGCCGCTCCACCGGGATGCCGAGCACATCGGCCTGGAACTGCATCAGCCAGTCGTTGGCCGCGGCCCCGCCGTCTACCCGGAGTGCCGGCACCGTTCGCCCGATGGTGGAGCTCATCGCCTTCAGCAGCTCCGCGCTGCTGAACGCCATGGCTTCCAGCGCCGCCCGGGCCAGGTGGGCCCGCGAAGTTCCCCGGGTCAGGCCGGTGATCGTTCCACGGGCGTCCGCCTCCCAGTACGGCGTCCCCAACCCCACGAAAGCTGGAACGAAGTAGACCCCGCCGGTATCGGGGACGCCCCGGGCCAGCGCCTCGGTCTCCGCCGCCTGGTCGATGATGCCGAGCCCGTCCCTGAGCCACTGAATTGCTGCGCCCGCCACGAAGACGCTGCCTTCGACGGCATAGCAGGGCTCTCCCGCCGCGCCACACGCCGCCGTGGCGAGCAGACCCTGGGCCGGCGAGGGCACTCGATCGCCGGCGAGCACCAGCAGGAAGGCGCCGGTGCCATAGGTGTTCTTGGCCAGCCCGGGCGAAACACAGCCCTGGCCGAAGAGCGCCGCCTGCTGGTCTCCGGCCAGGCCGGCGATCGGCAGCGACCATCCGAGGTGAATGGGATCGGTCTGTTCCACCACTCCGGATGATCGTACCACGGTGGGGAGCACTTCCGGCGGCACGCTGAACTGCTGCAGCAGCTCGGGCGACCAGTCGCGGGAGCGGAGGTCGTACAGCAGGGTACGGGAGGCGTTGGTGTGGTCGGTGACGTGGGCCCTGCCGCCGGTCAACTTGGCCACCAGCCAGCTGTCCACCGTGCCGGCGGCGAGCTCGCCCTTACCCGCGCGGCGCCTGAGTTCGGCGTCCCGGAGCAGCCACTCCAGTTTCGTTGCCGAGAAGTAGGGGTCGGCCACCAGGCCGGTGCGCTCCCTGAGCATGGGCTCGAGGCCGGACTCTCGAAGCTCGCGGCACCGATCGGTGGTGCGGCGGTCCTGCCAGACGATCGCCCGGGCCACGGGAGCGAGAGTGCGCCGGTCCCAGAGCACCACCGTCTCCCGCTGATTGGTGATCCCCAGGCCCACGGGGCGTTCGCCCGAGGCCGCGACCGCCTCGCGCATGGCCTCGACCGATACCCGGAAAATTTCCTCGGCGTCATGCTCGACCCAGCCGGGTTGGGGAAAGTGCTGGGTGAATTCCCGGTATCCTCGACCCAGCACCGAGCCGTCCTGCCCGATGACCAGGGCGGTGGAGCCGGTGGTACCCTGATCGAGTGCAAGGACAGAAACCATGAACGGCTCCGCAAAATCCACCACGAAGAAATCGATTATATCGGTGCGACCGGTGGTCGGGATCCCCGGGTGCTACGCATGACCGATCTCGTTGGGTTTGAAGATTCCCTTATCCGTGATGATGCCGGTGATGAGCTCCGCCGGCGTCACGTCGAATGCTGGATTCCACACCTTCATGCCGACTGGCGCTGTGCGAGTGCCCTGCCAGGATGCCACCTCGCTCGCGGCCCGCTGTTCGATTGGAATCCGTGACCCGTCCGGGGTGGCGGAGTCGAAGGTCGAGGTGGGAGCGGCGACATAGAACGGAATGCCGTGCGCGCGGGCGGCGAGCGCCAGACCATATGTCCCGATCTTGTTCGCCGTGTCGCCGTTTGCCGCGATCCGGTCGGCGCCGACGATGACGCAGGCGATATCGCCCAGCCGGAGCCGGCTGGCGATCATCCCATCGCCTATCAGGGTGCATCCCACCCCGGCCTGGGTCAGCTCCCAGGCCGTGAGCCTGCTTCCCTGCAGCAGCGGTCGCGTCTCGGGGACGACCACGTGGGGCGCCTTCCCCGTCCGATGCAGGGTGTACACCGGCGCCAGGGCGGTGCCGATCCCGCCGGTGGCGAGTACTCCGGCATTGCACACGGTACACACGGTCGAGCCGGCGGGGATCAGCGCGGCGCCCAGCTCGCCGATGCGGTCGCACATCGCCCGGTCCTCGTCCCAGATAGCGCTGGCCTCCGCGATAAGGGCCTCGCGCAAGTCCTCCCCGGCAGCACACGCGGCCTCCGCCCTTCGCTGCATCCGGTTTAGCGCCCAGTGCAGGTTCACCGCCGTCGGCCGCGTCGCGCCCAGTACGCTGCACGCATCCCGAACGCTTTCGAGCACCATCTGCCCCGCTGCTCCCCTGCCCCGCCGCCCCGACTGCACCACCCCCATGGCCGCCGCGATGCCGATCAGCGGCGCTCCCCGCACCCGGAGCGCGCGGATTGCCTCGGCGACTCCCTCCACCGAATCGAGCTCTTTATAGGTCTCCTCCCCCGGGAGGAGTGTCTGGTCCAGGATCCGAACGGCGTGAGTCTCGGTCCAGGCTATGGGAGATGGGAGGGGCATGGGGGGAAGATAGCTTGGATCTGGGAGTCGGAACAAAAGCCCAGCCACGGATGAACTCAGATGGGAACGGATTGCTCCATGAGCGTGTGGGCGCTCCCATTTCGTCGAGCATGCCCCAAACCATCTGGTCAACAGCACACCACCAAAGTTCCAGCGGCGAGATCAGCAAGTTTGCCGTTGAACCTTCTGTTTACGGACAGGCAAACTGCTCGAGGAGCCCGGAATGGCCACGGAGCAATCCATTGCCATCACGTTCATCCGTGGCTTGGCCTTTTCTCTTCATTTCTGAGCACGGGAGAAGGGCTAATGGGGACAATGGCTATTGGCTATTGGCTATTGGCCATCCGCCATGCGCTGGACCGTCGGTAACCGCCAACGATGGCGAATATTCATTACTCTTATGTCCACCTGAGTACATCCAATAGCCAATAGCCAATAGCCCATCATGCCCAGAACCCTGCTCTTCGAGCTCAGCGATGGCCTCGCCCGCATCACGGTCGATCGCCCAGACAAGCTGAACGCCCTCAACGGGACCGTTATCGCCGAGCTGGGAGACGCGGTGACCCGAATCGAGACCGATGCCGCGGTCCGCGGCGTGATTCTCACCGGATCGGGACAGAAGGCGTTCGTAGCCGGGGCGGACATCGTGGAGCTGACGGTACAGACGCCCATGGAAGGCAGAACCCGCTCCAGACTCGGCCAACAGGTATTCCGCCGCCTGGAGCTCTGCGGGAAACCCGTCATCGCCGCAGTAAACGGGTTTGCGCTCGGCGGCGGATGCGAGCTGGCGATGGCCTGCCACATCCGAATCGCGTCGGAGCACGCCCGGTTCGGCCAGCCCGAAGTCAAGCTCGGCATCGGTCCCGGCTACGGAGGCACGGCCCGGCTGCCGCGGCTGGTCGGCAAGGGGCGGGCGCTCGAGCTGCTGCTGACCGGCGGGATGATCGATGCAGCCGAAGCCTACCGAATCGGCCTGGTGAATCGCGTGGTGCCGGCCGACCGGCTGCTGGCAGAAGCGGAGGCGCTGCTCAGAACGATCCTCGATAACGGACCGCTGGCCGTTCGCGCCTGCCTGGAGGCGGTGGAGGCAGGGCTGGAAACCAATCTCGATCAGGCCCTCCTGCTCGAGGCCAACTACTTCGGCTTGCTCTCCGCGACTGCGGACATGCGGGAGGGGACGAAGGCCTTCCTGGAGAAGCGAAAGCCCGTCTTCAAGGGCGTCTGAGCACCTGCAATTTTTTCCTGCAGCCGACTATTTTTTGGTGATGCCGAGAAAGAAGAGTGTCCTCCGGATTCGCGCGTATGGGGTCCGCGGGAGAGGACTGGCCGCGTGGTCCGGCCTGCTGCTGGCGATCGGATGTGACGAGCGCGACCGCCTCACGTTCCCGACGCCAAGCGACGGTGTTGGGCCGGTGACCACGATCGATCAGCCGAATGGCGCGGACACCACCGTCTTTCCCGGTTCCGACCTCTTCATCAACGGCCGAACCGTCGATCCTGATGGAGTGGATAGCGTCTATTTCTTTGTCATCGGCGGGAACCAGAACTTTCAGCCGTTTCACCCTAACCCCGCGAGCACGTCGGTCAGCTTTGCGCTGCCGCTGACCACGTTCGGCCACTCGGGTGAGACGTTTCTGGTCCAGGTCTACGGGGTTGATGCCCTGGGCAATCAGGGCAGTACCTCGAGTCGGCAGATCCACATTCGCTAGTGCTGATCCGCCGCCTGGTGGCGCGGGGTTACCGAAACCTCGCCGACCTCGACCGCGAGGCACCAGAACGGGGCCTGGTGCTCCTCGGCGCCAACGCCCAAGGGAAGACCAATCTCCTTGAGGCCATCTATTACCCAGTGCTGTTTCGCTCTTTCCGCGGAGCGGCCGACGGGCAGGTGGTGGGCGCGGCAACGGGCTTCTCGGTCGAGGTCCACATCGGCGGCGGCCCGGTGGCATCGGTCGCAGCGACCTACGCCGGCCGGAAGAAGCGGATCACGGTCGACGGCGAAGAGATGCATCGCCTGACCGATTCGGTTGGGCAGTGGCTGGCGGTCACGTTTCTTCCCGCCGACGTGGGGCTGGCGTCGGGGCCGGCCGTCGAGCGCCGGCAGTACCTCGATCGGGTGCTGTCGCTGTCGGACCGGCGCTATCTGCGGGCGCTGACCAGCTACCGCGCCGCGCTGGCCCAGCGGAACAGCGCCCTCAGGCAGGGACTGGTCGAGGTGGCGCAAGCGTTCAACGGAGCCCTGGCCTCCTCGGGCGCCGCCCTGGTCCGGTGGCGTCTCGACTGGGTGGACAGCGCCGCCGAGCAGTTCGCCGCCGAACTCGAATGCCTGGGTGAGCGGGGTAGCGCGTGTCTCCGATACCGGGGCCGAACCGAGCTGGCCGACCCGGCGGGTTGGGAGGCGGTGCTGGCCGGGTCGCTGGCGGAGGATCGGGCCCGTGGCATGACCAGGGTGGGGCCGCACCGGGACGACCTGATGCTCGAGGTGGCCGGACGCCGCCTTCGGGACTACGGATCGACCGGCCAGCAGCGCAGCGCCGCCATCGCGCTCAAGCTCATCGAGATCACCACGCTCCGGCTGGCCCGTGATACCGAGCCTGCGCTGTTGCTGGACGATGTCTTTGCCGAGCTGGACGGCGACCGGCAGCGCAGACTCGGCGCCCGTCTCCTGGAGTCCGGTGATCGCCAGATCGTCATCACCAGCCCGCGGCGTGATGAGCTGCCGGCCAATCTGGATTTGCCGGTGTGGGTGGTCGAGAATGGGGTGGTGTCATCCTGACAGATAGCCCATAGGCCATGAAAAAAAAGACCATCCCTGTCCCGCTCTCAGAAGCCCTCACCAGCTACCTCAAGCAGGCGGGCATCACCAAGCGGGTGCAGCAGGCCGGCATCATCGAAGAGTGGGCGGAGCTGGTTGGACCGCAGATCGCCGCGGTCACCGCACCGGAGTCGATCACGCCTGATGGCATGCTCAGGGTCCGCGTCGCCACGGCGCCGTGGGCTAATGAATTGAGTCTGATGGCGCCCAGGATCCTCGCTCGGCTCAATGCCGGGCGCTCCGGCCGGGTCAAGGAGATTCGATGGGTGCCTGGGCCGCTGAAGTGAAGAGGCTATGGGCTATGGGCTATGGGCTACTCCGTGAGTGAGACAACTCCACAACGAGTAATCCATCGGCAAGAGACCAATAGCTAACAGCCCATAGCCCATAGCCCGTAGCCAAATAAGGAGACATGGCCAAAGAATCGAGCTCCGCCTCCGGCGGCAAACCAGAGTACAAGGCCGAATCGATCCAGGTCCTCAAGGGCCTGGAAGCGGTGCGCAAGCGTCCCGGCATGTACATCGGCTCCACCAGCGAGAACGGTCTCCACCACCTGGTGTACGAGGTGGTGGACAACTCGATCGACGAGGCCCTCGCCGGCCACTGCGATACCATCACCGTGGCCATCCACGCCGACAACTCGATCACCGTGTCCGACAACGGCCGGGGCATCCCGGTGGACATGCACCCGACCGAGAAGATGCCGGCGGTCGAGGTGGCGCTCACGATGCTGCACGCCGGCGGGAAGTTCGACAAGGACAGTTACAAGGTGTCAGGCGGCCTGCACGGCGTGGGCGTGTCGGTGGTGAACGCGCTCAGCGAGCGGCTGGAGGTCATCGTCGACCGGGACGGGCAGCGGCACCACATGGCGTTCGTCCGGGGCAAGACGGTCAAGAAGCTCACCGTGCTGGGCAAGGCCAAGGGCCGGGGGACCATCGTCCGCTTCAAGCCGGACCCCGAGATCTTCACCGTGCTGGAGTACCACTACACCACCCTGGCCGACCGGCTGCGCCAGCTCGCGTTCCTCAAC
>JBKJZM010000053.1:0-6219 GCA_046715295.1 Gemmatimonadales bacterium | reverse complement strand
TACCTTCGTATCGGCCGACTCCCCGCTCGAGCTCCACAATTTCGGGCTGGCCCCGCTGGGGCACGGTGCGGTGGCGCGGGCGTTGGACAACAGCTCGGTCACACCGGCGCCCCTGGTGGACTCGCTCGTGGCTCTGGCGCGGGCCCGCCGCATCCCCTTGCAAGTGGGTACGACCAACGGCGGCAACGACGGCTCGGTGTTCGCCGCCTATGGAGTACCCGACGTGCCGATCGGTTGGCCGCTGCGCTACTCGCACTCGCCGGCGGAGACCGTCGATCTTCGAGACGTGGCCAGCCTCGCCCAGATGATCCAGGCAGTGGCGGAAAGCTGGTAGGGCAGCAAGTCTGACATCGGGTCTTGTGCTCGCGCCCACTGGATGCATATTTATGCAATATGCATTCTGGCTCCTCCCCCCTGGCGCTTGCCTTCTCCGGCGGGCTCGACACCTCCTACTGCGTGCCCCGGCTCGCCGAGGCGGGCTGGTCGGTCCACACCGTCTACGTGAACACGGGCGGCGCCTCGCCGGCTGACCGGGACGCGATCCGGCGGCAGGCGGAGAAGGTGGGTGCTGTCCAGCACCATGAGATCGACGCCCGGCACGAGGTGTACGACCGCTTCGTCCGCTTCCTCATCCAGGGAAACGTGCTGCGGGGCGAGGTCTATCCCCTGAGCGTGGCGGCGGAGCGGACTCAGCAGGCCCTTTCCCTGGTGGAAGCCGCCCGGCGTATCGGTGCCCGCGCCGTCGCGCACGGCTCCACTGGGGCCGGCAACGACCAGGTCCGCTTCGATGTGGCCCTCCGCGTGCTCGCCCCCGACCTCCAGATCGTCACGCCGATTCGGGATGAGGGAATCCAGCGCGATCAGGCGATGGCGTTCCTTGCCGCCCGCGGTCTGCCGGTTCCGGCCAAGGCCGGAGCCTACTCGATCAATCGCGGCCTGTGGGGCACCACCTGGGGCGGCGGCTGGACCCACGACACCTGGGCCGGACCACCGGATGAGTTGCTCGAGCCTCCCGCCGGCGCACCGGCTCCGACCGAGATTGTGTTGGGCTGGGAGCGTGGCTTACCGGTCGAGCTGGACGGCGGCAAGCTGGCCGGTCCCGACCTGATTCAACAGCTGGGTGACCTCGCCGAGTCCTCTGGCATCGGCCGGAACATCCACGTGGGCGAAACCGCGCTCGGCATCAAGGGGCGGATCGGCTTCGAAGCCGGTGCCGCCCTGCTCCTCATCGGGGCCCACCGGGAGCTGGAGAAGCTGGTCCTCACCAAGTGGCAGGCGTTCTGGAAGGACCAGCTGGCTCGCTTCTACGGCGACCGGCTGCATGAAGGCCAGTACTTCGACCCGTCGCTGCGGGACATCGAGGCGCTGATCACGAGTTCGCAGTCGCGGGTCACCGGTGAGACCCGGGTGCGCCTGGCGCCCGGCCGCTTTCACGTGGTCGGAACCCGAAGCCCGTACTCCATGATGGACAGATCCGTCGCCACGTATGGTGAAGAGAACCGCCTCTGGACCGGGGACGAGGCGCGCGCCTTCGCGCGGATCGCGGCAGTCCCATCCCTTCTCGCCGCGAGAGCTGCAAACGGAGCTTCCGAAAAATTTCACCGCGAAGGCACCTAAATGGTCGTAACCACGCGTGTCCGCCTGGACCGTATCGCCTCATCCACCCGGAATGCCGCGCTCTCCCCCGAGGTCATCGTGGGTGATGAGATATTG
This sequence comes from Gemmatimonadales bacterium, assembly GCA_046715295.1. Taxonomy (GTDB): domain Bacteria; phylum Gemmatimonadota; class Gemmatimonadetes; order Gemmatimonadales; family GWC2-71-9; genus CAVVWJ01. Next base: position 4,506 of record JBKJZM010000053.1, on the reverse strand, counting down.
GCTAGCGAAGGCTATGTGCTCGCCGTTCGGATCCTGGCTGACAAATCGACCTATAACACCGTCGAGGATGTCACCGGGCGGATGCTGGAGCTGCGCGGGGGGGATGCGCTGGCCGGAACTCTCGGCACCCGGCGCGCGCTCCGCGGTTATGCCGGGGTTGTCCCCACTCACATCAGCGTGGGCGACACGATCGAAGTCCTCAACCTGGGCGGGATACTGGGACAGTGCACCTCAATGAACCCCGACATCGGCCCGCCGTTCCGGGCGGAAGTGCTCGGCGCCATTCTCGCCTTTCCCGACCTGGGTGACCGGATCGGTCGGCCCGCCCACATCAGGGATCACGCGGTGCCGCCGGCCGACGCGCTGGAGAGCACCGTGCCGGTCATCTACGTGGCCGGTACCTGCATGAACGCCGGCAAGACGGTTGCCGCCACCGAACTCGTGCGCGGGCTCTCGCGCGGAGGCCTCAGAGTGGCCGCCGCCAAGCTGACCGGCGTCTCGCTGATGCGGGATGCGCTCTCCATGGTCGATGCCGGTGCGGTTGCCGCGCTCACCTTCAACGACGTCGGGGTCGCGAGCACCCACGCCGGTGTCACGGTGACCACCGCCAAGGGGATCTTCAATCGTCTGGCGGGGACCAAGCCCGACGTGATCGTAGCCGAGCTGGGCGACGGTATTCTGGGCGAGTACGGGGTGCAGGACATCCTCCTGGATGCCGAGCTCATGCGGGTCGGTGCCGCGTACGTGATGGCGGCGCCGGATCCGGTGGCGTGCTGGGGTGCCACCGAGCTGATGCGGAATCAGTTCGGTCTGCCGATCACCGTCATGACCGGCCCCGCCACGGATAATGAGGTGGGCCAGGTCTACATCCAGACCGGGCTCGGCCTGCCGGCGCACAACGCGCGGCGGGATGCGGCTGGATTGCTGGAGGTGGTTCGCTCTGCGCTGTCGAAGTGGGTCGGGAGTCAGGAGTCAGGAGTCAGGGGTCAAGGTTCGACTGGCTTCGTGGTTTCCCCGACTCCCGACTCCAGACTCCTGACTCTCGACTCTCGATGAAAGTTGCGGTAATAGGGGGCGCCGGCTATGTCGCCGGAGAGCTCCTGCGTCTGCTGCTTCAGCATCCGGAGGTAACGGAATGCGTGGCGAGCAGCCGGAGCCAGGCCGGAAGGCCCATCGGGGAAGTGCACCCGGCTCTTGCGGGGGTCACCGGTGCCCGTTTCGCCGGGGGCACGGCAGCAGAGACAGCGCGTGGCCGGGACGTTGTCTTCCTCAGCCTGGAGCACGGTGAGTCGTCCAGAATCGCCGGCGAGGTCTTCGCTGCCGGGCCCGGCCTGGTGGTTGACCTCGCCGCGGACTTCCGGGTCCAGGATCTCGGGCTGTACCAGCACTACTACGGAAGTCACCCGGCGCCGGAGCTGGTCGGCCGCTTCCGCTACGGCCTCGCCGACATCGCCGGGGCCAAGCTGGCCGGAGCGGCCGCCATCGCCGCGCCTGGTTGCTTCGCCACGGCAGCGCAGCTCGCGCTCTATCCCTTGGCTCGCGCGGGCCTCGACATTACACCATCGCTTTTTGCCGTTACCGGCTCGAGCGGTGCCGGCGGCCGGCCCAGGGAGACCACCCACCACCCGACCCGGGCCCACAACCTCTTCGCCTACTCGGTGATGGGTCACCGTCACGAGGCCGAAGTGCTGCAGGGCTGGCGGGAGTGGGTCGGCCGTCCCGACGCTGCCGCGCGCCTGATGACTCATTCGGGACCGTTCGTACGGGGGATCTACCTGACGCTGCACGCCTATCTGCCGCGGGATCTCAGTGCCACCCGGGGCGTTCCGGGTTCGACAGCGGGGCAATGGTTTCGCGACGCCTACGCCGGCCGGCCGTTCGTTCGGGTGCTCGACACGCCTCCCGAGCTCACCCATGCGGTAGGGACCAACTACGCGTTGATTCATGCCACAGCGAGCCCCGACGGGCGCGAGGTCCAGGTGAGCGTGGCGATCGACAACCTGGTCAAGGGAGCCGGCGGGCAGGCTATTCAGGCGATGAATCTGGCGCTCGGCATTAACGAGTGCGCGGGGCTGACGGCGGCGGCGGTGTTTCCATGCTAAACGACGGCGGAACGGCAGAACGGGGGAACGGCGCTACTGCTGTGGAGCAGAAGGACAGGAACAGCGAGGCTACCGCCGTACCGCCGTACCAGCGCACCGCCCTTCTTCCCGTCTACGCCCAGTTCCCCGTCCGCCCGGTTCGCGGACGAGGCTCCTGGCTGATCGACGAGAACGGTGACGAGTGGCTGGACGCCTACGGTGGCCACGCGGTCGCTGCCACCGGTCACAGTCATCCCGACGTGGTGCGGGCCATCACCGAGCAGGCCACCGAGCTCCTGTTCTATTCAACCGCGGTGCCGCACCCGATGCGGGAAGCGCTGGCCGAGAAGCTGGCTCAGCTCTGTCCCGGTCCGCTGGCTCGGGTGTTTTTGTGTAACTCGGGCGCCGAGGCCAACGAGAACGCGCTCCATCTTGCCCGGCGGCACACTGGGCGCCAGACAATCGTGTCGTTGCGGGGAGGATGGCACGGGCGCACTGCCGCCACACTCGCCTGCACCGACGGGCCGAAGTACGAGGAGGCCGCCGGGCGCAGCGGGATGCCCTTGTCGCGTAAGGTGCCGTTCGACGATATCGCCGCGCTGGATGCGGCGGTGGACTCGACCGTGGCGGCGGTGATCGTGGAGCCGGTGCAGGGTTTCGCCGGGGCTCGCGATTGCACGCCTGAATTTCTCCGCGCGGCGCGCCGCGTCTGCTCCGACCGCGGTGCCACGCTCATCTTCGACGAGATCCAGTGTGGGGTTGGACGATGCGGCGCCTTCAGCGCCGCCGAGGCGTTCGGGGTCACCCCGGATGTGCTCACCTTCGCCAAGGGCCTCGCAGCCGGGCTGCCGATTGGCGCGGTGGTCGCCACCGCGGAGGTCACCAGAACCATTACTGTGGGTGACCTCGGCAGCACCTTTGGGGGTGGACCGGTGCCCTGTGCCGCGGCGCTGGCGAACATCGCCGTGATCGAGCGCGACGGGCTGATCGAAAATGCCGTGGGCGTCGGCGGGTATCTGACTGAGGGCGCATTGAAGATCGGCGTGTCCCGGGTGAGCGGCCGTGGATTATTGCTGGGATTGCACCTGGGCCGCGTGGCCGCCGGGGTTCAGCGTGCGCTGTTCGAGCATCGTATCCTCACCGGCACCTCGACCGATCCCGAGGTGCTCCGGCTTCTGCCGCCGCTCTCCTTCTCGCGGGACGAGGCCAACATTCTGCTGACTGGACTGAAGGACGTACTCCAGTGAAGAAACGCGACTTTCTCGCGCTGGAAGATTGGAGCCCTGCGGACGTCGAAGGGCTGCTGGATCTGGCCGCCCGCATCAAGCGGGGCGAGATCAGCGGCGGGCTGGAGAAAAAGGTCCTCGCGATGGTGTTCATGGACCCCAGTCTCCGGACCCGCACCAGCTTCGAGACCGCCATGTTCCTCCATGGCGGGCACGCCGTCGTCCTGGAGCCGGGGAAGGGCAGCTGGACGTTCGAGACGGAGCCGGGTGCGGTGATGGATGGGGGGTCGGTCGAGCACATCATCGATGCCGCCCGCGTGCTGGGACGCTATGCCGATGCCCTTGGCGTCCGGTCCTTTCCCCGGGGCACGGATTGGGCGGTCGCCCGCCAAGACGCCATCATCAAGAGCTTCGCCGAACATTGCGAGAAACCGGTCATCAATCTCGAATCGGCGCGCCGGCACCCCTGCCAGGCCCTGGCCGATGCCATGACGTTGCGAGAAAAGCTGGGCCAGGTCGAGGGCAAGCGGTTCGTCCTCACCTGGGCCTGGCATCCCAAGGCGCTGCCCACCGCGGTGCCGGCCAGTGCCGCACTCGCCGCGGCCCGGCTCGGCATGGAGATCGTGATCGCGCGGCCCGAGGGGTACGAGCTGGATCCCGAGGATACCGCGCTCATTCGCAAGGTGGCTCAGCAGTCGGGCGGTGAGTTCGTGCATATCATCAACGACCCGGACGAGGCCCTCGTCGGCGCCGATGCGGTCTACGTGAAGTCCTGGGGTTCGGTAAAGCTTTACGGCAAGCCGGAGGAAGAGGCGGAGCTGCGGGCCGGGCTGCGGGACTGGCGGCTCACACCGTCACGCCATCGCTCCACCCGGGGAGGGAAGGGCATCGTGATGCACTGCCTGCCGGTGCGGCGCAACGTCGAGATCGACGACAAGGTGCTGGACGGACCCAACTCGGTGGTGGTGGACCAGGCGGAGAACCGGCTGCACGCGCAGCGGGCGCTGCTGCTCGAACTGATAGGCAAGAAGTAAGAGGTAAGAAATCAGAAAAGGCTGTCACCCTGAGCGCAGCGAGGGGGCCGAAGCTCTATCACCATTCAGATTTTCTCATGTGCTCGGACCAGGTCTTTCTGACAACCTTCTTACTTCGCACCTCTCATTTTGGGGAGACGACATTGACGATCGATACAACGAAGG
>JBKJZM010000052.1:0-25778 GCA_046715295.1 Gemmatimonadales bacterium | reverse complement strand
TCTACTTCCAGCACGTGAAGCCGGGCAAGGGCGGCGCGTTCGTGCGCACCAAGCTGAAGAATATCCGGACGGCTGCTGTGATCGATCGAACCTACAACGCGGGCGAAAAGGTCCAGGAGGTCCGCCTGGAGCGCCGGCCCATGCAGTTCTCCTACGGCGACGGCCACTTTTACCATTTCATGGACCAGCAGACGTTTGACGACATTATGCTGACTGACGAGCTTATCGGGCCGGACCAGCTCAAGTACCTGAAAGAGGGCATGGAGTGCGAGGGACTGGTGCACAACGACCGGGTCATCACGGTTGATCTGCCCTCTTTCGTGGAACTGACGGTAACGCATACCGCGCCTGGAGTCCGAGGCGACACCGCCACCGGCGGGACGAAACCGGCCACCCTGGAAACCGGCGCAACTGTGCAGGTCCCACTCTTCATCGAGGAGGGTCAGGTGATTCGGGTCGACCGCCGCGAAGACAAGTACCTGACCCGCGTATGAGCCCCCAAGACATGCAGCAGCTCGCCGAGCTGCTCCAGAACGTTCCCGGGATCCGCTCGATTGATCTGAAGGACGTGAGGCGGCTGGCTCAGCTCCTGCGCGAGGCGCCCGAAATCGGCTCGATCGAAGTCAAGGGCTGGTTCGGTACCGGGGTAGTGATTACCCGGACCGCGGCCACGCCGGTGGCCGTCCCTATGCCGGTCCCGCTCGCGCCGGCCCCGAGCGTTGCCGGGGACCAGGCCCGGCTCGACGCCGGCGCCCGCTCGGCGGCACCCCCCGTCCATCTGAAGGAGATCCGGTCACCCATGGTCGGCACGTTCTATAAGGCTCCCGAGCCCGGGGCCGAAGCGTACATCAAGGTTGGCAACCGGGTCACCGCCGGGCAGACGGTGTGCGTCATCGAGGCGATGAAGATCATGAACGAAATCGAGGCCGAGATCACGGGCGTGGTTCGTGAGATCTCGGTAGAGGATTCCCAGCCGGTCGAGTTTGGCCAGGTCCTTTTCCGGGTGGATCCGAATGGCTGACGCCAAGCCCGCCACCGCTCCCACCTCGACCTTCAATTTCAAGCAGACCATCGCCCAAATGGTTCAGAAAAATGCCTCGGACCTTCTGCTCAAGGTGGGCCGCCCGCCGACGGTCCGGCTGAACGGTGAGCTCCACGGCCTGGAGATGCCTCCGGTCAAGCCGGAGGACCTGAAGCTGCTGGCAGAGCAGATCATGACGCCGAGGCAGGTGAAGGAGTTCTCGGAGAAGAAAGAGGCGGATTTCGCCATCGGGGTGCCCGGCGTCGGCCGCTTCCGGACCAACATCTACCAGCAACGCGGCACGCTCGCATTCGCCTTTCGCGCCATTCCCTACGAAGTGAAGACGGTGCGCGAGCTCCACCTGCCGCCGGTTCTGGAGGAGATTGCGCTTCGTCCCCGCGGCCTGGTGCTGATCACCGGGATCACCGGCTCGGGGAAGTCGACCGCCCTGGCCTCGATGATCGATCACATCAACCAGAACCGGCGAGTCAACGTCATCACGATCGAAGACCCCATCGAGTTCCTCCATCGCGATGTCCAGTCGAACATCTCCCAGCGTGAGGTGGGCAACGACACGCTGTCATTCGGCTCGGCGCTCCGGCACGTGCTGCGCCAGGACCCCGATGTGATCCTGGTCGGTGAGATTCGCGATGTCGAGACGCTGGACACCGCGCTCAAGGCGGCCGATACCGGCCACTTGGTCTTCTCGACGCTACACACCACCGACGCCACCCAGACGATCAGTCGCATTCTGTCGTTCTATCCGCCCCACCAGCACCACGAGGTGCGGATGCTCCTCGCCACTGCCTTGCAGGCGGTGGTGTCGCTCCGGCTGGTGCCGCGGTCCGATGGGCGGGGCCGGGTACCGGCCGCGGAGGTGCTCATCAACACGGCCACCGTGGCCGACAACATCCGGGACATCGATAAGGCGTTACACATCCCCGACCTCATCGCCGGGGGATCAATATCCTACGGTATGCAGACATTCGACCAGTCGCTGATGAAGTGGTACAAGGAGGGTGCCATCTCCTACGAGAGCGCGCTGTTCTATTCCACCAATCCGAACGAGCTGGCGCTTCGCGTGTCGGGAGTCGACTCGGCGTCCGATCGAAAGTTCGACGAGATGACCACCGACTCGGCCAAGTCGCAGCCTCTGGATCTGACGCCCTAAATGTTCAAGAAGGTGCTGATCGCCAACCGCGGGGAAATTGCCCTGCGGGTCATTCGCGCATGCCGCGAGCTGGGCGTGCAGACGGTCGCGGTCTACAGCGAGGCCGACCGCGAGTCGCTCCACGTTCGTTTTGCCGACGATGATGTCTGCATCGGGCCGCCGCCGAGTCGCAGCTCCTACCTCAAGATCCCCAATATCATCGCCGCCGCGGAGATCACCGGCGCCGACGCCATACATCCGGGCTACGGCTTTCTGGCGGAGAACGCCGAGTTTGCCGATACCTGCAAGGCCTCGAACATCACGTTCATCGGGCCTACCGGCGAGCAGATCCGTCAGATGGGCGACAAGTCCACCGCGCGCCGCCTGGCCAAGGAAGCCGGCGTACCGACGGTCCCCGGCACCCCGGGAACGATCGAAGATGTGGACGAGGCCATGACCGCAGCCACCGAGATCGGCTTTCCGGTCATCATCAAAGCCACCGCCGGTGGCGGGGGGAAAGGCATGCGCATCGCTCACGATGCCGACCAGTTTCCTCAACTCTTCGGGCTGGCCCAGAACGAGGCGCTGGCGGCGTTCGGGAATGGCGCCGTGTATGTCGAGAAGTATCTCCAGCACCCGCGCCATGTCGAGATTCAGGTGATGGGCGACAATTTCGGTAAGGTAGTGCACATGGGCGAGCGCGATTGCTCGGTCCAGCGACGCCATCAGAAGCTCATCGAAGAGAGCCCCAGCCCGGCGCTGACGGATGAGCTGCGCGGGAAGATGGGTCGAGCGGCCGTGGCGCTGGCCTCGAACATCGGCTACACCGGGGCGGGAACCATCGAGTTCCTGCTCGATCCAGACGGAAGCTTTTACTTCATGGAGATGAACACCCGAATCCAGGTGGAGCATCCCGTCACCGAAATGGTCACCAGCTTCGATGTGGTGAAGGAACAAATCCGGGTGGCGTCCGGTGAGCCGGTCAGCTTCCAGGGCGACGGCAGGCGGCTTCGGGGTCATGCCATCGAGTGCCGCATCAATGCCGAAGACCCCTACCGGAACTTCCAGCCTTCCCCCGGGCTGATCACGGCCTACCACCCGCCGGGCGGGCCGGGGGTGCGGGTGGATACCCATGTCTACGCCGGGTACACCGTGCCCCCCTACTACGATTCACTGCTGGGGAAAGTGATCGTGCACGGAAACGGTCGGGATGAGGAGCTGAGCCGCATGGGCCAGGCGCTCGACAGCTTCATTCTCGAAGGCGTCACCACCACCATACCGTTTCTGGCCCGGGTAATCCGGCACCCGGACTTCGTGTCGGGTAATGTCGACACCAGGTTCCTCGAGCGGGAATCCCATCTGCTCCGGCCCGAGACATGAGAGTCGACGTCGCCTTTACACCGGCCGGCCTGACCCAGGCCAACCTTCATGGCCGGGTGGTGTTCGTCATCGACATCCTCCGTTCCACGACGGCCATGTGCGCCGCGATGAGTCACGGAGCGAGGGCCATCATCCCGGTCGCCTCAACCGAAGAAGCGCTGCGACTGGCGCAGACGCTCGGGAGCGCCGACGTGCTGCTGGCCGGTGAGCGGAACTGCAGCCGAATACCCGGATTTCAACTTGGCAACAGTCCCCTGGAGATGAGCGAGAGTGCCGTCCGGGGTAAGACCATCATCCTGAGTACCAGCAACGGGACCAACGCGCTCCTGGCGTGCCACACCGCCGGCACGGTGATTCCTGCCGCCGCGGCCAATCTCTCGCTTGCCGCCGAGCGCGGCCGCGAGGCAGTGGAGGGAGAGCAGTCCATCCTGATCGTGTGTGCCGGCCGCAATGGCGACTTTGCGCTCGACGACGCCTACTGCGCCGGACGCCTCATTGCTGCCATCTTCGGGTCCACCAATCCCCGCCGTGAGCTCAATGACCCAGGGATTGCCAGCCTCGACCTGGTTCGCCGCTATGGCGATCGCTGGGAGCGTCCGCTGGCCTACAGCCGGTCCGGGCGGGAGCTGGTGCGGCTGGGCTTCCGGGCCGATGTGCATGATGCCGCTCGTCTCGACGCGTACCCGGTCCTGGCACAGTTCCACGAACGCCGGGTGACCCTGGTTCAGGTTCCCTTCGCTGCGCTCAGGGCAGGCGACGCATGAGCACCGATTCCCGGCGGAGACTGGGCGCCATCACGGCGCTGGTGCTGGGGCTCTTTGTCGGCCTCACGCTGCTGCCGGTCGCGATGACTGGGCCGGTCGGCCAATCCCTCGGGCACGGGCTCTGGCAGATGCTGGGGGCCGGGGCGCTGGGGATCCCACTGCTCGGCATCGGACTCGCCCTCGCCGGCTTCGACCGCTTGGGAAGCCTGGACATGAAGCGGTCCGCGGTGCTCATCATCGGTCTCAGTGTGCTTCTGCCCTACCTGATCGGGGTGCTGACCCAGGTCGGGCGCGCTGACCTCGATTACGACGTAGGCCAGAGAGGATTCGCCGCGCGGGTGGTCGGCATGCTGCCCGGTTTCTTCGCCGAGACCATCGCGGACAAGGTGGGGGTTGCCGGCGCAGTGTTGCTCGGCTTCCTGGCACTCTCCGCCTTGACCCTGGCCACGTTCGCCTGGCATCCCCTCCAGAGGTTGGAGCGAGGGAACGAGGGGGCGACGGGACGAGGCAACGAGGGAACGCTGGAGCCAAGGACTCGAAAGACGCGGGATCCGCAGAATGAGGCGACGGATGCTGTGCTACCGTCTTTCGCCCGTGCCCTCGTTCCCTCATCAACTCCGGCGCCCGAGCCCCGGCCCGCCAAGCCGAAAAAGGCAAAGGCCGCCGGCAAAACCGGACCAGCCCTGGTTGAGGAAGAATCCGATCTACCACCCATCGAGTTGCTCGCTCCCCCTTCACAGCAAGACGTCGACGCCGGCGAGGCCCAGCTGGACAAGCTGGGGCTCTCCCTCATCGAGACGCTGCGAACATTCAAGGTGGAGGGGCGGGCTGGCCCGCGCACGACCGGGCCGGTCGTGACTCAGTTCGAGGTGGTGCCGGCGCCCGGGGTCAAGGCCGGCCGGATCGGCGCGTTGGCGGACGACCTGGCCATTGCGATGAGAGTCCCCTCGGTCCGGGTTGCACCCATCCCCGGGAAGGGCGCGGTGGGTGTTGAGATCCCCAATCCGATCGCCCGGATCGTGACCCTGCGCGAGCTGTTCGAGACACCGGACTGGGAAGGACGCCGCGCCGTGCTGCCGATCGCCCTGGGGCACGATCTCGAGGGCAAGCCGGTCATCGCCGATCTAACCAAGATGCCGCACCTCTTGATCGCCGGCGCGACGGGCACGGGGAAGTCGGTCACCATCAACACGATCATCACAAGTTTGATATATCGGTACACGCAGAAAGAGCTGCGCTTCCTGATGATCGATCCCAAGATGGTTGAGCTCTCGATGTACAACGCCCTTCCCCATATGCGGCACAAGGTCGTCACCAACAATCACGACGCTGCCACGGTGCTCAAGTGGGCCGTCTTCGAGATGCAGCGTCGCTACGAGCTGCTTCAGGCCAACGGGGCCCGCAACATCGCCGACTTCAACCGCAAGGTGGATGAAGGCAAGCCGCTCAGGAACCCGCCCCGGCCCAAGCCGACGCTGGCATCGGTCAATGCCGAGGCTCCCGACACTCCTCCCGAGCCGCCGGTCGACGAGGTCTACAACGAGGGGATATTGCCATTCATCGTAATGGTCATCGATGAACTGGCCGATCTCATGATGACAGTACAGGCCGAGGTCGAAACCCCGCTTGCCATCCTGGCGCAGAAGGCCCGGGCCATCGGCATTCATCTGATTCTGGCAACCCAGCGGCCCTCGGTGAACGTGATCACCGGCCTCATCAAGGCGAACTTCCCCAGCCGGATCGCGTTCCGGGTTGCCTCCAAGGTCGATAGCCGCACCATCCTGGACCAGAACGGGGCCGAAGCCCTGCTGGGGAACGGCGACATGCTCTTTCTCCCGCCGGGAAAGAGTGAGCCAATGCGGCTGCAGGGCGCGTACATCGCCACCGACGAGTCCGAGCGGGTGACGGAGTGGTACGTGGCCCGCCGTGCGGCACGTCGGGTGGCCCAGGAGACGGCGGCACAGGAGGCCGATATCCTGGAGTTGGTTCGGGCCCAGGAGGGCGAGAGCGAGGCGAACGCCGCCGCGGATGAGGGCGATCGGGATACCCTGTTCCGTGATGCCGCGGAGGCGTGCATTCAGAACCAGGGGGGCTCCACCTCACTGCTTCAGCGACGGCTCCGAATCGGCTACGGACGAGCCGCGCGCATTATCGACCAACTGCACTACGCCGGAATCCTGGGCCCACCTGATGGGAGCAAGCCCCGCGACGTGCTCGTAGGATTCGATCAATTGGACGAATACTGCGGATAGTACGAAGCGCTTGTTTCTTCGTCTTTCGTGTTTTCGTGCTTTCGTGGTTGCTTTTCAGTTTTGCGATTTCCCGCCCCGCGACGCAGCGGCCCGGTTTCCGCCCGCTCGGTTGGCCGCCCTATCGTGGTCACATGTCTCGCACCCGCCGCTTTATCCCGACCGCCGAATGGGAAGACGAGCGCCAGCTCCTGGGCTTGCGCGGCGAACAGATCGCCATGGCCTTCCTCACCTCGTGCGGCTGGTCGGTTGAGGCGCACCGCTTCAGGCTGGGGCGGCACGATCTCGATCTCGTGATCCGGAAGGGAAGCACGGTGGCCTTCGTGGAGGTGAAGGCCCGCCGCTCCAGCAGCTGCGGCACCGCCGTCGAGTCGGTCAGCCGCCGCAAGCAGCGCGACATCGCGCGGGTCGCCTCCGTCTGGCTGCTTCGCCACGGAAGACCCAACGATGAGTACCGCTTTGACGTGGTGGCCATTCAGGACATTCCAGGGGGCCAACCTGTCATCGAGCACGTACCGGACGCGTGGAGGCTGTCGGGTCCGCTAGGAAGCTACTAAGGTGACTCGAAATCGGTCACAAATACCCTATTGCTTCGGCAAGCATTCGGTACTAAGTTGTTCCCTGACTTAAATGTGTATCAAAATCGGTCACTTTTTCATACGAGGAAGCAATGGCTGCTGAAGAAACCCGGCTCGTATCCGACCGCCGGAAGGCACTCGGACTCGCCATCTCCCAGATCGAGAAGCAGCTCGGGAAGGGATCCATCATGCGGATGGGCACCGATTCGCCTCGGGTTAGAGTGGCGGCCATTCCTACCGGGGCCATCAATCTCGACGCAGCCACCGGGGTGGGCGGCATTCCCCGGGGCCGCATCACCGAAATCTACGGCCCAGAGTCGTCGGGCAAGACCACACTCACCCTCCACCTGGCGGCCAACGTCCAGAAGATGGGCGGCGTGGCGGCCTACGTCGACGCAGAGCACGCCCTCGATATCGATTATGCCAAGAAGCTCGGCGTCGACATCGAGAACCTCCTGGTCTCCCAGCCGGATACCGGAGAGCAGGCCCTCGAGATCGTCGAGATTCTGGTCCGCTCGGGAGCGGTCGACATCGTCGTCATCGACTCGGTCGCCGCGCTGGTGCCCAAAGCCGAGATCGAAGGCGAGATGGGCGAGAGCCATATGGGGCTCCAGGCCCGGCTCATGAGCCAGGCTCTCCGAAAGCTCGCCGGCGCCATCAATCGGTCCAATTGCGCGGTGGTGTTCATCAATCAGTTGCGCGAGAAGATCGGCGTCATGTTCGGCAACCCCGAGACCACTACCGGCGCAAAGGCGCTAAAGTTCTAAGCCTCCCTTCGGCTGGACATCCGCCGCATCGGACCCGTCAAAGAGCGGGAGACGGTCGTCGGCAACCACGTGCGGGTAAAGGTCGTCAAGAACAAGGTCGCCCCACCGTTCCGGCAGGCGGAATTCGACATCATGTTCGACGAAGGCATCAGCCACACCTCGCTCCTGGTGGATCTCGCTGCCGAGGCCAACATCATCCAGAAGTCGGGCGCCTGGTACTCCTACGGTGACCAGCGTATCGGCCAGGGCCGGGAAAACGCGAAGCTCTTCCTGCGCGACAATCCGGTGCTCATGGCCGAGGTCGAGGTAAAGGTGAAGGAACTGCTCGGCATGCGGGCGCCTGTCGGTGTCGGGGCCGGGGACGAAACGGACGAATAGTCCATGGCTCTAACCTCGACAATCACGGCGGTCGATCCTGACCCTCGCCGCCCGGGGGCGGTACGCCTGGAAATCGACGGTGCCCGGTTCGGTGCGGTTCCCCGCGAGCTGGTGGGCGCGGAGGGGCTGGCGGTCGGCCGGGTGGTCGACGCCGAGCTGCAGCAGCGCCTCGGGGAGGCAGCGGATACCGAGGCCGCCTATCGGACCGTGCTTCGCTGCCTGGAGCTCCGCGCCTACGCCCGGAGCGACCTGGGACGGCGCCTCGTCCGAAAGGGCCACCCCAGGCAGGCCGTGGAGACGGCACTCGAGCGGGCCGCCGGCCTGGGCCTGCTTGACGATGCCGCCTATGCCCGAAACTACGTACAGACTCGGGCGGCGCGGGGCAGGGGCCCGTCGCGATTGACTCGCGATCTCTTGGTCATGGGAGTCAAGCGCTCGCTGATCGATCGTGCACTCGCGGCCGAATGGCCGGAAGGAAGCGATCGCTCATCCATGCCGCTCGTCCTCGCCACCAAGCGCGCGGCGCAACTCGCTGCCCTCCCCCGGCAGACCAAGCGGCGGCGGGTGCTTGCCTACCTGGCCCGGCGCGGGTTCTCCGGGAGGGAGGTTTCGGACATGGTGGAAAGGGTGGTATAGCGCCGAGAGATCCTTCGCTTCACTCAGGATGACAACCTTTCGGCTCCTGGCTAATAGCTCATAGCTAATAGCCTCTCTATATTCCCACCATGCAATCCAGCACAATCCGACGGCTGTTTCTCGACTTCTTCGTCGCGCAGGGGCACCGTGAGGTGCCTTCTTCGTCGCTGGTCCCCGCTGACGATCCGACGCTTCTGTTTACCAATGCGGGGATGGTGCAGTTCAAGCGCACCTTCCTGGGGCAGGAGCAGCGCGACTATGTCCGGGCCACTACCTGCCAGAAGTGTGTGCGGGCCGGCGGCAAGCACAACGACCTGGAACAGGTCGGGCACACCAAGCGCCACCACACGTTCTTCGAGATGCTGGGGAATTTCTCCTTCGGCGACTACTTCAAGCGCGAAGCCATCGCGTATGCCTGGGAGTTCGTTACCAGCTCCTCCTACTTGGGCATCTCACCCGATCGCCTCCGGATTACGGTACACCATACCGATGACCAGGCCCGGGCACTCTGGCGAGAGATCTCGGGCTTGCCGGACCACCGGATCTACGGCCTCGGGGACAAGGACAATTTCTGGCAGATGGGTGACACGGGACCCTGCGGGCCGTGCTCGGAGATCTATGTGGATCTTGAGTGGGCGGAACGCCGTACCGACGAGGTGATTCCCCAGGCCGACTTCGAGCGGCTCGCCGAGGAGGGCCGGTTCCTGGAGATCTGGAACCTCGTCTTCATGCAGTACGACCGCTCCGCTGACGGGATGCTGATCCCGCTGCCGAAGCCGTCGGTTGACACCGGCGCTGGGCTGGAGCGCATCGCGGCGGTGATGCAGAGCGAGGACGACAACTTCCATACCGATGTTTTCCTGCCGTTGATCGAGCGGGTCGGCGAGCTGGTAGGCCGATCGTACGACCGGAGCGCGGAGGAGCGCGCCTCGTATCGGGTTCTTGCCGACCATGCCCGCGCCGTAAGCTTCCTGCTGGCCGACGGCGTGTTCCCCAGCAACGAAGGCCGGGGGTATGTGGTGCGCCGTATCCTTCGCCGGGCGGTCCGCCATGCCTACCTCCTGGGACGGCGGGAGCCAACGCTGGCACCGCTGACCGACATCGTCGTGCGTCAGATGGGCGACATCTATCCCGAGCTCAAGGCAAAGGCAACGGAGATCCACGAGACCACCGAGGCCGAGGAGCGACGGTTCCTTGACACGATCGAGGGGGGACTCCGGCGGCTGGAGGAGATCTTCGCGTCCGGCTCAAAGACGATTGCAGGAGATGAGGCCTTCAAACTGTACGACACCTTCGGCTTCCCCATCGATCTCACCGAGATCATCGCCGGCGAGCGTGGTGTGGAGGTAGATCTCGAGGGGTTCGAGCGGGCACTCGAAGAGCAAAGAACTCGCTCTCGCACGGCACGGGTCTCCGGGGCGACGACGGTAACTCCCGGAACTGGGAAACTGAAGTTGGAAGGGCACGCTCCCGCGGTGCACACCTCCGCGGGCAAATGGCGGACGGTCAAGCGCGGGAAGCAGAAGTTCGTGGGCTACGGTGCTACCGAAGCCGACACCGATATTCTCGCCTTCCGGCAGCAGGGACCGCGGGTCGAGCTGGTGCTGAAGGAGAACCCGTTCTATGCCGAGTCGGGCGGCCAGGTCAGCGATGTCGGCGTGGTCGAAAACAAAGACTGGTCGCTGGTGGTGGACAGTGTCCGCAAGGACCCCAAGGGCACCGTCCTGGGCGGAAGCTTCGCCGAGGAGTTTGAGCCCGCGGCGCTCCACGCCGCGGTCGATGCGCCCCGGCGGCACGACATCGAGCGCAACCACAGCGCCACCCATCTGGTTCACCATGTGTTGCGCCAGCGGCTCGGCACCCATGTGAGGCAGCAGGGCTCCCTGGTTCAGCCGGACCGCCTGCGCTTCGACTTTTCCCATCACGGGCCGGTTGACGCGGCCACGCTGAACGCGATCGAGTCCGAGGTCAACGACCTCATTCTGGCGAACGGTGCGGTCGGCACGCGCGAGTTACCGTATGCAGAGGCCCTGTCACTTGGGGCCATGGCCTTCTTCTCGGAGAAGTATGGGGACGTGGTACGGGTAGTTCAGATGGGACCGTCGATCGAGCTCTGCGGCGGCACCCATGTTCGGACCACCGGACAGATCGGCACGTTCCGCTTCTCCGGCCAGTCGGGCGTCGCCGCGGGCGTGCGGCGGATCGAGGCGGTCACCGGAAGCGCGGCGCTGCGGGCGGTTCGTGAGCTGGAGCAACGCTTGACGGCGGTGGCGGAGGCGCTGCGGGCTCAGCCCGAGCACCTGGTGCGCCGAGTGGAGCAGTTGCTGGAGGAGCGCGCGCGCCTGGAGGCGCGGCTGGCAGAAACAGTTCGGGCCGGATCGGGCGCCGGGGTGGGCGGTGATGTGTCCAGCGTCGCGGGGGTGGAGCTGACCATCGCGCACACCGCCACCGAGGATCGCGCCGAGCTGGGACGGATAGCGGACGCGTTCCGGGAGGCAAAGCGGAACGCGGTGCTGGTGCTATTCGGCTCCGGAGGACGCGGCGCCATTCACGTCACCCTCACCGAGGATCTGGTCAGCAGCGGGCGCAAAGCGGGAGACCTGGTCAATCGAATTGCGGCGCTCAGCGGCGGCAAGGGCGGGGGGCGGCCCCACTTCGCATCGGCCGGGGCCGGGGATCCGGAGCGCCTGCCTGCCGCACGCGCGGCCACCCCGGTTCTGGTTGCGGCCTGGCTGGAAAGTCGGCGCGTTCCCGAAGCGACCGGCGCCTGATGGTTCCGGGTGACTGGCTGGACCGGCACACCAGTCAGGCTCCTGCGGCGCTGCGAAGCCGGGTCAGAGAGTACGCGCTCGCGGCGTCGGGTTCAACCTGCGTGAGCGCCCTCGCCGCCGCCGCGCAATCGGCCCTGGCCCGGGTCCTTTCCCATCCCGGTGACCGCTCGGCGGCCCTGGATCTGCTCGCTGCCGATGCCCTGATCACACTGGCGCTCCAGGCCCAGTCCGAGGTTGCGCCTGAGCGGCTCGAGGAATTCGCCACCTCCGTGCTTCGAACGGCGCGGCCGGACACGTGATCGACCTTCACTCCCATCTGCTTCCGGCGGTAGACGACGGCTCCCGATCGGTAGAGCAGTCGGTGAAGGTGCTGTTTGAGATGGCGCGGCTGGGCGTCACCGACGTCTGCCTTACCCCTCACATCCTGTCCGGGCGTGCCGAGGCCGGACCGCCGCCGGCACACAACGGTGCCTTCGAGGCGCTCCGCGCTCAGGCGCCGCAGATGCCCCGGCTCCACCGCGGCGCCGAGGTCATGCTGGACCGGCCGATTACCCGCCCGGTGGCGTTGGCTCGCAACGTCACTCTGGCCGGCACCCGGTACATTCTGGTCGAGTTTCCCCGGCTGGTGCCGTACGAGACCGTCACCAACGCGCTGAAGCAAGTCGTGGAGCTCGGCCTGATCCCGATTCTGGCTCACCCGGAGCGATACAGCTGCTGTTCGGTGGCCGCGGTGGGGCACTGGCGCGCGCTGGGATCCAAGAGCCAGGTGGACGCCACAACGCTGCTCAGCTCCCAGGCGCGGGGCCAGCGGGCGCGGCAGCTGGTGTCCGAGGGCCTGGCCGATATCCTCGCCGGTGACAATCATGGCGACGATCGTACCGTGGCCACCGGCGCCCGGTTTCTCCGGGCCCAGGATGGCTTTGATCAGGTCGATTTGCTGGTGCGTCGCAACCCCGCCGCCATACTCGCGGACGGGGAGCTGTTTCCGGTCCCCCCGCTCCGAATCCGTCAGAGCTGGATGAGCCGGATCAAGCAGTTTCTGGAGGGAGGCAAGTGAGCGACACTCGGATCGACGAAGGCCTCGAGGCGCTGATCCGGGTGGCCGAGGCGTCGAAGGCCCTGAGCAGCACAGTAGCCGGCGTGGCCGCCAGATATGTGCGGGTGCTACAGAGTGGCGGCACGCTTTACTTCTGCGGAAATGGGGGCAGTGCGGCCGACGCACAGCATCTCGCCGCGGAGTACGTTGTCCGCTACGCACTCGACCGCCGACCCTTTGCCGCGGTCGCCCTCACCACCGACACTTCCATCCTGACGGCAGCGGGCAACGATCTCGGGTTCGAGCAGATCTTCGCCCGTCAGGTCGAGGCTCTGTGCTCCCGGAGCGACCTGCTGATCCTGCATAGCACCAGCGGCCAGAGCCCCAACCTCCTGGCGGCCGCCAAAACTGCCCGCAAGGTCGGAGTCCCCACGGTTGCCTTCCTGGGGAAGGGGGGCGGTGCGCTCGCGGGTCTGGTGGACCATACCGTGATCGTACCATCCAGCGAGACCAGCCTGGTGCAGCTGATTCACCTGGCGCTCCAGCATCTGATTGTGGAGATAGTCGAGGCCGAGCTCCTCGGGTCATGATCGATCTCAGTGGTTCGACTGCCCTCGTCACCGGTGGCAGCCGGGGCATCGGGCAAGCAACCGCGCTGCTGCTGGCACGGTCGGGGGCAGATGTGGCCATCACCTATCATACCCGGGCGCGCGACGCGGATGCGACCGCGGCCCAGGTTCGCGCGCTGGGTCGCCGGGCCTTTGTGGTCGGCGGTGACCTGGCGGATCCCGACGTCGCCCAGCGGCTGGCTTCGGGGCTCGAGCGCGAGTTTGGCGGCCTCGACATCTTCGTAGCGAACGCCGGCGTATGGCCCGCCGAGGAGGTGCGGCTGGGAGACATGGCGGTGAAGCGCTGGCGCGCCACCGTGCAAGCCAACCTCGACTCGGTGTTCGTCTCGACCCGTGCCGTGCTGCCGCTCATGCGGCCCGGAGGCCGGGTCGTCATTGTCTCGAGCACGGCCGGCCAGCGCGGTGAGGCCTTTCATTCCGACTATGCGGCGACCAAGGGCGCCCTCATCTCACTGACCAAGTCCCTGGCCATCGAGTATGCGCCCACCCTGGTGGTGAACTGCGTCGCGCCAGGCTGGGTCGATACCGAGATGAGCGCGCCGGCATTCACTCCGGAAAACCGCCAGCGGATCCAGAATAGCATCCCGATCGGACGTATCGCCAGCGCGGAGGACATCGCGGGTCCTATTCTCTTCCTCTGCAGCGATCTCGCTCGCCATGTGACCGGAGAAGTGTTGAATGTGAACGGGGGGAGCGTGCTTTGTGGGTAGGAACGTAACCAGTGAACGGTTAACGGTGAACGGGGGTGGAAGAGTGCGGCCCGTTTACTGTTTACCCTTCACCGTTCACGCTGTTAGAGCACGATGATCCACCTCCTCTTCACCGGTGGCACCATCTCGATGCAGCGCGACCCCGCCGCGGGCGGGAACGTCCCGGCCCACGGTGGCGAGGCCCTGGTGGCGTTCGCCGGGGGGCTGGATAAAATCAGCCCCTACCGCATCGAGAATTGGTCCAAGCTCCCGGCCTGTCACCTTGGGCCGGACCGACTCTGGGCACTCCGGGAGCGCGTGCGCCTGATCGCGGAATCGGGCGAGGTGCGGGGTATGGTTATCGCCCATGGCACCGATACCCTCGAGGAAACCGCATACCTGCTCGATCGCACTCTGGAGCCGAAGCTGCCTGTGGCGATCACCGGCGCCATGCGCACCTCGAGCGATGACGGCTGGGATGGCCCCCGCAACCTGTTAGATGCAGCGGCAGTGGCCGCATCCGACCAGAGCGGGGGACGCGGAGTGATGGTGGTGTTCAACGGCCGGATTTTCGCCGGCAGCAGCGCCGTGAAGACCCATACCAGCGACATCGACGCCTTCACCGCGCCGCATGGCGGGGTCCTGGGGCGGGTTGAACAGCACCGCGTGATTTATGAGGCGGGACAGCGGGGCAGCGGGGCGGCGGGGCAGGGCAGCAGGCTGAACCCAGCTGGTCTACCTGCTAGAATCGCGCTGGTGCCGATGGTCGTGGGGGACGATGGCGGGATGCTGGACCTGGCGCGGCCCTCGCATGATGGAGTTGTGGTCGTAGCCTTCGGTAGTGGGAACGTGCCTCCTGGGGCGGTCCCGGCGATCGCTCGCTGGATCGAGGAGGGGAAGCCGGTGGTGCTGGGAACACGGTGCCCGACGGGGGTGGTGTCTCCGCTGTACGCTTTCGACGGCGGGGGGGCGCGCCTGGTGGCCATGGGCGCCATTCCGGCGGGGCCCCGTGCCCTCTCGCAGGCCCGGATGGAGCTGATGATCGCCGTTTCGGCCGGCACGGCGTACGGTAGCTGACGTGGCCTTCCCTCCTATCCACATCCCGGAGCCGGTCCTGGAGATCGCGCGGAAGCTCGAAGAAGCCGGGTTTGAAGCCTGGTGTGTCGGCGGCAACCTGCGCGACGCCTTCCTCGAGCACCGTCATTCAGACTACGACATCGCCACCTCCGCCACGCCGGATCAGGTGCAGAAACTCTTCCCCAAGACGGTGGAAGTGGGGATCAAGTATGGCACGGTTGGCGTGCTCGACCGTGGCCGCCAGCTGCACGAGGTCACCACCTTCCGCCGCGACGTCGTGACCGATGGCCGCCACGCCGTCGTGGCCTATGGGGTGACGCTGGAGGAGGACCTGGCTCGGCGCGATTTCACCATCAATGCTCTCGCTTACCACCCGCTCCGTCACGAGTGGAGGGATCCCTTCGATGGTGAGCGGGACCTGGCCAACCGCGTGGTGCGAGCGGTGGGTGATCCGGCCCAGCGATTCCAGGAGGACTATCTCCGGATTCTCCGAGCCATGCGCTTTGCCGCCCGGTTCGACTTCACCATCGATCCGCTCACCTGGGAAGCGGCCAGCGCCGCCGCGCCCGGTCTGAGCGGGCTGTCGGCCGAGCGGGTGCGTGACGAGTGGTTCAAGAGTCTCCGCACCGCTCGATCGGTGACTCAGCTGCTGATGCTGTGGGTGCGTGTCGGGGCGGCGCAGCTGTGGCTTCCCGAGCTGGAGGTCGCGCGGCCCTCGCAGAAGGCGTATCCTGACCCCCCGCTCGGCGATCGTGACCCCGTGCTGCTCACGGCCCTGGTCTGCCCCGGTCCCGCGGCAGTACTTCGCCGGCTCAAGGCATCCAACGCGGATATCGCCCGGGCTGCTGGACTCGAACGTGGGCCCGAGGAGCCTCCTGCCCTGGACCAGCTGGCGGTGCGCCGCTGGCTGGCCGCGGTCGGACCCGCCGCCGACGACCTGTCGGCGCTCTGGGCGCTCCGGCACGGTGGCCAAGCGCCGTGGAGCGCCGCCGTGCTTGAGATAAGGCGCCGGGGTGATCCGTTGACCCGGGCCGACCTCGATATCCAGGGGACCGATCTTCAGAAGCTGGGGATCCAGGGTCCCCGTCTCGGTGAGACGCTCGCCACGCTGCTCGACCGGGTACTCGAGGATCCCACCCTGA
This sequence comes from Gemmatimonadales bacterium, assembly GCA_046715295.1. GTDB lineage: Bacteria > Gemmatimonadota > Gemmatimonadetes > Gemmatimonadales > GWC2-71-9 > CAVVWJ01. Next base: position 9,511 of record JBKJZM010000052.1, on the reverse strand, counting down.
ATACTCGCGAGTCGCTGCTCGCGATCGCCCGGGAGAGCCGATGAGCCCGCTCGGGTTCGCTGCGGTGGCAGCGTTGGGCAATGTGATCGGTGCGCTGGCTGTCGTCCGGCATCTGCGGCGCGGCCTCCGCCTCATCGACGCCTGTCTCGCATTCGGCGCCGGATTCATGCTCGCCGTCACCGTGCTGGGAGTGCTGCCCGAGGTACTGAAGGATTCGCCGAGTGCCGCGATTTATGTGCTGTTGGGATACTTCGCGGTTCACCTTGCCCAGCACGTCTTCACTCCCCACTTCCACTTCGGCGAGGAGACCCACCGGCTGACCCCGGGGGCCGGCAATTCGGCACTTCTCGGATTGACGCTCCACACCTTCTTCGATGGCGTGGCCATCGCGAGTGGATTTCTGGTGTCGGGCCGGCTTGGCATCCTCCTGTTTCTGGCGGTGTTGCTGCACAAGCTGCCGGAAGGGGTGACTATCGCGAGTGTGATGGTGGCGGGCGGCCAGACTCGCGGCCGGGCCATCGGCGGCGCCGCCATACTCGGCGGAGCCACCGTACTCGGCGTCCTCCTGACCGAGCAGATCGGACCGCTTGCCCGTCACGGACTCGCGCTGTCCGGCGGGGTGACCCTGTACGTGGCGGCCTCCAATCTGGTGCCGGAGTTTCAAGCCAAGCGGGGCTGGCTCTCGGGCCTGGCGTTCGTCGGGGGAGCGGTGGGATTTTTCCTCACCGAGCTCCTGCTGGAAGAATGGTTGAGGTAGATGCCCCAAAAACGGTCCTCCCGCCAGAGCTCGCTCTTCACCGCCGGCCGCGAGACTCGGCCGCTGGCGGCGCGGATGCGACCGGCGACGCTGGACGAGTTCGTGGGACAGGAGCACTTGCTGGGTGCCGGGAAGCCGCTCCGCGATGCCATCGAGCGCGGTGCGCCCGGCTCGCTGATCTTCTGGGGTCCGCCGGGAAGCGGGAAGACCACGCTGGCGCACCTCGTGGCCACATCGACCGAGCGGGTCTTCGTGCCGTTCAGCGCAGTGACCGAAGGGGTGCCGCGCATCAGGGAGATCGTCACCGAGGCGCGCGAGCGGCTCGAGTCTGGTGGCGAGCAGACGATCATGTTCGTGGACGAGATCCATCGGCTGAACAAGGCGCAGCAGGATAGCCTGCTCCCGCCCGCGGAGGACGGCACCATCACCCTGATCGGCGCCACCACCGAGAATCCCAGCTTCGAGGTGATCGGCGCGCTGCTCTCGCGCACCCGCGTGTTCGTCCTCCAGCCCCTCAGCCCGGAAGCCATCGAGCTCCTGCTTCAGCGCGCCCTGGCCGACACCGGGCGTGGGCTGGGCGGCTCTCGGCTGACCGTAGAGCCCGCTGCACTGACGCTCATGGCGGTCGAAGCCGACGGAGATGCCCGGCGCGCCCTGACCGTGCTCGAAGCCGCCGCGTTGCACGTCGGTGAGGGAGGGACGGTCACCGTCGACACTGCCCGTGAGGCGATGCAGAAACGGTTTGCCCGCTACGACAAGGCAGGCGAGGAGCACTTCAACCTGCTCTCGGCCTACCATAAGGCTCTGCGGGGCAGCGATCCCCAGGGAGCGCTCTACTGGATGGCGCGAATGCTGGACGGCGGGGAGGATCCGATGACCCTCTTTCGTCGGGCCATCGCGATGGCGGCGGAAGACGTCGGCCTGGCCGACCCCAACGCTCTCACCCTGGCGGTGGCCGCCCGCGACGCGTTTCACATGCTGGGCCCGCCGGAGGGATACCTCCCGCTGGCCGAGATGACGATCTACCTGGCTACCGCCCCCAAGTCGAACAGCGCCAAGGTCGCACTCGGTGCCGCACTGCAGGCTGCCCGGGAGACGCCGGCCGCTCCGGTACCCCTCCACATTCGAAACGCCCCGACCCTGCTCATGAAGGAGCTGGGTTACCATCAGGGCTACCGTTATGCACACGACTCACCGGACGCGTATCTCCCCCAGGAGTATCTGCCCGACGCGCTCCGGGGGCAGACGTTCTACACGCCAGGCGCGTTCGGACACGAGAAGAAGATCGCCGAGCGGCTGGAGTGGTGGGCCAAGCTGAAAAGCGGGGAAAGCAAAGACGTGAGCGGTGAGCAGTAAGCGGAGTGTCACCCTGAGCGAAGTGAAGGGCCGAAGCTTGCTCCCAAACCGAGCCATCCCCCTGGGCAGTGGCTATATTCGAATCATGACGCTCCCTGTTAGAGGGACCCTGTGAATGGCCGGGTCCAGGCGTTGCTGATTCCGCTGCTGGTCTCGATGGGCGCCTGCAGTGCGATTGGGGACATCCTCAAGGAGCCCGACGTTCAACTGGAGCGAGTGGTCGTCCGAGGCATCGGTGTGACCGGAGGCAACCTGGACCTGATCGTGAGAGTGAATAATCCCAATGGTTTTACTCTTGAGGGCACCAGGCTCGAGGTGGGCTTCGATGTGGAGGGGCAGCATCTGGGCGACATTGCCTACGACGACGATTTTGCCGTGACTGAGAACGGCACGACCACCCTCACCCTGCCGCTCGAGTTCGGTTGGGCCGGCGTCGGCAGCGCGGTGCGAGCGGCGCTCGGATATGGCGACCTGCCCTACCAGATGAAGGGGCAGGTCGACCTCAGGACACCATGGGGGCGGAAGGAAGTTCCCTTTACCCGGGGAGGCCGGGTCCCGTTGACCCGCTTCATGAAGTACATCGCAATCCCAGGACAATCTCAATGACAAGGAAGGTCCCTCTATCCGACCAATGATTCCGGTCCGCGATCCTATCGAGCGCGCGGTACTCGTGGCTGCGCCCCGCAAGGGATCTAAAGACGCACGGCACATGACCGAACATCTGGAAGAGCTGACCCGGCTGGTAGACACGGCCGGTGCTGAGGTCGTGGGACGCATTTCGCAGCATATCGCATCGCCCAACCCTGCCACGCTGATCGGGGAAGGAAAGGTCGAGGAGGTCGCCAGCGAGGTGGCCGCCACGGATGCTTCCCTGGTCATCTTCGATGAAGAGCTCTCACCGGTTCAGGGAGCCAATTTGGAGCGCGAGCTCAAGGTGCGGGTCATGGATCGGGCCGAGGTTATCCTCGACATCTTCTCGACCCGGGCACGCAGTCATGAGGCCAAGCTCCAGGTGGAGCTGGCGCAACTGGAGTATCTGCTGCCCAGGCTGACGCGCATGTGGACCCACCTTTCGCGCATCCGGGGTGGTATTGGTTTGCGGGGCCCGGGCGAAACCCAGCTGGAAACCGACCGGCGAGCCATCCGGCAGAAGATCCAGGGGCTCAAAGCCAAATTGAAAGACGTCGAGAAGCATCGGGAGAACCTTCGCGCCGGCAGGGACCCGATGTTGAGCGCGGCCCTGGTCGGCTACACCAACGCGGGCAAATCCAGCATTCTCCGGGGGCTCTCGGGGCAGCATGAGATTGTGGTGGAGGACCGGCTCTTCGCCACCATCGATACCCTGACTCGCGAGGTGGATCTCGGCGAAGGCCAGCGGGCGCGGGTTACCGATACCGTCGGCTTCATTCGCAAGCTGCCTCACCACCTGGTGGCGAGCTTCCGCGCCACCCTTGAGGAGGTCAGAGGCGCCGACGTGCTGCTCCACGTGGTGGACGCCAGCCATCCCGACTGGGAGGGCCAGATGCGCGTGGTGGAGCGGGTGCTGGCCGAGCTCGATCTAGCCGATCGGCCCTTGATTCCCGTCTTCACCAAGATGGACGCCGTTACCGATCCAGCTTCGTTTACTCCCCGGGTGCGCGCCCTTCATCCCACCGGCATCCCGGCCACCTCCATGCGCACCGACGGGCTGTCCCCCCTGAAGACCGCGTTGCGAGATCTGGAGCGAGTCGGGCGGCCAACGGTCAGGGTGAGGGTTCCCCTGGCAGACGGGGCCCGAGTCGCAGCGCTCTATCGCGATGGGGAAGTGCTCTCTCGCGTTCAGACGGAAACGCACTACGAGTTCGTGGTGCGGCTGGAAGTGTGGCAGGTGAACCGTCTGCGGGAGGAGGGAGTGGCCGTGGCGTCGATGGAGGAAACACCGGGCCGGCGGAAGGTGAGCGGGGAGTAGGCGGGACAGGGATATCCTGTCCCGTGTCCCGCTTCCCCGCCTACTTCTTCCCCCCGCTCAGGACCTGCTCCAGGATCAGCCAGCGATTCATCCCGGCGAACTTCTGGTGCATCTTGGTGGACGGAGGTATGCCCGCTGCCTCGTCTTCCTCGATCTGGAGGTCGGCAAGGGCGTCGATGCCGCTAGTCAGAAACTTGCGCAGACCCTTTTCGAGGGCCATCCCGGCGGTGCGGAAGTTGAACAGGGTCGAGAACTGCAGGGTAAAGCCGAGCTCGCCGAGCTGCTTGTTGGTGATCAGGGTCCCGGCCTTCTTCGCTTTGCCGAAATAGAGCGAGGGCGAGAGGTTGAAGCCCAGCATCTGGTCGGGGTAGTACTTCCGAACCCCTTCGGCAAACTCCTGGGGCTGGTCGATCTCGGTGTTGTTGAATTCGGGCCAGATCACATCCACGCCCAGCTCCGCCGCTTCCCAGGCATCTTCCACGGCCATCTGCACTCCACCCGGCTCCTTGTCCGGCAGCGCGCCATCGATCGAGTCGGTGCGTGCGATGGTGACGACGTCGATCCCGGTGGCTTGCTGGGCGGCCTTGATCGCCTTCATCTTGGCAAGCCAGTCCTTCCGCGGGACCAGGACCTTGTTGCGCTTCTGCTTGCCGACATTCACGATGTGGCCGCAGGTACGGTTGGCGGGGTCCTGATTCTCCAAGTGCACCCCGCCGGCGCGAGCGCGGATCAGTTCGACCGCAAGAGTGAACGTCTGGGTTGGGCCGCCGAAACCAGCTTCCATATCCACGAATGCGGGCGGCGCCTCGAGCACTTCCTTGCCGTCGGTGTCATGATAGTGGGTATTCCGGGCACCCTCGATCCCCATCCACATCTCGTGCACCAGCTTCACCATATCGTGCGACGCGTAGACCCCGATATCGGGGAACATGCTCTTGGTCGCGGCGAGTTGCCACCCGCTGCCATAGAGCGCCTTGAACCCCAGCCGGGTCATGATGGCCGCGGTGAAGGCGTCATAGGCGCCTGCCGTGTGAACGAACGACTTGCGCGCCCGGGCCTCGTGGAGCACACGGCGTAACTTGTCGGCCGGCTCCTCGGTCTCGGGTGGAGCAAAGAGCTTCCCAATACCATCCGCCGGGTAGGCCGAGTGGGGGGATACGGGTCGGGTGACGGTGGCCATTGAATGTCTCCTTGGGGTTCTGCGGTCACTTTGTGAAACTATTCACATGATAACGAAGAAGCGCTGATCGCGCCAGAGAGCAGCTCCTTGCACCGCGAACTTAGCGGGTGACAAAATAAACCTGATCCAGGTCCGAGGGGTGTTCTGCCCGGACCACCCGCGCGCCCAGGGCCTGGACCAGTTGTTCGACCTGCGCCGCCGGCATGGCTCTCATCGCCATAGGAGTCAGCTTCAGAGGCCCAAGGAGTACGTGCTCACTTACGCCGAGGGCCCGGAGCAGGGCATAGAGCCGGCGCCGAGGCTGCAGCCGGTGGAGCAGGCCGATCCTGCTGGGAAGTTGGAAGACCAGCAATCCTCCCGGCTTCAGTATCCGGATGAAGTCACGCAGGTAGGACCGCACCAAGTCGTGTGAGGGCAGGTGCTGGAGCACGAACCTGGAGTAGATGAGGTCGATCGAGGTGGCCTCGAATGCCCGGAGGTCTCCGGTAGTGTTGAGGATAAAACGACACCGGGAGCAGTCGCGGTTCCAGGTGCGGGCCTGAGCGATCATGGGCTCTGAAATGTCCACACCGGTGTAGCTCTCGAAGTGAGCAGCCAACGAGCGCGACATCCGGCCGACCCCGCAGCCGAAGTCCAGCGCCGATGACCGCTGGCGAGGCAGGCCCAGCTCCTCGGCCGCCTTCATCAGCGAGCCTACCTCCCGTTCTCCCGTGGCAAAAAACTCCGCGGGGTCCCAGCGCCCGTGCCGTTGGGAGGGACTGTTGAGGACCGCCCAAAACGGATCGACCCGGCCCAGATCCTCCCAGGCCTGCCGATGCTTGCGAAGCGATGTCACGAGGACTGACCGTTAAGTGGAGGCAGCCGGAGGGTACCTCACCGGAATCCGGGTAGCAAGAGCCACGGTGAGCCGCAATATCCCGCCGGGCCACCCCATGCTATAATTCCCGGCCATCGTGGAGATCCCTGGACCGATGTTCATTACCAAGCCCTTCGTGGCGGGCCGGCGCATCCGGTTCGCCCTGGTTGGCTGCGGGCGAATTTCCGAAAACCATTTCGCCGCCATCGAGCAGCACGCCGACCGGGCCGAGCTGGTCGGGGTCTGCGACGTGGATCCAGGGGCGCTGGCCCGGGCCGAAGAGCGCACCGGGGCCCCAGGTTTCCGAAGCCTGGACGCCCTCCTTGCCGGGACCGATGCGGATATCGTGATCCTGGCTACCCCGAGCGGACTCCACGCCAACCAGGCAATTCAGGTTGCCGCGGCGGGCCGACACGTCATGACGGAAAAGCCCATGGCCACCCGTTGGCAGGATGGGAAGCGTATGGTCCACGCTTGCGACCAGGCTGGGGTCCATCTCTTCGTGGTGAAGCAGAACCGCCGGAACGCAACGCTGCAGCTCCTCAAGCGGGCAGTGGAGAAGGGACGCTTCGGCAGGATCTACATGGTCACCATCAACGTCTTCTGGAGCCGGCCGCAGTCCTATTATGACAGCGCGCCATGGCGCGGAACCTGGGAGTTCGACGGTGGCGCGTTCATGAACCAGGCGAGCCACTACGTGGACCTGCTCGACTGGCTGATCGGCCCGGTGGAGAGCGTCCAGGCGTACACGGCCACCCTGGAGCGGAACATTCAGGTCGAGGATACCGGGGTCGTGAGCGTACGGTGGCGCACTGGTGCCCTGGGGTCCATGAACGTCACCATGCTCACCTACCCCAAGAACCTCGAAGGCTCGATCACGATCATCGGAGAAAAGGGCACGGTCCGGATCGGCGGCGTGGCGGTGAATCGGATCGATCACTGGGAGTTTGCCGATACCGACCCGGACGACGCCAAGGTCGAACAGGCAAGCTACGACACTACGTCCGTCTACGGCTTCGGACATCCGCTCTACTACGACAACGTGATCAAGTCCCTCCGGGGTGAGGCTCTGCCCGATACCGACGGCCGCGAAGGGCTCCACTCCCTCGAGATCCTGATTGCCACTTATCAGTCCGCCCGGGACGGCCGGCGGGTGGCCCTGCCGCTGGAATACTAGGTTGATCGACCACCTTGCCAGGTCGGTGGGCGTAGGCTCCTGAGAAACTGCTTCCGATCACCCTCACCAATGCATCGAGATTGAAACGGTCTCATTCCAGGCCGGACGTGTCTTTCTGACCCGGCTCATGAGCCGGTTAGTCACTCTCCCTTGCTTTCGAGCTTCGGTGCATTTACCCATGAGGGCTCTAGGCTTGCGGCTGACTTCGTCTTAGGTTTGGTCGCCGTGCTGTGGGGCGGTGGCTCGTGAATTGCTTTAGGCGCAAGAACCTCGGAACGGACATGCCAGTGTAGGCACGGTGAGCGGAGAAATTGTGGGTTGATTGGGAGATCCCCCTTGAGTTCTGATCAATGCCTGCCGTAGGCCAGCCTCAGCTCGAGCCCCAGTTTCGGTGCTCCTCAGCGGCTAGAGAGGTCGCGGCGAGTCCTGCCGCTGCAGTCGATTCCCATTCAATCAAGTCGGCTTTAGAGCGCCTCGCCCTCACTCAGCGCGCGCCTCAGATCATGCGCCGTCATCTGGTGCGGACGCTGGTCCGGGTTTCCGTGCTCCTGGCCGGAGACACCCTGGCCCTCCTGCTGCTGCGCTTTACTCTGCATGGCGTGCGCGATCTTGGATGGTTCGGCCCCGGCACCAGCGCGGTTCTGAACCAGATCATTCCCCAGGGCGCCCTTCCGCTGGTGCAGCTTCTGCCCGCAATCCTGCTTGGCCTCATCGTGCTCGACACCTATGGAGCCAGTGATCGCCGGCGCGACGCCGGCCGTCTGGTTGCCGGCGCAACCCTGGGATTGGGACTGCCGTTCTGGGGCCACCTGTGGAACCACTTCACACCGCTGGCCCTGCCTGGATTCATTCTACTGGCTGGATTGATCGGCATGATGCTCATTGTAGAGCGTCATCTGATCGACCGTGTGGTCAGGACACTCTGGCCCATCGGTCCGGGGGCCGCCCGAGCCCTGCTCATTGGGCGCCCGGAGCATACCCGAAAGGCGCTGGAGCATCCCGCGCTGTCCGATGCCAGGGATGTTGCGTTTGGGGGGATTTTCGATCTCGACGAACTGGGACTCGAGTCCGGCAGCGGCTTCAGCCGGCTGTGCCAAACCATCAAGCGTTATCGGGCGGACACCTTGGTGCTCAGCGGTCCGTTTGATGATGAAGCACTCGCGCTGGTGATCGAGGCGGCCGGGGCCGCGGGTTGCCAGCTCTACGCTCTTCCCCGTGCTTTCGCCCTCGGCGGCGTGGAGTCGCAGACTGTCTGGCGGCGCGGCGCTCCTCTGGTGGCGCTCAACCGTCCGGGCCTTCGAGGGCGCCAGCTGCTGATCAAGCGCACGCTGGACGTAATTGTCTCCGGACTTGGCCTTACACTGCTCAGCCCCCTATTCGTGGCGATAGCGGCGGCAATTTATGTGACGTCGCCCGGGCCAACGTTCTTCCGGCAGACTCGTGTAGGGCTGGGTGGAAAACGCTTCAAGATCACCAAGTTTCGCAGCATGGTCCACGATGCGGAGGCGATGCGGGAAAACTTGACCGTGCAGAGCCTCTACAGTGATCGGCGGCTGTTCAAGGTGAAGGATGATCCCCGAGTCACCGCGCTCGGAGGATTTCTCCGGCGCACCAGCCTGGATGAGCTGCCTCAGCTGTGGAACGCCTTCGTCGGCACCATGTCATTGGTCGGGCCCCGTCCACCCCTGCCCAGCGAGGTTGACCTGTACGAGGAACACCACTACACCCGCTTCGACGTGAAGCCGGGTATTACCGGCCCATGGCAGGTGAACGGCCGCAATACGATCACCGATTTCGAGGAAGTCATCCGGCTGGAGACCGACTATATCCGCGAGTGGACCATCTGGAAGGACCTGGGCATTCTGCTGAGAACCGTTCCTGCCGTTGTCTTCATGCGGGGAGCGCACTAGCCAGGACCGTAAGTTCTGCAGCGGTCTGGAAGCTCTACTTCAGCCGCCCCGTCCGGAAGCAATCGAAGGCCCCCGTCACAACCTCACTGAGCTCACGGCGGAAACGCTCGGGCGCGAAGCGCAGGGCATTCTCCCGGCAGGCGGCCGGGCTGATCCTGCCGGACTCGCGCTCGAACTCCTGGATTGCCCCTATGATCGATGGGGTTGACTGCTCGGCGAAGTAGAGGCCGGTGGGATCGGCCGAGTCGAGGCCACGAATGGTTTCCAGCACCCCGCCTTTTCCGTACGCGATGACGGGTGTCCCGCAGGCCTGCGCTTCCAGGGGGG
>JBKJZM010000051.1:0-7864 GCA_046715295.1 Gemmatimonadales bacterium | reverse complement strand
GCGCCAGATGATGCGGTATGGCGTCGGGTTTGCCTTCCGCGAGATCTTCTTCAGTCACTATCACGCCGCCCACATGCTCGGCGTCACCGGGCTCCTCCGCACCATGGGGCTGCAGGACCGGACGCTTCCCGTTACGCTCTACGGGCCCAAGGGCGCCCAGCGGATCCTCGGCGCGGCCGTCACCCTCGGCATCGAGCGCAACAAGTTTCCGGTGGATATCGTGGAGGTCAAACCGGGGGATCGCCTGGCGCGCGATGAGTACGAGATTGCGGTGTTCGATACCGAGCATCGCGCCGACACGGTGGGCTACGCCTTGGTGGAACACATCCGGCTGGGCCGGTTCAATCCCGACCGCGCTCGCGAGCTCGGGATTCCCGAGGGGCCGTTCTGGGGACAGCTGCATAAGGGCAAGATGGTGACGTTGGCGGACGGACGGACAGTCGGACCGGCCGATCTGGTGGGGCCACCCAGATCCGGCCGCACGCTGGTGTACTCCGGCGATACTCGACCTCATCCGTCGGTGGTGGAAGCGGCTCGTGGAGCAGACCTGCTGGTGCACGAAGCCACCTTCGGCGGCGACGAGATGGAGCGCGCCCGCGAGACGGGCCACTCCACCGCCGCCGAGGCGGCTCGGGTGGCGCTGGACGCGGGGGTCCGGCGTCTGGTGCTCACCCATATCAGCTCCCGCTACAACCGGGACGCCCCCGAGCTTCTCGCCGAAGCCCGAGCGGTGTTCCCCGAGACGGTGATCGCGCGAGACGGAATGACGGTGGAGGTGCCCTATGTGGATGGGGATTAAGGGAGTCGATTCTCGGCCTTTCGGGAGCCATGGAGGGTAGATCAGGCCGTCCCTCCACCTACGAGCTCCTGCTGCTTGGGATCGTGGCGGTCGTGTTCGTCTGGTCCGGTATCGGGCCGCACGACCGGTTCACCTGGGTGCTGGAGGTCCTTCCGGTCATCATCGGATTGCCGGCCCTCATCTACGTCTATCCGCGATTCCGCTTCACGCCGCTGGTCTACACGTTGATGGCCCTGCATGCAGTCATCCTCATGGTAGGGGGGCGTTACACCTATGCCGAGGTGCCGCTGGGATTTCAGATGCAGGAATGGTTCGGCTTCGCGAGGAACCACTACGATCGGATCGGCCACTTCGCCCAGGGGTTCGTGCCGGCGCTGGTGGCGCGGGAGATTCTGATCCGCAGGTCGCCGTTGAGGGGCACCAGATGGCTGCCGTTCTTCGTGATCTGTTTCTGCCTGGCCTTCAGCGCCTTCTACGAGCTGATCGAGTTCTGGACCGCGCTGGCCACCGGCGATAACGCTGAGGCGTTTCTGGGAACCCAGGGCGATCCCTGGGACACCCAGTGGGACATGATGCTCGCACTCACCGGCGCGATACTGGCCTTGGTGTTGCTTTCCCCGTGGCACGACCGGCAGCTGCGCCGGTTTGCCTCGGTGACCTGAATCTCCGGCCAATCCTCGACCTTGGCCCTAGGCTTGCAGACCATTACGATCCATCGCTCAAGCCGCTCATTCCCATTTTATATCCGGGCATAATGCACCTCTTCCCCACTTCGCTAGCCGGTTTCCGCTCCTCGGCCTTGCCGGCCTTGATGTCCCTGGCTCTGCTTGGCTGCGAGAACGCGCCGGCCGGAGCAAAGCAGGTGGAGCAGGCCGTCGACTCCGGGCCGCCGCGCTGGACGCCGCGAGGTATCCAGGCGCCGCGGCCGATCGCGTCCGCCGACACGGTAGCCGACTCGGTTTCCACCGATTCGCTGAAGGTCGACTCGCTGGCCGCTGACTCAACGGGCGGATCGAGCGCGAAGCCGGGCAAGACCGTCAAGCCCAAGAGGAACCCCTTCACGTTGACCCCGGCCGATTCTGCTCGCTGGCCAGTGCCGGGTGCCCCCGAACCGCTTCCCGGGGCGATCATCCCGGAACATCGCATCGTCGCCTTCTATGGAAATCCGCTGTCGAAGCGAATGGGCATACTGGGACAGATCGACCCGGATTCGATGTTACAGAAACTTGAGGCGACTGCGATCGAATGGGCCAATGCGGACCCGGAGCGCAAGGTGCTTCCGGCCCTGCATCTAATCGCGGTTGTGGCGCAGGGATATCCCGGACCCGCCAAGAAGTACCGGCTCCAGATGCCGGACAGCATTGTCGAGCGGGTGGCGGGTTGGGCGGAGGAGAGAGGCTGGATCCTGTTCCTCGACATCCAGCCGGGGCTCAGCTCAGTCGAAGCCGAGATTCCCCACCTCATCAAGTATCTGAAGCGGCCCTACGTCCACTTGTCTCTGGACCCCGAGTTCGCCATGAAGGATGGCAAGCGGCCGGGAACCGACTGGATGGGACGAATGGACGCCAGCGAGGTGAATCACGCCATCGACGTGCTGGCGAAGATCGTGGAGGAAAACGATCTGCCCCCCAAGGTGCTGGTGGTGCACCGATTCACCCGAAACATGCTGACCAACGCCTCGAAGATCCGCCTGGACCCCAGGGTCCAGGTGGTCATCGATATGGATGGATATGGTCCACCCGGGGCCAAGATGGGGGCGTATAGGTGGTTCGTGGTCCGGCATCCGGTGCAGTACACCGGGTGGAAGCTGTTCTACAAGAACGACAAGCCGATAATGACCCCGGAGCAGGTGTTGGGGCTGTACCCGAAGCCGATGTATATCCAGTATCAGTAGTCAGCGGGGCAGTTGTCGCCCCGCTTCGCCCGCTGTCCCGCCTAGCCGCCTACCGTCACGTCCGCCTTGGACCAGGCCTTCTTGAATCGACCCTCCACCGCCGACGCTTCCTCGAGACGCTTCTGAGCCCGGAGGCTTTGGGCCAGGCCCTGCAGTGACCAGCCGTTCTCCGGACGGCGAACGAGGTCTGCCCGAAACGCTTTCTCAGCCTCCACCGGCCGCCCGGCTTCCAGCAGCACAGCTCCAAGGCGCTGGCGGATCGGCAGGTACCAGGGCGGCGGCTCGTCGTAGGTCAGCTCGTCCTCTCCCGCGATCGCCTTCTCGAGATGCCTTACCGCATCGTCGATCTGGCCGCGCTTGGCCGCCATCTCCCCTTGCAGGTGATCCTTCGCGATAGCGAGCAGTGACTGCACCGCGTTCAAATTCGCGTAGGCATCCGCCGGTACTGACTTTGCGATGGCCTCCAGCTTGTCGCGCTCCACTGCGGCGGAACCGAGCTTATTCTGCGAGGTGAAGGCGAGCCCGCGCACGTAGTGCCAGACTCCCGTGGTATAGCGCAGGTCCTTCGGCGGAGCCGGCTGGCGCAGCGCCTCGTCCCACTTGGCGAACCGTGCCAGGGTAAAGAGCACCGTGGGTGAAAAATATTCCAGAGGCGGTGCCTCCCGCACGACATCCGCCGGGACGTTCTTTAACACCCCCTGCGCGGCCTTGAGCGCGTCCTGGCTCCGTCCCAGCATGTTCAGCGCATACCACATCATGTGGTAGTTGTGCGGGTAGTACGCCATGGGATACACGCCGGTCGGCTTCCGCTCGTTGATGTACTGCTCATCCGCGTGAACGGCGTGGACGTTGCGGTCGGCGGCGAGGTCCCACTTGCCCAGTCTGATGTAGATATGGGTCGGCATGTGCACTAGGTGCCCGGCACCCGGCATCAGGCTGCCCAGCCGCTCGGCACAGGCGAGCGCCTTCCCGGCCTCGTTCGACGCCTCGATCGCGTGGATGTAGTAGTGGCAGGCGCCGGGGTGGTCCGGGCTTCGCTTCACCACCGGCTCCAGCACTCGGATAGCCTCCAGCGTAGAGGGCGCCTTTGGCCTCCCGCCGTTGGTCCAGTAGTTCCACGGCCGCAGGTCCATCAGCGCCTCGCCGTAGAGCGCGGCCGCGTCGTCATCAGCCGGGAAGCGGCGCGACACCCCGCCGATTGCGTTCGCCCACGCGCTGTCGAGCGGCGCACGGCCGGCGGACGGATCGGACGTATAGCGCCTGGCTAGAGCCTCGATGTAAGCCCGCTCCCGGGGCGTGGTACTCGAGGAATATTTCAGCGCCAACCGAGCCGCGTCGTAGGCCGGCCGGGCAGCGGCGGTGTCCATCGGAAGGTTGATGTTGGGCCCGAGCGCGTATGCGATGCCCCAGTAGCACATGGCGCAGGTCGAATCGTGCTTCAGCCCCTCCCTGAACGACTTGATCGCCTCGTCGTGGTTGAACCCGTACGTCAGCCGGAGCCCCTGATCGAAGTACTTCTGGGCGACGGGTGATCTGGTGGTGATCGCGTGGTGCAGGGTGCCCAGGTTGTCGTAAACCGGGGTGGCCGCAGCGGCCTGGGTCGTGGTCGGCTGGCCGGGCCGGAGCTCACGCTGCTGGGCGGGGGCGCTGGCGGCCGCGGCCGACAAGGCCAAGCTGGCTGCGATGCAGGGTAAGTAGATCGTGGGCCTCATGGACCTGAGCTCCTTGGCGTGGGCGTTGGCGTTGGCGTCAGGACCTAGCTTACGCTGTGGCCGCTAGTTCCGCGTCGCCTGAAAGATCTACGAGGGCTGATGGGACGGAATGGCCGGAAAGGGCCATGCTGTCATTCGATCCAATTCTAGCGGTCGAACCTGAAAATCTTCAAGTCCGGGTTCCGCCGTTGCAGAAAGAGATCGAGCAGCTGGTCCGCGGCGATAAGACTAAAGGTGATTCCGTTGCCGCCATAGCCCAGGGCGACATAGCCGTGGGGAAACCGGAATCCGCTATGCGAGGGAAGCCGAAGCCTCTACAGCAACCCGCTCCTGGCCGCCTGTGCCACCGCCGCTGCCCTCGAGGGCAGCCCGGTCTTGGTCAGGATGTTTCCTACGTGGCGGTGGATGGTGTGCTCGCTCAGCTTGAGCCGGACGGCCGATTCCTTGTCGCTCAGCCCCTGCGCCACCAGCCGAAGCACCTCGATCTCGCGGGTCGTGAGACGGCCGAGCTTGGCGGCTGGACCGATGGGTCCGTGGGGCTTGTGATCGAGCTCCTGCAGCAGGAGCCTCGCGGCCCCGGCATGGCGCGCGTCGCCGAGTTGCTCGAAGGCGGTTCCGGCGGCACGAAGCGCGATGGTGGCCGGGTCCCGGCGCCCGAGTGCCAGGAGCACATGGGCAAGCTGAAGCCGGGAGCGCGCCGCCTCGAACGGTGTCCGGTTCCGCTCGAAGAGATTGGCACTTTCCTCCAGCCTGGCGCACGCCGCCTTGTGGTCTCCCATCGCTGCGAGTAAACAGCCTTCGGCATGGGCGACGGTGGCTTGAAGCGGCTCGCTGCCCACCGTGCCGGCGATGCTCCGGAGCTCGTCGAGGGGGACGCGGGCCTGGTCCAGCTGGCCTTCCGCGATGAGTGCCCGCGCCAGCACGTCGAGCCCGGCTACCCGCTCGGTCCGGTCATCCGCCGGCACCCGCTGAAGGTACTCCTCGGCCAGCTCGGCCGACTTGCCCGACTCACCCCGTTCGAGCGCCAGTGTGGCGCAGCCCAGCACCCCGAGGTAATGGGTCCCGCCGTCGGTCATGGCGGAATAGCCGGTAAGCGCGCTCCCGGGCATCGATGCCGGTGGCGTAGTCCTCCAGCCACCAGCAGGCCATGCCGAGCCCTTCGAATGCTTCGGGCGACTCGGCGTCCCTGAGGGAGCCCTCGAACCAGACGCGCGCTTCCTCCCAGCCACCGCGGGCGAGGGCATCTCGGCCGGCCTGGAGCCGGTCGGTCGGGGAGGAATCGAGCGTGATGGACGTACCGGTCTCTGTGGCTGGGGTGAAACACTAAAGTAGGCCGAACGCGTCTTGGGCTCTTGTGAGGGGCAGCGCTTTTGGTTGACGGATAGGGGGTCAACCGGTACTTTTCCCGTCCTTCACGGCCGTACGATGGCCACGTTGGGGCTGTAGCTCAGCTGGGAGAGCGCCTCGTTCGCAATGAGGAGGTCAGGGGTTCGATCCCCCTCAGCTCCATAGTAGCTGGGAGCTAGGAGCTTGGAGTCTGGAGCCCCTAGAGATTCTGCATCCGGGCCTCGTCCAGGGAGCCCGGTTTGCTCAAGGAGTCGCTCCTGACTCCCGACTCCTAGCTCCCGACTACGATGCCCCTTGGTGTAACTGGCAACACGCCTGACTCTGGATCAGGAGAGTCCTGGTTCGAGCCCAGGAGGGGCAATGGCCGGTGCAAAAGCACCGGCCGTTTTCTTTATTGGCTCAACCTTCGGTTGCGAGCGCTGGAGGGCAACTGAAAGCGCCGCCACCGAGAAATCCGATGCGGCGCTTTCCCCATTTGCGGTGTTTGGCCAGGTCATGGATCGGAGTCGGTCTTGAATCCGCTGGTCGGAGACTTGGTTGCGCCCGGCTCACTTGCGCGCGCGCGCCTTCAACTCCTGGAGCCAGTTCTCGGCGACGATCAGCTCGCTCTGCTGCGAGGTGTCCCCCTCGCGCACCATCAGGAACCGCTTGTCGTCAGGACTCAGGGAGAACGAGGGAACCGGCCCCGGGCGGGAGAACTGCGTCGCGGAGAAGAGGGGGCGCTGCTTCCCGACCGAGAAGGTGGCGCCCGGCTGCATCTCGGCGGACACCATCTCCCCCTTCCCGCTCAGGTAGAGCAGCTCCCGGCCGGTGCTCGCCCAGGCGGGCTCGGTGCCGCCCGCGGTGGAGACTTGCCACTTGGCCGACGCGGTCTCGGGAAACGGCCGGACGTAGACCTCCGACGTTCCCGATTCGTTCGAGGCGTACGCCAGCCAGCGGCCGTCCGGCGACAGCGCGGGGAACCTCTCCGCGGCCGGCGTGCCGACCAGCGGGACGAGCGTGGTGTCCCCCGCCTTCAGGCCCAGGATGTCGGCGCTGCCGGGCCCGATCGGGGCGGTTCGAAGGATCAGCCAGCGGCCGTCGCGCGAGGACACGATCTGGCCGAAGTCGAGCGTGGTGGAGGCGACCAGCAGGCGCGCGGCCCCCGTGCCGTCCGCCCGGTGGGCGTAGGCCGGCCCTACGCCGGAGCCCGAGCGGTCCACGACGTAGCGGACCTCGCGGCCATCGGGTGACCAGGACGGCCGCACGCTCGAGGTATCCCCGAAGGTGATGCGCGAGAACGGACCGTCCGGGAGCTGCTTGACCCAGATGTCGCGCCGTCCCTCGCGCAACAGGTCCACCGCCACCGCCTTCCCGTCCCCCGAAAGGCTGGCCGACGCGATGGCGCCCTGCGGATCCCACGCGGGATCCACCGGGCTCACCCCGCCCTCGCGGCTCACCCAGACCGCGCGCCGGGAGCCGAGGGTGCCGCCCGTGGTGTACGCCAGCGTGCCGTTGCCGGCGAGCGCCATGTCGATGTTGAAGCCACCGTTCCGCACCCCGACCCCCTCGATCAGCGCGACGGGCGGGCCGGTCAGCTCGAGCTGCTTCACATCGAACGGGATGGCGATCAGCTTCCCGTCGGCCGTGACCACCAGGAGATGCCCGGTCGGCGCATACCGGGCGTAGATGCCCCGGACGAGCGATTTTGCCTTGCCGTGCGGCAGCGACATCGCCATGATCTCGAAGTCGCCCGGCCCCTGTCCGACGTGGCGGAGCCGGAAGAGCACGCCGCTCGCGTCGGGGAGCACGTGCACCCACTCGGTCGCGATCTCCTTCTGCTCCGGCGAGATCCTGTAGACCGGCTCGATGGCTCCGCCGGCGGCGCGCATCCGGGCGACGCCCGAGTCCACCTCGAAGTAGATGTACCCGTCGTCACCCCAGTCGCCGGAGGTGGTATTGGCCTTATCGGTCAGCGTCACGGTCGGCGCGCCCGCGAGCGACGCGATGCGCACCGCCGTCCCATCCTTGAGGAACCCGATCCGCTTGCCGTCGGGGGAGAAGAACGGGCTGGACCCGCCCTCGGTGCCCGCGATCGGGGTGGCGTCGAGCTGGTCGAGCGGCCGGAGCCAG
>JBKJZM010000050.1:0-8716 GCA_046715295.1 Gemmatimonadales bacterium | reverse complement strand
GCCTTGCAGAGGCACTCGTCGATCATGACCCAGGGGCTGAATGACGCGAAGAAGCCATCGTGCCCCTGGCAAACGGAGTTGTCGCCGTCGCGCACCCGGAGCTCGGTGACGACGTCGAGCAGATGTTTCGCCGCGTAGGCGGCGTAGACGTTGGTTGTGCCGGGATCGGCCCCCATTCCAAGGAGGGCAAGTCGGCCGGCAGCCTTGAACTCGGCGTCAAGAGCGAACTGGTCATCCATCTTGGGGATGCCGTCCGCGTCGGTACCCGCGCTGGCAAGGTCGATGTAATCGCAGCCGGCCGTCAGGCAGGCACGCATCACGTCGATGTTGGTCGCGGGAAGGGCCGCGTTAAGGACAAGGGTGATACCGTATTGGCGCAGCGCACCCACAACTGCCGCGCGATCGCCGGCATGCAGGCTGATCGCAGTGACCCGTGGATCGTTGAGCCGGTCCGCAAGGAGGGAGGCGCGGGCGGACGCCGCGTCGGCGATGACGAGCTTCTCGACCATCGCTTCCTGCGCGAATTTTAGGGCGGACACGGTCCCCACCGCGCCGGCACCCATGACCAGGACTTTCACAAACTCCTCTTTTCATTGTTGGCGCGGCACTCGGTCTGGCTGCTCGGCCGATATGACGGCCCCTGCAACCTCGCCCCCGCCGCTTGATGGGGGCTCGCAGCTCAAGGAGATGGTCAGCTGCGAGAGTGGACCCTCCGCTTTGTCGGAGGATGCAAACGTACCCCTGCTCGCCGGGAGACGGGTACTCAGCCATTGTAGCCCCGCCCCCCCACCCTCTGTCCAGCCCCCCCACCAACCCCTGCTGGGTGATCTGACCCACTTGACGCAAACTTGACCAAGGTAAGTTCGTGGAGAAGACGGACTTATTCCGGGGTTGGCGAGAATTGGAGTGCATCTTTATGCACTATTTTGCCCGCATTCGCCGCCGTTAAACGGGGGCCCGCCACACCTCCTTCTAAACGGGTCAGAAGCCTTTATTCTTCCTGCTTCCATTTCGAGGAATCGATGCCCGGCATCATCCGTCTCCAGACCGAGATACCCGGTCCCAACAGCCGCGCCCTTCTGGCCAGGCGGGCCAAGGCCGTGCCCCGAGGGGTACCTGCAGTGACGCCTATAGCTGTGGCGCACGCGGATGGAGCAGTCCTTACCGACGTCGATGGCAACCGGCTGATCGACTTCGGGGGGGGAATCGGCGTGGTCAATACCGGCCACCGCCATCCGGGGGTGGTCCAGGCGGTGCGGGAGCAACTCGATCAGTTTGCCCACGTCTGCTTCCCAGTCTCGACTTACGAGCCATACGTCGAGCTGGCCGAACGCCTCAACCGGGTCACGCCGGGGACCCACCAGAAACGAACCTTCTTCCTCAACAGCGGCGCGGAGGCGGTGGAAAACGCGGTCAAGGTCGCCCGCTTCTTCACCGGCAGGCAGGCAGTGGTCTGTTTCGAGCACGGCTTCCACGGCCGCACCAATCTCGCCATGGCGCTCACCTCCAAGGTGATGCCTTACAAGAAGGGATTCGGGCCTTTCGCGCCTGAGGTGTACCGGATTCCGTTTCCTTATTGTTATAGATGCGAGGTGGGGCGGGCGGACGGGCCGACAGGCGGACGGTGTTGCCTGGCTACCCGGGAACGCCTGGAGCAGATCTTCGCCTCTACGGTGGATCCCGATTCGGTGGCCGCCATCATCATAGAGCTCGAGCTGGGCGAAGGCGGCTTCGTGCCCGCGCCCAAGGAGTATGTCGACGAGCTCGCAGCGTTTGCCGGGGATCACGGCATCCTCGTGATTGCCGACGAGATTCAGACCGGTTTCGGCCGTACCGGAAAGCTCTTCGCCGCCGAGCACTACGGGCTGGTCCCTGACATCATCATCACAGCCAAGTCCCTTGGCGGCGGCCTCCCGCTCGCGGCGGTCACCGGACGTGCGGAGGTGCTCGATGCCCCGCACGTTGGTGGACTTGGCGGCACCTACGGGGGAAACCCGCTCGCCTGCGCGGCCGCACTCGCGGTCCTCGATGCCATGGACGAAGAGCGTCTTCCGGCTCGCGCTCAGCGTACCGGAGATCGGATCAAGGCCCGATTTCGGGAGTGGGCGGATCAGTATCCCTGCATCGGCGATGTGCGTGGGTTGGGCGCGATGGTGGCCATGGAGCTGGTTATGGATCGCCAGACCAGGGCTCCCGACAAGGCGGTAACCGGCCGGATCCTCGCTGGAGCGTTGGCGCGAGGTCTGGTGCTGCTGTCGGCCGGCACCTATGGAAACGTGATCCGGGTGCTGGCTCCGCTCACGGCCGACGACTCGCTGATCGATGAGGGTCTCGCTGTGTTTGGAGCCGCCCTCGAGTCCGCGGCCGGCCTGGCCCCAGCTATGGCGTGACCGCAGGGCGAGGGGTACGTTCGCTCGAGTCGCCCCTTGCTGCCTCCATTCACCTCGTCTCTGCCCGCGCTCCTGGCAAGGATTTTCTCCTCGTGGTCGCCTCCTCGCCCAACAGTCATCCGGTCGTTCAACTGGCCCGCGTTTCCAAGAGCTTCGGGGACGTGAAGGCGGTGGACAACATCTCATTTGAAATCCGGCGCGGGGAGTTCTTCTCCATTCTGGGACCCTCGGGCTGCGGCAAGACCACGACCTTGCGGCTGCTGGCCGGGTTCGAGGAACCGGACGAGGATGGCGGTGAGGTGCGGCTTCTGGGTGAGATGGTCAATAAGAAGCGGCCCTATGAGCGAAAGATCGCGATGGTCTTCCAGAACTACGCTCTCTTTCCCCACTTGACCGTCGCCCGCAACGTGTCCTTCGGACTAGAGCAGCGGAAAACCCCCCATGGTGAGATCGAGGGACGGGTGCGTCGGGCTCTGGAAATGGTGCGGCTGAAGCCGGATGTCTTCTCCAGCCGGATGCCGGGTCAGCTCTCGGGTGGGCAGCGGCAGCGGGTGGCGCTGGCCCGGGCATTGGTGCTGGAACCCGCCATCCTCCTGTTGGACGAGCCGCTCGGCGCTATCGATCTCAAGCTGCGGAAGGAGATGCAGCTGGAGCTCAAGGCGCTCAATAAGCAGCTTGGAACCACCTTCATCTACGTCACACACGACCAGGAAGAAGCCCTTACGATGTCCGACCGCATTGCCGTCATGGACAATGCCCGGGTGGCCCAGCTGGGGACGCCGGCGGAGATCTACGAAAACCCACGCACCGCCTTCGTGGCCAAGTTCATCGGGGAGTCGAACTTCTTCGACGGGCAGGTGGGTGATCGATTGAACGGAGAGTGGGTGGTCCAGCGGGAGGGGGGCGGGTCATTCCGGGTACCGCACACCCCCAGCCTGAAGGCGGGACAGCACGTCCGTGTCGCAGTCCGCCCCGAGTGGATGGATGTTCAGCGGCCTGACGCGGTACCGCCCGGCGAGAACGCGCTGGTCGGCACCGTGAAAGACATCATTTACCTCGGTGAAACGATGCACGTGATCGTCGCGGTTCCCGAGGCCGATGATGTGACCGTGGCGCTGCGTAACGAAGGGCAGCTGATCAAGCCGCTCGTCTGGAAGCGGGGAGACGCCGCCGCGGTGGCCTGGCTTCCGGAGGACTGCCAGATCCTGGATGAGGACTAATGGCCGCCTTCCGGGAACGCGCCCTCGCCTGGCTCTACACCCGGCCCGAGGCACGGGCGTGGGCGCTGATGGCGCCGGGAGGGTTCTGGCTGCTGGCGTTCTTTCTGGTGCCGCTCGTGATCATGCTGGTGTACAGCCTCATGCCCCGCGGAATCTACGGTGGAGTCGAGCCGGGCTTTACTCTGGAGCACTACGCTCGCTTTTTCGACCCGCTCTATCTCCAGGTACTGCAGCGGACGTTCGCCTGGTCCCTCGGGTGTACCGTCATCTGCCTCCTCCTCGGCTATCCGGTCGCCTACGTCATAGCACGCAGTGGCCGCTGGCGAACGTTCCTGCTGTTTCTGGTGGTGCTGCCCTTCTGGACCAGCTTTCTGGTGCGCACCTTCGCCATGATTTTCCTCATGCGGGATACAGGGCTCATAAACTCCTGGTTGCTCAAGCTGGGGATGATCGACGAGCCGTTGACCATGCTGTACACCCCCTTCGCGGTCATGGCGGGCCTGGTATACGGCTTTCTCCCCTTCATGATCCTTCCGATCTACGCGTCGCTGGAAAAGATGGACCTGTCGCTGCTGGAGGCGGCAGAGGTCCTTGGGGCGCGCCCCGCCGCCCGGTTCCGCAGGGTGACGTTGCCGCTGTCGACGCCGGGGGTGGTCGCCGGATCCCTGCTGGTCTTCATCCCCGCGCTCGGATCTTTCCTTACCGCCGACCTGCTTGGGGGAGCCAAGCAGGTGATGATCGGCAACCTGGTGCAGAACCAGTTCTCCAGCGCGCGCAACTGGCCCTTCGGCTCGGCCGCCTCGTTCATCGTGATGGCGCTGGTGCTGGCAGCGGTGATGCTGTACCTGAGAGTGAAGGACCGTAGCTCCGGCGGAGCGCCGTCTCTGTGAACGCAAGCCTGCCCCGATGGCTCATCGCCGTGACCGGTGTGGTGTATTTCTTCCTGCACCTGCCAGTCCTCGTGCTGGTGGTGTTCTCCTTCAACGACTCCAAGTTCTCGGTGGACTGGCGCGGGTTTACGCTGCAATGGTATCAGCGCCTGCTGGAGCGACCGGACATCCTGCGCGGCCTCAAGGCCAGCCTGATCGTGGGCGGAGCGGCAACCGTGATCTCGGCCGTGTTCGGTACCCTTCTGGCCCTGGCACTGGGCCGGCAGCGGTTCCGCGGGCGGCGGGCATTGGAGGGCTTCCTCTACGTGCCCATCGTCACGCCCGAGATTGTCACCGGAATCTCGTTGCTCCTGCTCTTCGTGTTATTGAAGTTTCCACTGGGGCTCACCACAATCACCATCGCCCATGTGGCGTTCTGCATCTCCTTCGTCGTGATCGTGGTGCTGGCGCGCATCCAGGGAATGGACGAGAACCTGGAGGAGGCCGCGATGATCCTGGGCGCCGACGAGATCACCACTTTCTGGAAGGTGACGGTTCCGCAGCTCTGGCCCGGTATTCTGTCCGGGGCGCTGCTCGCCTTCACCATGTCATTCGATGATTTCGTCATCACATCGTTTGTCTCGGGCCCGGGGTCTTCGACTCTGCCGATCGTGGTATACGGGATGGTGCGGAAGAATGTGGAGCCCAGCATCAACGCGATCAGCACCATCATTCTGGTGGCCACCGCCATCCTGATCTATCTGGCCGACCGGCTGGCACGGGCGAAGTAGTGCGATGATCGAGCGATGTCTGTGGTCTGAACAGGTAGAACTGCCCCGCCGCCCGGCTGACCCGCTGCCTCTGCCCGCCTCCACCGACGTCGCGATCATCGGCGGCGGCTATACCGGACTGGCGGCGGCGCGGGCTCTGGCCCGGGGCGGTGCCGACGTCACCCTCCTGGAGCGGCACCATTTGGGCTGGGGCGCCAGTAGCCGAAACGGTGGCTTCGTGCTGCAGGGATTTAAGCCGGAGATGGAGGAGTTGGCCCGCATGGTGGGCCCGGAGCGCGCCCGCCGAATGTTCCAGCTCACGCTTGAGGCCATGCAGCTGCTGGAGCGGCTGATCGTCGAAGAGTCCATCGCCTGCGACTTCACTCGCTGTGGCGCAATGACCCTCGCGGCGAAGCCAGGTCACTTGCCGTCCCTGGAGCAGAGCGGCCGGTTCCTCCGCCGGGAACTGGGTTACGAGACCGAGCTCCTCAGCCGGGAGGACATGAGCAAGGAGATCGGCTCCGCCCGGTACCATGGCGCGCTACTGGACCCGGGTGGATGTTCCCTTCAGCCCGCCAAGTACGTGCAGGGCCTGGGGCTGGCCGCCCGACGCGCGGGGGCTCGCCTGCTCGAGGGCACCGAGGTGATCAGGGTGAGCAAGGTGCCGGGAGGCTTCGAGGTGGGTACCACCCGAGGCGTGGTCCGCGCCCGGGAAGTTCTGGCCGCCACCAACGGGTACACTCCGGCTGCTCTAGGCCGGCTTCGCCGCCGCGTGATCCCGATCGGGAGCTACATCGTCGCCACCAAACCACTGGGCGAGGAGCTGGCTCGCCGCCTGATTCCCCGGGGGCGAGTGATGAGCGACACCAAGAACCTGCTCTACTACTTCCGCCTTTCACCGGATGGCAGGATGGTCTTCGGGGGGCGGGCTTCGTTCACGCCGGCGAGCGCCGAACGCAGTGCGAGAATCCTGGCGGCCGGTATGCGGGAAGTGTTTCCCGAGCTCGCCGAGGCTACCATAGAATACGCCTGGTCCGGCAAGGTGGCCTACCCCGTGGACCACCTGCCCCATGCCGGCCGGCTCGACGGCGTGCACTACTCGATGGGTTATTGTGGCCACGGCGTAGCGCTGGCCACTTACCTGGGCACCCGAATGGGAGAAGTTCTCCTGGGCACCGGTGAAGTGCCGGACCTGGGCGGGAAGAGATTCAAGGCGATTCCCTTTTTCAACGGCTTTCCCTGGTTCCTGCCTTTCGTGGGAGGCTATTACCGAACCCGCGACTGGCTCAGCTGAGGTTAGAAGTGTTTCAAGACGACTCCAACCGAGGAGGCGGCCCTGTGAGTAAACGTAAGGAAGTCAAACGCCTGGTAGAGCAGCTCCAGCGTGGCGGAGTTTCGCGGCGGGAGTTCGTGTCTCGTGCCCTGGCACTTGGGGTGAGCATGAGCTCGGTGGGACTGCTGCTCAGTGCCTGCAAGGGCAAGGAGGGTGGTGCCGGCGCCGGCACCGCGGCTGATTCTGCCATGGCCGACCTAGGCCCGATGGAGAAGGAGCTGCACCTGTACAATTGGTCGGACTACATCGCCGAGGACACGGTTCCGAACTTCGAGAAGGAGTTCGGCATCAAGGTGACGTACGATACCTACGAGAGCAATGAAGAGATGGTGGCCAAACTGCAGGCGGGAGCCAGCGGCTACGACATCGTGGTTCCCAGCGGCTACATCATTCCGGTCCTCGTGGCCACCGACCTCATCATCCCGATCAACAAGAAGTACACTACCAACGCCGGCAACATCTCGCCGATCTTCCGGGACCTCCCATCCGACCCGGGCAACAAGTACACCGTGCCCTGGCAGTGGGGCACCACGGGAATCGCGTACCGCACCGACAAGGTCAAGACTCCGGTGGACAGCTGGGATGTATTTCACGACAAGCAGTTCGGCAAGAAGCTGACGATGATGGACGACGGCCGGGAGGTGATCGGTGCCGAACTCCGCCACCGGGGCCACTCGCTCAATTCCACCGACCCCGCCGAGCTGGCGAAGGCCAAGACCGACTGCATCGATGCCAAGAAATATCTGAAAGCCTACATATCGGCACCAGTAAAGGCCCAGCTCATCTCGGGTGATGTGTGGATCTCTCAGCTCTGGAACGGAGACACGACGCAGGCCAAGTCGGAGCAGCCGAACCTCGCCTACGTCATTCCCAAGGAGGGGTGCACCATCTGGGGCGATTCCATGTGCATTCCAAAGAGTGCGCCCAACAAGCGCGCCGCGCATGAGTGGATCAACTACATTCTGCGGCCCGAGGTCGGGGCCGCGCTGTCCGAAGCCACTGGCTACGGCACCCCAAACGCGGCAGCGGCCAAGGTCATGAAGAACCCGGTACCCTATCCCACGGACGACGAGCTCAAGCGCCTGGAATACCAGGTGGACCTGGGCAAGGACACCGCCACGTGGGACCGGATCTGGACGGAGATCAAGTCTGCATGACGGAGAGGGCAAAGATGCGGAGAGGACGGAGAGTTCTTCTCCTTCTTCGCCTTCTCCGCCCTTTCCGCCCCTTACAAAAGGAGCGCCGATTAATTGCGGTTACCGAACGATCAGGTTTTACGGCACACCCAGCGGTATCTCGATCTCATCGGGGGCCGCGAGGTGTCGACGGCAGAGAAGCAGGCTTTCATCGCGGAGACGGTCGAGAGTTATGAGAAATATTACAACCGGGGCTTCATTGGTTACCGGAAGTCGGTCACCGAGGCGGGTCAGTTCGCCGCCCTCGAATGGTCGGGGCAGGGCTCCCTTCTGTACGATCTCCTGGGGCGGGAGTACATCGATTGCCTGGGCGGGTACGGCATCTTCAGTGCCGGGATAAACCACCCGAAAATCGTCAAGGCTGTCACCGATCAGATGCAGCGTATGGCTCTCAACAGCCAGGAGCTCCTGGAGCCCTGGCGTGCGGCGTTGGCCAGGGTTCTGGCCGAGATCACTCCCGGCGATTTGCAGAACTCCTTTTTCATCAACAACGGCACTGACGCCATCGAAGGCGCCATCAAGCTCACCCGGCTCTACACCAAGCGGAATACCTTCATCTCCACCATCGGCGGGTTCCACGGCAAATCGATGGGGTCACTCTCGCTGATGGGGAAGGCGTCGTTCCGCGAGCCGTTCCTGTCTGGCCTCCAGGATGTCCGTTTCGTGCCCTACGGCGACGCGGACGCGCTGGAGTATGAATTCCAGCGGTGCGAGGCCGTAGGGGTGCTGATCGCCGGGGTGGTGCTGGAACCGGTGCAGGGCGAAGCCGGAGGCATCGTACCACCGCCCGACTACTTCCCCCGGGCTCGCGAGCTCTGCACCAGGTACGGCGCCTTGCTCATCGCCGACGAGATCCAGACCGGAATGGGACGCACCGGGAAGCTCTGGGGCGTGGACCACTGGAACGTGGTACCCGACATCATGTGTGTCGGCAAATC
>JBKJZM010000049.1:0-3949 GCA_046715295.1 Gemmatimonadales bacterium | reverse complement strand
GCGGAGCGGGTGACGACAAGAGATGTCGAGGACGACGGCTTCGATGACTGGGGCCTCCTCGGCCTGCTGGGCCTGGCCGGTTTGCTCGGCCGGAACCGTAAGGACAATAACGTGGTCGAGACCCGCCGGGTCTAAGAGTTGAATCGGTCCGAGGTCCCATCGGGGCCTCGGTCGCTTTTCGGTTGTCGCCATGAAACCGCCATCCTATAAGAGAGAATCTCGTCCGTGATTACACGTTTTGATAAACTCCAGACGGAGCTGCCCCACCCAAATAATCCGTCACCCAACTCGGCCGCGGCGGTCCAGGAGCTGTTGGGCGGAAAATTTGGCGAGATGTCCACCTTCATGAACTACACGTACCAGTCATTCAACTTCCGTGGCCGGGCTGAGATGAGGCCCTTCTACGACCTCGTGGCCAACATCGCGGCGGAAGAGTTTGGGCACATCGAGCTGGTGGCCTACGCAATCAACCTTCTGTTGACTGGGACGACCGAGAGGGGCGACGACCCCGCGGAAACCCCGCTCGCCTCGGCGGCCGACGCACGCAACACGTACCATTTCCTCGCCAGTGGGCAGCAGGCATTGCCCATGGACTCCCAGGGTAACTTCTGGACCGGCGCGAACGTGTTTTCCAGCGGAAACCTGAAGTTGGACCTCTTGCACAACTTCTTCCTGGAGTGTGGCGCGCGAGCCGGGAAGATTCGGGTGTACGAGACTGTGGATGATCCGACGGCCCGCGAATGTGTCGGGTTTCTGCTGGTCCGCGGCGGTGTGCATATCGTGGCCTATGCCAAGGCGCTCGAAAAGCTATCCGGCGTTGATGTCGGCAAGCTCCTGCCGATTCCCGATATCAGCAACAAGCGTTTTCCCGAAGCGGCCAAGCACGAGGCTCGCGGGCTCCACCGCATTCTCTTCCAGTTCAGTCCCCAGGACTATCCCCGAGCCGGGGAGATCTGGAACGGTCCGCATCCGGAGGACGGGAGTGACTTGAAAGTTCAGGTCGGCGCACCCGAAGGATTTGATCCCCCGGACCTGGACGCCGAGCCGCAACTGACAGCCCCGGTCGGTCCTGACATTGATCCCGAGATGTTCCAGGACGTTGCCCTCCGCATGTTCCCGGAGCTGAATCCGAAGCGGAGGCCAAAGGCCCGGACAAAGGCAAAGGTCCGCTAGCATCCCGGCAACCAGCCGTCACGCAAGGAGCCGTCACGGGAGCGGAACACCAATCCGCTCCCGCTGACGGCTCAGGTTGTCGTCAAGACGGGATTAGCTTGCCCAGTCGTTCGGCTTGGTTGGACGCGGCCCGCAGCTTTGCACAGGATGGGCACTGCGTTCGACACCGTCGCCCCCGCATGCGATACCTCGAATCGATCTCATTTCCTGCGGGGCATTGATCGTCGTCGTGGTAGACGTTTCGGTCTCCTCGGCGAATGGAGTACCAGGGCGGGATTTGCGACATTGCAAGACTTGGTTGATCGTTTATAAGCCTACTTGAGGTCTCGGCTGCTGGTCCCTCGGATCGGGGTGCAAGCTACGCTGAGAACGGGCAAATGGATGTGACATCGAACACTAGTGATGCCCTTCCGCCAACACCTCCATGGCCGCATTCCGGCCGTTGACCCCGATCACGCTGCCACCCGGATAGGTCCCCGCACCGCAGAGGTACAGCCCCTCCATGGGGGTCCGCGGCGTGAGCCGTTTCTCCCACATGTACTCCGGCAGGCACTCGCCCTGGAAGATGTGTCCCCCGGTCAGCCCGGTCCGACGCTCGATGTCGGGCGGCCCCATGACCTCCAGGTGCAGGACGGCCGAGGGGATATTCCCGGCAAAGCGGCCGATCGATCCCAGCGCTACCCGGGCGACTTCCTCCCGGCGGGAATCCCAGTCGCCCTGCCGAAACGCGTACGGCACCGGCTGAGCGAATACGCTCATCGTGTGGCGGCCGGGGGGGGCGACGCTGGGGTCATGTGAGCTCTGAAAGTAGAGCTCGGTCCAAAGACGGTCGGGTAGATCGCCGGCAAGTGCCGTCTGATGCTGGGTACGCCAGGCGTCCTTGGAGAGCGGGGTGTTGACCTGCCCAAAATGGTGTGGCTCCAGCGTTCCCGGCCGCGCCATAAAGTTGGGCAGCTCCGCCAGCGCCACAGTGATCTTCACCGTGCACCCAGTGATGGGCACGCCCTCCACCTGAGCCCGCCACGTTGGATCGGCTGTGCCGTCGAGCAACTCGAGGGTGGTGCGCGGATCCGCGTTCGAGACCACTACCGGAGCGCGGAGACGCTCGCCACCTTCCAGGTCCACTCCCTTGCCCGGCAGAATCCGGCTGACCGGCACTCCCGCGGCGACCTCCACGCCGGCCTCCTGGGCGATATCGCACAGAAGGAAGGAGACGAGCCCCATGCCTCCTTTCACATAGCCCCACATGCCGGGTATGCCGCCCATCCGTCCCGAGGCATGATGAAAGTGAATGGATGCGGTGCCCGGCTGGTCCGGGCTGGCTCTGGTGCCGATGACTCCCTGCCCCAGCAGCGCCTGCTGCAGGCGCTCGTCGTCGAGGTAGCGCTCGACGAACTCCACCATCGACCACTCGAAGAGCAGGGCGATCGCGTCCCTGTCTCCACCCAGGCGCCGCTCGATCTCGTTCCGAGAGGGCGCCCGACCGATCCACACGTCGGCCGGCCCCTCGGGACGAAGCGCGTCGCGGACCCGCTTCTTGAGCGCGGTCATGGCCCGCCATCCGGCCAGGTCACCCGGAGCGAACTGCTCCACCTCCTGGTCGGCGCGATCGTCGTCCCCCCACAGCTGTACGCTGCTGCCGTCGTCGAAGGGAACGAACAGACCCGGAGCGGCGGGGTGCCATTCCAGACCATGCGCGATGAGCCCCAGCTCCTCGATCACCAGCGGGTGCAGCAGGCCGCAGACGTAGGCGCAGGGCGAGACGCGGTAGCCCGGCCAGGGCTCTTCGAGCGTACACGCCCCGCCGACCCGGTCTCGCCGCTCCAGGACCAGCACTCGGCGCCCGGCCCGCGCCAGGTAGGTGGCGCAGGCCAGGCCGTTGTGCCCGGCGCCGACCACGATCACGTCCCATGGCTGTGCCGCGAGCTGCTTCATGGGCCGTGGGAGCCCGATCAGCCCCAGCTTCGCGGCGGTGCGGCTCACCAGCACTCCACAGTATGCATGATCTACGGGGGCCTTCAGGCGAGGTCAGCCGGCCAGCAGCTTGCGCACCGCCTCGCGCAGTGTGGCCACACTAAAAGGCTTGTACACAGTGGGCACGTCATCGGGCAGGCCCTGAGTGGGCCTGCGGTGGGTGATATCGTCGATGTGCAGGATCGGGAGCGCGGGGAAATCCTCCCGCACCCGCGCGATCAGCTCGGGGCCGTTGAGGCCGGGCATGTAGTTGTTGGTGACGATCAGATCGAATCCGCCGTCCGATTCCCGGGCGGCGTTCAGGGCGGCACGTCCATTGGCAACCGACACCACATCATACCCCTCGTCGCTCAGGGCGCGAGCGATGAGCGCACGTACCATCGGTTCGTCGTCGACCACCAGGATGCGGGGGGCCATGGCCTTCCGACGCGGTGAGACAGGTTGGCTACGGGATGACCCATTGTAACCCGCTTTTGCGTCGAGCGCGAATACGTCCTGAGACGTCCTTTGGAGTGGTACCGTGACATAGCATTTGGCGCCCGAGTGGCACACCGATCCGGTACTTGCACGGGCATATCCTTCAAAATTGTAAAAATGAAGGTAAAATCCTGCACAATCTGCGCAATTTGCTTGACAGCGTTCTTGCCGCCTCCTAGATTCACACCATGATTTCTGGTCTGCTCACCCCCTGCTTCAATCGCGACACTCACCGGTGTTAGCGGATCGGGTTACGACCTTGACCAGTCGCACGTCCCGGCCCGCTCCCATGAGCGGGCTTTTCGTGGCCGTGGAGTAGGGTGAA
>JBKJZM010000048.1:0-12618 GCA_046715295.1 Gemmatimonadales bacterium | reverse complement strand
GCGCGGGAGATCGGGATCACCTTCTTTGCAACGGCGTTCGACATTCACAGCGCGGATTTTCTGGCCGAGCTCGAGATGCCGGCCTACAAGATCGCGTCGGGCGACCTGAAGAACCTGCCGCTGTTGCGCCATGTCGCCCGTTTCGGCAAGCCGATGATCATCAGTACCGGAGGTGCCCGGCTCGAGGATGTCGAGCGGGCGTACCAGGCAATCGGGCCGCTCAACCCGCAGATCGCGATTCTCCAGTGCACCGCCGGCTACCCCGCACGATTCGAGGAGCTCGATCTGCGGGTGATCGCGACCTACCGCGAGCGTTACCCCGACGTCGTCGTCGGCCTGTCGGCGCACGACAACGGCATCGCCATGGCGACGGCAGCATATGTTCTGGGCTCTCGAATTGTCGAAAAGCACTTTACCCTGAACCGCGCGGCGAAAGGCACCGACCATCCGTTCTCGCTGGAACCGGTCGGCTTGCGGAAGCTGGTGCGGGATCTCGAGCGGGTGCGGGTCGCGCTCGGAGACGGCACCAAGCAAATTCATGCCAGCGAGGAAGCCCCCATCCTCAAGATGAGCAAGAAGCTGGTGGCGGCCCGTGACCTGCCTACCGGCCACGTATTGGGCCCGGCAGACATCGTGTTCAAATCGCCGGGTGACGGACTGCCTCCCCACATGCTGGACGTGGTGATCGGCCGCACCCTCCTCCGCCCGCTCAAAGCCGATGACACCATCCAACTTGCAGCGCTGGGTCAGGGAGAAGCGGCGTGACCGCGGGCCCCCTGGCGGGACAGGTAGCGGTGGTCACCGGCGCGTTAGGCCGGCTGGGGCCGGTGTGGTGCGAGGCGCTGCTCGACGCCGGTGCCGTCGTAGCCGGAATTGATCTGGCCGGAGCGCCGGCGGCACCGGGGTTCCAGGCGATGCAGGAGCGGAACCCGGCCCGTCTCCGACTCTACCGGGCCGATGTCCGGGACAGGGCCGCCCTGGATCAGGCGCGGGCCCGGTGCGAGGCCGATCTCGGGATGGCGACGGTGCTGGTCAACAACGCTGGCATCGACACCCCGCCAGGACCGGCCAAGACCTACCGGATCGAGGATGTTCCCGCCGAAGTCTTTCGAGGCGTGCTCGAGGTCAACCTCATCGGCGCTTTCACTGCGCTCCAGGTGTTCGGCCCCGGCATGGTGCAGCGCGGGCGGGGATCCATCATCAATATCGGGTCACTGTACGCCAGCGTCTCACCCGACGCGCGCTTCTATGACCACCTGGCCAACGAGCCTCCTTTCTTGAAGCCCCCGGCCTATGGGGCATCCAAGGCCGCCCTGGTCAATCTCACGCGGTATCTCTCTACTCACTGGGGCCCGTTCGGTGTCCGGGTGAACGCGTTGTCTCCTGGTGGGGTGGATGGAGGCCAGGATGAGACCTTCAAGCGGAAATTCTCTGCCCGGGTGCCGCTGGGCCGCATGGCCGCCGCCCGGGACCTCGGCGGCCCGCTTATCTTTCTGGCCTCAGACGCTTCATCCTACGTCACCGGCATAGAACTCCTGGTCGATGGTGGCTTCACGGCCTGGTGAGGAGCTT
This sequence comes from Gemmatimonadales bacterium, assembly GCA_046715295.1. Taxonomy (GTDB): domain Bacteria; phylum Gemmatimonadota; class Gemmatimonadetes; order Gemmatimonadales; family GWC2-71-9; genus CAVVWJ01. The sequence goes on along the minus strand of JBKJZM010000048.1, from coordinate 11,046 downwards.
CGAACCACGAATGGGCAGCCCCGAGCTCGGCCTTCCTCCCCTGGTTCTCAACTTTCTGGACGGCGCCGAACGCCCCGCGGCGGCCGGCGAATGCTTCTCGAAGCTCGCGCCTGGAACCGGTCGGCCGCTCTGCTCGGTGGCCCGCTCTCGGGCCGCAGACGTCGAAGCGGCGGTCGATGCCGCGCGCCAGGCCTCGGGAGGGTGGGCCGCCGCCACTCCGGTCCACCGCGGCGACCTGCTGCGTGATCTCGCATTCGCGATGCGCGACCATAAGGAAGAGCTCGCGCGCCTGGTGCACGCCGAAACCGGCAAATCGCTCAAGGATGCGCGGGGCGAGACGGCGGCCGCCATCGAGATGGGTTTCTTCGTGGCCGGCGAGGGCCGCCGATTCTACGGCCGCACCACCACCAGTGCCGTGCCGAACAAGGCCGCGCTCACGGTCCGGCAACCGCTGGGCGTGGCGGGCCTGATCATCGCCGCCAACACGCCCATCGCGAATGTCGCCTGGAAGGTCTTCCCCGCCCTCCTCTGCGGGAACACCGCCGTCCTCAAACCCTCGGAAGACACTCCGGTTACCGCCTGGGCATTCGCCCGGCTATCTGCCCTGGTCGGGCTGCCCCCGGGCGTGCTCAACGTGGTGCACGGTTACGGGGAGGAGGCGGGCGGGCCACTGGTCGAATCACCGAATGTGGACGTGATCAGCTTCACTGGGTCCACCGGCGTAGGCCGCTGGATCCAGCAGGTGGCGGGTGCCCGGCTGGCCAAGGTCTGCCTCGAGCTGGGGGGCAAGAATCCGATCATTGTCTGCGAGGACGCCGATCTCGACCTCGCGGCCGATTGGGCGGTCCTTTCCGCCTTCAGCAATGCCGGCCAGCGCTGCGCCGCGGGCAGCCGGATCATCGTATTCGATCAGATCTACGATCGCTTCCGCCAGCTCCTGGTCGAGCGGACCAGCCGGCTCCGCGTCGGAAGCGGCGACGAGGATGACTTCGGGCCGGTGATCAACGAACGGCAGCTCACCGGCATGCTCGCGGCCGTTGAGGCCGCCACCCGCGCCGGAGCAACCCTGCTCACCGGGGGACACCGGCTGACCGGACCGGAGTACGACCGGGGATTCTATATGGCGCCGACCCTGCTGGAGGGAGCCGGCGCGGGCGATTCGGTGTCGCGCACGGAACTGTTCGGCCCGATCTCCTGCGTCTACCGCGTCGCCGATTTCGAAGCCGCCATCGCATTGGCCAACGATTCGCCCTATGGACTCACGGCCGCCATCCATACCGCAGATATCCACCGGGCCATGGTTTTCACCACCCGCATTCGGTCGGGAGTCGCGGTGGTGAATGGTGGCACTTATGGCAGCGAGCCGCACCTGCCGTTCGGCGGGCTCGGAGCCTCCGGCAACGGCTGGCGGGAAGCGGGAACCGAAGCGCTCGATGTGTATTCCGACTGGAAGACGGTATACATCAACTACGACCCCACCGCCGTCTGACCCCACCGGTGCCCCGGTCCCCCTCTGTCATCGCCCTCGTCCCCGCCCGCGCCGGATCGAAGCGCCTGGCCGGCAAGAACACCCGGCCGCTCGCCGGGCATCCGCTGCTCGCCTATACCGTAACGGCGGCGCTCGACAGCGGGGTGTTCCAGGCCGTCGTGGTGTCCACCGAGTCGGCCGAGACCGCTGCCATCGCGCGGCACTACGGTGCCGAGGCGCCGCTGCTGCGTCCAGCCGAGTTCGCGGCCGATCTGTCGCCCGACATCGATTGGGTGCGTCATTTGCTGGCCGCGTTGCAGAGCGCTGGAAGGAGCTTCGATGCCTTCAGCATCCTGCGCCCAACCAGCCCGTTCCGCGGCGCCGCCACCATCCGCCGGGGCTGGGCCCAGTTCAAAGGCGAGGAGAAGGTCGACTCCATCCGTGCCGTCGAGCCGTGCAAGCAACACCCGGGCAAGATGTGGGTCATCGAGCGGCGGCACATGCGCCCGCTGCTTTCCGGCGGGCCGGACACTCCTCCGTGGCACAGCATGGCGTACCAGGCACTCGCCCCGGTGTTCATCCAGAACGCCAGCCTGGAAATTGCCTGGACCCGGGTCCCCTTCGAGCAGGGCACCATAGCGGGAACGACAATCGCCCCCTTTTTCACCGAGGGGCACGAGGGCGTAGATCTCAACGATGCGCGCGACTGGTGGTACGCCGAACATCTGGTGGCGAGCGGGGCGGCAACGCTGCCGGTGATTAGAGTCCCCGCGCCCGCGACACTGCCGACCCCAACTCCCGCCTGACATGCCGGAGCTCCGCTTCGTTCCTCCACCCGAGTTCGACCGGGTCGCTCAGCTGAAGGTCACTGCGGCGGCGCGCACCCGGTTGTTCGCTACTTTCTGCCGGATCAACGCGCTCTACATGATCGCGCGGGCCGGCTCCGGGCATATCGGAAGCAGTTTCAGCTCTCTGGACATCGTTTCCTGGCTGTACCTGAACGAGCTTCGGCCAGGCGACCTGTACTTTTCCTCCAAGGGGCACGACGTACCCGGGTTATACGCTGTGCTGCTCGGCCTTGGCGTGCTTCCCTTCGAGAAAATCCACGAGCTGCGGCGCCTCGGTGGGCTGCCGGGTCATCCGGACGTGGCCACCCCGGGAATCGTGACCAATACCGGCCCACTCGGCATGGGGATTTCCAAGGCCAAGGGCATGGCGTTCGCCAATCGGCTGCAGGACAAGCCGGGCACGATCTACGTGCTCACCGGTGACGGCGAGCTTCAGGAAGGACAGCTCTGGGAGTCGCTACCATCGGCCGCCAACAACGGTCTGGGCGAGATCACGGTGATCGTGGACCACAACAAGGTGCAGTCGGACACTTACCTGAGAAACGTCAGCGACCTGGGCGACCTGAAAGCCAAGTTCCGCGCCTTTGGCTGGGAGGCGGCGCGCTGCGACGGCCATGACTTTGCCGCGCTGGAACGGGTGCTCAAACGTTTCCGCAAGATCACCGACCGCCCGAAGATTCTCATTGCGGACACGGTCAAGGGCGCGGGGGTGTCGTTCATGGAGCACACGGCCATGGCGGCGGGGGAGCGCTTCTATCGCTTCCACAGCGGCGCTCCCGATGACGAGGCGTATGATCGGGCCGCGGCGGAACTGATCGCGTCCGCCAATGCCCAGCTTGAGGCCGCCTCCGGGTCTCCAGTCCGCACCGAGTCCCGCAGCCGGCCGGAGCGGCCGGTCCCCTCCGGAGTTCAGCGGATGGTCGTGGCCTACTCCCGCGAACTGCTGCGGCAAGCGGAGAAGGAGCCACGGATCGTTGCCCTGGATGCCGACCTGGAGCTCGACTGCGGACTCATTCCGTTCCGTGAGCGCTTTCCCACGCGCTACGTGGAGTGCGGCATCGCGGAGCAGGACATGGTCTCGCAAGCCGGCGGGATGGCCCTCCGGGGTCTGCTGCCGTTGGTGCACTCGTTCGCCTGTTTTCTCTCCACCCGAGCCAACGAACAGATCTACAACAACGCCACCGAGCGCCGGAAGGTCATGTACGTGGGCTCGCTCGCGGGGCTCCTGCCCAGCGGCCCCGGCCACTCCCACCAGTCGGTTCGGGACATCGCGGCCCTCGGCAGCATCCCCGGTCTTGTCGCGCTCGAGCCCTCCTGCGAGGAGGAGGTAGCGCTGGCGGTGGACTACTGCGTGCATGGCACGCCGGAAAGCTGTTACCTCCGGCTGGTCTCCATCCCCTGCCAGGTCTCCTATCAGCTGCCTCCCGGCTACCGGCTGCAGGAAGGGCGCGGCGCAGTGCTCAGTGAGGGGGAGGACGCAGTGCTTATCGGCTACGGTCCGGTGCTGCTGGAGCAGGCGTACGCGGCGGCCGCTACGCTGAAGAGTGAGCATGGTATCGCGCTCAGCGTGGTCAACTTTCCCTGGCTGAACCGGGTCGACGACACCTGGCTGCGCCGGACTGTCGCGGAGCGGCGTCACGTATTTACCCTCGACAACCATTATGTCCACGGCGGTCAGGGACAGCTCATCGCTAGCCGGATTGCCGCCTTCGACCAGGACCCGGCCCCGCGGGTCTACACCCTGGGGATCACCGACATCCCGGTCTGCGGGTCGAATGCCGAGGCACTCGCCGCGCATGAGCTGGACGCGGCCAGCCTGGTACGCCAGGTGGCGGCCGTGGTCCAGCGCGAGCGGCAGCGGGCATGATCACGGTCATCTTCTGGGACATCGACGGTACGCTGCTGACCACTGCCCGGGCGGGGATTCATGCGTGGGAAGCTGCGGTGGAGGCGCAGATCGGGAAACCGGTCGACCTGTCAGAGGTCCGCACCGCCGGTCTCACCGATGTGGACATTGCTCGAAAACTCGCCGCCGATCACCGGCTGGATCCCGCCGCCGCTCCTGAGCTCCTTCGCACGTACGAAAGCCGGCTGGCCGGCTGCCTTGCCCGGCGTACCGGATCCGTGCTTCCCAACGTGAGGCCTATCCTCGAACGGCTCCAGCTGCGCTCCGATGTCCACTCGGCGCTGCTAACAGGAAACACCCGTGCCGGGGCAGCCGCCAAGCTGGGGCACTACGGCCTGGCCGAGTTCTTCGAGGGAGGGGCGTTTGCTGACGGAGCGGACGACCGGGCCACGATCGCCCGAGCGGCCCTGGCTCGGGCGCGAAGTATCCTGGGTGAGGTGGGGGCCGACCGGGTCTACGTCGTCGGCGACACTCCCCACGATGTCTCCTGTGGTAAGGAGATCGGGGCTCGAGCGGTGGCGGTCGCCACGGGGGGGTACACCTTGGAGGAGCTCCGTTTGACGGAGCCCTGGTGGCTGCTCCCCTCGCTTCCTGAGCCAGACGTGTTCCTTCAGCGCCTCGGGCTTTCACTCTCGGTGGAGCCGGTGTGATCCGAATACGCCAGCTCCTCCGCGATCAGCTCCGCCGTATTCCGGCGCTCGAGCGGCGGGCCCGGCTGCTGGCACGCCGCCGGCGGCTGGCCACCGGGCAGCCGGACTGGGCCGGAATCCTGGCGCCGGAACGCGAGGCATGGGAGCGAGTGCTCGCCTCCAGCAGGGGAGGTACCAAGGTGCTCGTGGCCACCAGCGTGGGGAGCCACATCGCCGGCACCTCCCTCGAAAGCGCATTGGCCGCGGCGCTCGCCCTCCGCGGCGCGGACGTAGAGGTGCTCCTCTGTGACGCGGCGCTGCCCGCCTGCCTGGCGGCGGATGTGACCTGGTATCCGGACCAGCAGCAGTTCGTACGCCACGGCCCGTCCCAGGATCTTTGTCACGGCTGCTTCGAATCAGGCGCCAGGGTCTTCCGCGAGCTCGGACTCCGAGTGCGCCGGTACAGCGAGTATCTCTCCGCTGAGGATCGCGAGCTCGCCGCTCGCCTGGCATCCGAAGTGCCGGCGGCCGACATCCCTCAGTACACCTTGAGCGGCCTGTCGGTGGGGGAGCACGCCCTGGCAGGCGCGCTCCGATTCTACGCCAGGGCCACGCTCGACGCCGAGCCCGAGGCGGAGGCGGTGCTCCGCCGTTACTTTCACGCGGCCCTGCTCACCAGCCTGGCGACCCGTGCTCTCCTCGGGCAGGTGCCGTATGAAGTGGCCGTATTTCACCACGGGATCTATGTCCCTCAGGGACTCATTGGCGAGTGCTGCCGTCAAGCCGGTATCAGGGTGGTGAACTGGAACCCTGCCTACCGCAAGCGGTGCTTCATCTTCAGCCACGGCGATACCTACCATCACACTCTGATGACCGAGCCGACGGAAAGCTGGGAGAACATGCCGTGGTCGAGGCGGCTGGAAGGCGGCTTGCTGAAGTACCTGGAAAGCCGCTGGAAGGGGACCCAGGACTGGATCTGGTTTCACGACCGGCCCACCGAGGACATCGATCGAATTGGCCGGGAGATCGGCGTTGATTTTACCCGTCCGTGTGTCGGGTTGCTCACCAACGTCATGTGGGACGCCCAACTGCATTACCCGGCCAACGCATTTCCGAACATGCTGGAATGGGTGCTATCCACCATTGAATGGTTTGCCCGGCGGCCTAAGCTCCAGTTGATCATCCGGGCCCATCCGGCGGAGCTGCGGGGCAGCCTGGTCTCGCGCCAACCGATAGTGGCGGAGATCCGTCGCCGGTTCCCCACCCTGCCGGCGAACGTCTTTCTGATCGGCCCCGAAAGCCAGGTGAGTACGTACGCCGTCATGGGTCGCTGCAATGCGGTGCTGATCTACGGCACCAAGACCGGGGTCGAGCTTGCCAGCATCGGGATCCCGGTGATCGTGGCAGGCGAGGCCTGGATCCGAAACAAAGGCCTTACCCTCGATGCCGTCTCGGCTGCGGACTATTTCTCGCTGCTGGAACGCCTTCCGCTCCCGGCCGAAATGCCGGAGACACAGGTTCAGCGCGCCCGCCGCTACGCCTATCACTTTTTCTTTCGCCGCATGATCCCGCTGGACTTCATGGAACCGATGACAGCCGATGTCCCCTATCGCGTGGCACTCCGGTCATTTCACGAGCTCGAGCCGGGAATGAGCCGCGGTCTGGATGTGATCTGTAACGGCATTCTCGCCAATCTCCCGTTCGTCTTTCCCGCCGAATCGGAAGCGGGCACCGAGGCGGATTCTGCGCCGGCCCTCGCGTCCACGCCGGCCCAATGATGTCCCTGGCGCTCCTGAGTGCGTCGGAGCGGCTGAAGCGGGCCTGGTTCCTGGCCAGCGGCAAACGCCCCTTTTCAACCGGGTACGGTGCCTACAAGGAGACGCGCATCCGCGGGGTGCTCGAGCGGGGGGAATTTCGCGCCGGAAGTCTGCCCGATGGCTACGGGCTGGACCTGGACGAGCGCGTAATTGAATATCCCTGGCTGCTGTCCCATCTCCCGCCCGGGCCTGGACTGCTCCTCGATGCCGGCTCAGCTCTCAACTTTCGATTCCTGCTCGATCTCCCCGCACTTGCCGCCAAGACGGTTCACATCTGCACGCTGGCACCGGAGCGGCAGAGTTTCTGGCGCCGGGGAATCTCCTACACCTTTCAGGATCTCCGGCGCACCTGCTTTCGGGACGGGTTCTTCGACTACGTGGTGAGCCTCTCGACCGTGGAGCATATCGGGCTCGACAACGGACGCTTCTACACCGGTCAGTCGCCCACCCCGCGCGATCCGGCCAGCCACCTCGACGCGATTCGCGAGATGGCCAGGAGCTTGCGCCCGGGTGGCCGGTTGTTTCTCACCCTCCCGTATGGCAGTCATTCCGACCACGGCTGGCTCCAGATCTTCGACGCGGCGATGCTGGATCGGGCCGTCCAGGCGTTCGGGCCGCGGGATGTCATCGAACAGATATTCCGCTACACCGCGGCAGGCTGGCAGAGCAGCACCAGGGCCGCCGCGGCCGATGCCGCCTACGTTGACCTGCACACGGGAGCACGCTGGCGGCGCGGCCAGCCTGTCGCCGCCGAGTCGGTGGCCTGCCTCGTTCTCACCAGGTGAGGATCGGGCTGGATGGTCGCCCCTTGGTGGGACGGCGCACCGGCATCGGACGCTACGTGTTCGAGATCTGTCGGGAGCTGGACGTGCTGCTCCCCGCCGCCGAGTTTTTCGTCTATACGCCTGAACCGGTGGAGCTTCCGGTTGTCTCGCCCCGCTGGCGCTGCCGCGTTGAAGCGAGGAGCTGGGCTCGGGCCCTCAAGCCTATCGCCTGGCTCAAGCTTCGCGCCGGCCGCCTTTGCCGTGAGGATTGCCTCGACGCTTTCTGGGGTTCCGCCACCCTGTTCCCCCCGCTTCCGGCCGGGGCACGGCGGGTCAGCACGGTGTATGACCTCACCTTCCGGGTGGCGCCTGAGACGATGTCCCGCACTCACCTGCTGGCCCAACGGCTCTTCTTCGCCCACGACGTTCGCCGAGCTCATCATCGGCTGGCGATCTCACACGGTACGGCTGCGCGCCTCCAGGAATGGCTCGGTGGCGAGCCTGCCGCGGTCGCACCGCCGGGGCTATCGCCCGCATTTCGCCCCCGGGATCCAGCCGCCGTGGACGCCACGCTCAGGAAATTGGGTATCGCAAAACCATACTTCCTGGCCGTCGGAACCTGGGAACCGCGCAAGAATCTGGAACTGCTGGTCCGGGTGTTTCGTGCCCTCCGGGTGGCGGGGGAGCTGAGCGATTATCGCTTGGTCCTTGCCGGGGGCGCCGGGTGGAAGGACGAGCGGCTGCGCCGCCTGCTGCAGGTGAGCGATTCGGTGAGCACTCCCGTGGAATCCGACGGAGTCACGACGGTCGGCTTCGTCACCGATGACGATCTGGCGCACTTGTATACTGGTTGCCGTAGCTTTGTCTTTCCTTCCGCTTACGAGGGATTCGGTATTCCCGTCCTGGAGGCGCGAGCCTGCGGAGCTCCGGTCGTAACAACCGACCTCTCCGAGCTCCGTGAGGCTGGTGGAGACGGCGCGATTTACGTGTCGCCCACCGACGATGGATTACGTGAGGGACTCCGCCGCGTGGTGACCGCGGTCCCCGCTCCTCCCACCCCGCGAGAGCGCCTCCCGACCTGGCGTGGATCGGCCGAGGTGCTGGCCGGCTATCTGAATGCAGACTAGGTCCTAGTGTCGTCCATCTCGCAACCCACGATCTCGGTAGACGCCCGGCTGGTCGGGGCCTCTGGTATCGGCACCTATCTCTCCGAGTTGCTCCCGCGGATGATCGCCGCCCGCCCCGGCCTGGGCTTTACCCTCCTTGGTCCAGCATCCGTTCTTGCCGGCCTTCCGTGGACTCGCGCAGAGAACGTTCGAGTCGTGGACCTCGGCGCACCGATCTATTCCTTACGCGAACAGATCGCGCTGCCCTTGGCCATACCGGCCGGCACCGATGTTTTCTGGTCGCCGCATTACAACATTCCCCTGGCGTGGCGGGGCAGGCTCGTGGTAACGGTGCACGACCTGGCCCACCTGGCAATGCCGGAGTTCGTGGCCGGAGCTCATCGGCGGGCCTATGCGGGCTTCATGTTCCGGCAGGTTGCCAGAAGAGCGGATGCCATCATCACCGTGTCCGACTTCACCCGGGCGGAGTTCGAACGGCTCGTCGGCACCCGGAAAGTGACTCCGGAGGTGGTACACAGCGGAGTGGACCGCGGCTGGTTCGAGGTGCCACCGAGCGCCTCGCCGTATCCCAGGCCCTACCTTCTGTATGTGGGGAACGTCAAACCGCACAAGAATCTGGGCCGCATGTTGGACGCGTTTGGTCAGGTGGCTTCGCAGATCCCCTGCGACCTCCTGATTCTGGGCAAGGAGGAAGGGTTTCTGAACGGAGACCGGACGGTGAGATCGGCGGCGGAGCGACTCTCGCCCCGGGTTCGGATGCTCGGGTCCTTGCCACAAGAGCGGCTGAAGCAATACGTCGCCCACACGGAGGCGTTGCTCTTGCCTTCACTGTATGAGGGATTCGGATTGCCTCCCCTGGAGGCCATGGCGTGCGGCCGCCCCGCCATCGTTTCGCGGGCGGCCTCTCTGCCGGAGATCTGTGGTGACGCGGCGATCTACTGCAATCCGCTCGATTCAGCCAGCATTGCGTCAGCGATCATGCGCGTTCTCGGGGAGCCCGCGCTCCGCGAGACGCTCCGCCGCCGGGGACTGGAGCGGGCCCGCCACTTCACCTGGGACCATTCGACCCAGGGAACGCTGGCCATCCTCGAGCGGGTGCTCAACAGATGAAGATCGCCATCGTGCACGACTGGCTGGTCACCTACGCCGGCGCGGAGCGCGTGCTCGAGGAGATGCTCGCGGTTTATCCCACCGCCGACCTGTACAGCCTCATCGAGTTTCTGCCGGAGACTGAACGCGTCTTCCTGGGCGGCCGTAGGGTCCAGACGTCTTTTCTGCAGCGAATGCCGGGAGCGCAGAACCACTACCGCAGATACCTGCCTCTCATGCCGCTGGCGGTGGAGCAGTTCGATCTCTCCGCCTACGACCTCATCATCTCCAGCTCCCATGCGGTGGCCAAGGGGGTCTTGACCGGCCCGGACCAGCTGCACGTCTGTATGTGCTACTCGCCGATGCGATACGCCTGGGACCTGCAGCATCAGTACCTTCGAGGGACCGGCTTGGATCGGGGCGTCAAGGGAATGCTCACCCGCGGTCTCCTTCACCGATTGAGGCTGTGGGATGCGCGCTCAGCCGATGGTGTGGACCGGTTCATCGCCATCTCGAACTTCATCGCCCGGCGGATCTGGAACTCCTATCGGAGAGAGTCCACCGTGATCTACCCGCCGGTCGACGTGGACCGTCTGACCCCGGGGGGAACACGTGAGGATTTCTACGTTACCGCGTCACGAATGGTACCGTACAAGCGGATAGATCTCATCGTGGAAGCATTTGCCACCATGCCAGGGCGACGCCTGGTCGTGATCGGCGATGGCCCCGAGAACCGGCGCATTCGAGACCGGGCAGGATCCAACGTCACCTTTCTCGGCCGTCAACCGTTCGAGGTGCTGCGGGATCATCTTCGCCGCGCCCGAGCGTTCGTCTTTGCGGCAGAAGAGGATTTCGGAATCGCCCCCCTGGAAGCGCAGGCCTGCGGGACACCCGTCATCGCCTATGGAAAAGGCGGGGTATTGGAAACCATCCTCGACCTCGACTCGGACGCGCCCACCGGTGTCTTCTTCGCCGAGCAGGCGACCACGTCGGTCATAAGGGCAATTGAGGAGTTCGAGCGCGAGTCCGCCAGGATCAGCCCGGTCGCCTGCCGGGAAAATGCCCTACGCTTCGCGCCCGAGCGTTTCCGTCGTGAGCTAGGTGAAGTTGTAGTGGCGGCGTTCGGTTGCTTCCGGGCGGGCGGGCTGAAGTAGGGCGCTTCATGCTGGTGGGAACTTACGATCCTGGCTAGTGGGCTCCCCGCATGAAGACAACGGCAGGAACGGTTCGCAGCAGGATGCCCAAGTCCTTCCAGATGGTCCACTCGCGGATATAGTCGGTCTCCAGGCGGATCACCTCTTCAAAGTCAGTGATCGTATTGCGACCATTCACCTGCCACGGACCGGTGATACCCGGCTTCACATCGAAGCGGGTGTAGTGGTGCTCCTCGTACAGATC
>JBKJZM010000047.1:0-8714 GCA_046715295.1 Gemmatimonadales bacterium | reverse complement strand
CTGATCTCCTCACCCCTATCCACCGGGCCCAGATCGAAATAGGCGGCCGAATCGTGAGTAATGGTGGTCGGCGAGCCATCCGGCGCCTTCTCGAAGAGAAAGAACTCGGCCTCGCACCCCGCCATCAGGGCGAAACCCAGCTTCCTGGCGCGCTCGACCTGGCGCTTGAGCGTAGTCCGGGGACAGCCGACGAAGGGGTGCTCGTCGGGCGTGTAGATGTCGCACAGCAGTCGGGCTACCCGGCCGCCTTCGTCGTCATAAGGAAGGATCCGGAAGGTGTGCAGGTCCGGCTTGAGGAGCATGTCGGATTCCTCGATCCGGACGAACCCTTCTATGGAAGAGCCGTCGAACATGATCTCCCCATCCAACGCCTTCTCGAATTGGCTGCGGGGCACCTCGACGTTCTTGTTGATGCCAAGGATGTCGGTGAACTGAAGCCGGATGAAATCGACGCTGAAGCGATGGGCCAGCTCCAGGACGTCCTTCTTGCCTGCGTCGCCCAGGTCGGCGGGGAAACCCTGGAGGCTGGGACGTTCGGGTGCGGCGGGCGGGCGCTGTTTTGCTGGAGTCATGCGGTTCTCGCGCTTTAAACGTCGATAATTCTAGGGTTGAGGGTCCCGGGCCTAGGGTCTAGGGTCTATGGCCCCAGACTCTTGACTCTAGACCTTTCCACGCTGAACGGGAAAGAAAGGGCGGGAGGCCGGTTCAGGTAAGGGCGGGTCGAGGGCCCCCCGTTTACCGTTTACCGTTCACCGTTTACGCTTCTCATCCCATGACTCCTCCAGCTTCGGCCACCTGTCCCACCTGCGGCGCCCCGGCAGCGGGCAACTTTTGCAGCGGGTGCGGTGCCAACCTGGGCCGGCGAGCCTGTGTCCATTGCCAGGCGGCGCTCACGCCCCAGGGTCGCTTCTGCCATCGCTGCGGTCAGCCGGTGAGAGCCGCCGCCGGCATGTCCCATGGGGGCGCGTCCGATCGCAAGGCCTGGCTCGTTGCCGGCACTGTTTGCGTGCTACTAGTGGCTGGAATTGGGTACAAGGTATCGAGGGATGCCTCGGAGCCCGCCGCCCCCAACATGGCCAACGCGGGCTCGAGTGCAGGTGCTGTGGCGAACGGCGGCCCGACCGGGCCGGCCCCTGATATCAGCGCCATGACCCCCCGCGAGCGGTTCGACCGGCTCTACGACCGAATCATGAGGGCGGCTGGAGTCGGGGACTCCGCCGAGATCCAGCGGTTTACGCCCATGGCGCTCGGTGCGTACCAACAGCTCGACGTTAGAGACATTGACGCCCGCTACCATGCCGCCATGCTACACACCCAGGTTCAACAGTGGCCGGCAGCCTTGGCGTTGGCCGACACGATCCTGGCTGAATCCGCGGGGCACTTGTTCGCTTACGTCATTCGCGGCGAGGTGGGCAGAGTGCGGAAGGATTCCCGCCTATTGGCCCAGGCCCAGGGAAATTTCCTATCTCACTACGCGGCCGAAACGCGGGCCAAGCGGGCCGAGTACCTGGAGCACCAGCCCGTCCTCGACGAGTTCAAGCGAGAGGCGGAGAAGGGCGGAAGGTAGGGCGGCCGCCTCTTCACCTTCCGCCGCTTTATCTTCCGCACTAAACAGGAGCGTCATGCCCAGAACCATCCACGTTGCCCACAGCCCCGACTCGGACGACGCATTCATGTTCTACGCGCTGGCGGAGGGCAAGCTCGACACCGGCGACCTGCGTTACGTCCATGAGCTGGCGGACATCGAGTCGCTCAATCAGCGGGCCCGGCAAGCCGAGCTGGAGGTTACCGCGGTGTCCATCCACGCCTACGCGTATCTCTGGCGCGACTACGCACTCCTCGGCTCCGGCTCGTCCATGGGGGACGGCTATGGGCCCCGGCTGGTCTCCCAGCTTCCCTGCCCGGCCGATCCGCGCGCCGCGCTCAGGGGTCGCCGGGTGGCGGTGCCGGGCAAGTTGACGACCGCGTACCTCGCACTTCAACTGTTCCAGCCAGACTGTATCACCGTCACGGTTCCGTTTGATCAGATCGAGGACGCGGTTCACCGCGGTGAGGTCGAGGTCGGGCTTCTGATCCACGAAGGCCAGCTGACCTACGGCGACTCCGGCCTGCACCTGTGGGCTGACCTGGGTGCCTGGTGGCTACAGGACAGCGGTCTCCCCCTTCCCCTCGGCGGAAACGCCGTCCGTCGCGACCTAGGCCGCGACGTGACTGCCCAGATTGCCCGGGACCTTCGGGCCAGCATCGTCTACGCCCTGGAGCACCGGGAGCCCGCCCTGGCCCATGCCAGGCAGTTCAATCGCGGAATAGGCGACGAGCGAACCGATGCCTTCGTGGGGATGTACGTCAACGACTGGACCGTCGACTACGGCCCGCGTGGACGTCAGGCTGTCCAGGCCCTGCTCGACCGCGGCTATGAGGCAGGAGTAATTCCCGAGAAGGTGACGGTGGAGTTTGTGGGGTAACAAACCTGTTAGGTTAACGTACGGCCCATAGCCCATAGCCAATAGCCCAGTGGAGGGGTCTTTGCCCCTGACCGATGAGCCGATCACGCTGCTCGTGGTAGACGACGAAGACTCGATCCGCAATGCGCTCCGTAAGTTTCTCACTCAGCAGGGATACGAGGTTGTCACGGCCTCGGGTGGCGAGGAGGCACTGCTCGTACTCCAGCGGCAGAAGATCACCGGCATGCTCCTGGACGTGAACATGCCCGGCGTCAGCGGTGTTGAACTGGTCCCCCAGATCATGGAACTCGAGCCCAGCATCGCGCTCCTCATGCTCACCGCCGTGAACGACGCCACCAGCGCCGCGCTCTGTATGCAACGCGGCGCCTTCGACTACCTGATCAAGCCGATCGACCTCGGCCACCTGAGCCGAGCCATTCATCATGCCCTGCAGCGTCGGCATACCCTCATCGAAGGCCAGCAAATCAACCAATGGCTGAAGGAAGAGGTGACCTCCCGGGTAGCCGAGCGGCGGGTGGAGCAGGCCAACCAGGAGCGGATCTCGGTCGCGACCCTGGAGGCGCTGGTCAATGCCCTGGAGGCCAAGGACCCATACCTGAGGGGGCACTCGGCCAGGGTTGCCGATCTTTCGGCCATGGTCGCGGCGGAGTACGGCTGCGGTGACGAGCTGGTGGAGGCGGTGCGCACCGGCGGCCGGCTGCACGACATCGGCAAGATCGGCATCCGGGAGGAGATCCTCAACAAGCAGGGACCCCTCACGGATGAGGAGTACGACCACGTCAAGCAACACGTGACGGTAGGCTCGCAAATACTGGCACCGCTCGTGCACCTCAAGGATGTAATCGGATTCGTGCGCAGTCACCACGAGCGGTGGGATGGGTTGGGTTATCCCGACCGGCTCAAGGCAGAGGAGATTCCACTGGGCGCCAGGATCGTCGGGGCGGTGGAAATCTTCGACGCCCTGACCACCGCCCGGCCCTACCAGGAGAAAATGCCTCCCGATATTGCGGTCGAGCGAATGCGGGACCTTATTGATACAGTGGTAGACCCCGCTGTACACCGAGCCCTCGAAGCGGTCGTCTCCCATCGGCAAACGCTGGTATTCCTCGACGACGCACGCGCCTGACCTCGCTGACACGCCGAACCAGCTTCCGAACCCGATCGGCCTTGCGGGTGCCCCATGACGGCGTTGACCATCATTCTCATCGCTGCGGGTGCCATGCTGGCCGTGGGACTGCTGACGGTCCTCGCCTGGCTTATTGACACCTGGTATCTGGATCGCGTTGAGCGCCGTCTAAGCGCCCGAAAAGGACTGTACCGGGACCTGGTCACCGATCTGGCCACCCGGGAACAGGCGCTCCTCGCGCCGGCGATCCACCAGATGCGTACCCTCCGGGATCTCGACGCCCTGGAAGCGGTGCTGGAAGAGCAGGCCCGCAGCGCGAATGGACGTCCCACCTGGCTGCTCGAGGCCTACGACCAGCTCGGACTGGTGGACAAGTACGTCGAGCAGCTCCGCTCGGCGCGGAAGTGGCGAGATCGGGCCTTTGCCGCCGAGCTGCTGGGGAGGGTCGGCGGGGCCAAAGCGGTTCCTGCGCTACTGGAGACCGTGGAGGAAACCCGGACCGAGGACTCGGATGTCCGCGAGGTCTCCCTCCGGGCCCTGGCGCGGATTGCCGACCCGGGCGCCGTCGCGCCGCTCATCCGCGCGCTGGCCACGGCCGAGGTCTGGCTGGCTCCGCGCATCGCCGATATCCTCACCCGCCACGGCGACCTGGTCGTGGATCCGCTGATCGCCGTCCTCAACGACTCCAGCCGACAGCCCGCTCGGGCCTGGGCGGCTAATGTCCTCGGCGAGGTGCGCGCCCAACGCGCCTTTCCGTCGCTGGTGCGAGCGCTGGGCGACCCGGAAGACGAAGTGCGCGGCAAGGCGGCAACGGCCCTCGGCCGGCTCGGCGACCGGCGGGCGGTCGGCTACCTCCTGGAACATCTGCTCACCGATCCGGCGCCATTCGTCAGAGCACGAATCGCCTCCACATTAGGGCAGTTCGGCGGCCCCGAGGTCATCGACCGTCTGGTGCGCGTCCTGGGTGATCCCGCCTGGTGGGTTCGCATGCGGAGCGTCGAGGCGCTGGAGCAGATCGGGTCGGTGGCGGAGGGCCCGCTTCTGGTGGCGCTGGACGACCCTGATTCAGAGATTCGGGTCCGGGCGGCGGTGGCGCTCGAGCGGCTTGGGGTGCCCGACAACCTGGTCCGCATGATCGAAAACGGCGAGCGAGTTCCCGAGGCATCCAACACCCTGGTCAAGTTTGCTACTTCCGGCACGCGCGAGGTTCTGGCCGAGTTGGCCCAGCATCCCTCGCCCTTAGTGCGCGAAGCGATGATTACCGCTGCCCAGCGTGCCCAGCGTCGCGATACGGTCCACGAGATCCTCCAGATCGCTTCCAGCGATAGCGAGGCGCCGCTCCGGGCGCAGGCGTTCGGGACGCTGCGTTCGCTCGGGGTTCAGGAGGCGCTCCCCGCGGCCATCGGCGGTCTCTCCGATCCCGATCAGCGGGTGCGCGCCGCAGCAGTCGGGCTCGTGGGAGACCTCGGTGGTCCTGAGATCACGGAGTTACTCCGGACCCGAACCACGGACCCGGATCCAACGGTGCGCGCCGCCGCCACCCGGGCGCTTGGCACCATCGGCGCGGTGGCTGCCCAATCCGATATCCGACGCTTGTTGAGTGATCCCAGCCCGATGGTGCGGGAGGCCGCGGTCCTGGCAGCGGTCGATACGCGACTCACCGCGCTGGTGCCGAGCCTGATCGATGCGCTGGGCGACAGCGAAGCAAGTATACGGCTCAAGGCGGCACGCGCACTGGGCGGGCTGGGCGACCGATCGGTGGTACCGGTGCTGCTCCAGGCTTTCCCCGATACGTCAGTAGACGTGAGTGAAGCGATCGCGGTCGCCGTCAGCCGGCTGGACCTTGGGGCACTGGCCGGCCTGATCGACCCGCTGGTCGATTCTCCCGACGCGGAAAGCAAGCTGGCTCTGATCCGCACTCTGCGTCGATCGCGTTCAGCCGAAGCCGTTCAGGTGCTTCAGCGGCTTCTCGGCGACCACGTCCCTGCTGTCAGGGCAGCTGCCCTCGAGGCGGTCCAACGGGCCGGCCGGTCCGGCCGCGAGGGCGAGCTCGCGGCGGCTGCAGTGAGCGTCGGTCTGCAGGACCCCGCCGACGTCGTTCGTGCGAGCGCGATTGACGCCTGCGACAGAGTCGAGGGGCAGCAGTACGGGCAGCACCTGATCGCGCTGCTCGAACATGATCCCTCCCCCCTCGTGCGGGAGCGTGCCGCCCTCGCTACTGGATTGCTGCGGGTGCCCGAGGGAGAGAAGGCGCTTATTGCCGCGTGCCGGCGGGCCGAACCGGCCAATGTGCGAGCCGCAGCCGCGCTCGCGGCCGGGGTCTACGACTACCAGAGCATTGTGGCGCGGGTAGTGGAGATGCCGGACCAGTCCGCGGTGCGGGGGCTGCTGCGGGAGCGGTTGAAGCGCGATTCCCGCTTCCGGCTGCTGCGCCGCCGATTGTCGCCGGGCAGACACCTGGAGCTTCGCGCCCTTGGTACGCTGGACGATGAGGAGGCGCAGTCATCGTTGGCGCGGGGCACGAGGACCATGCTCGATGCGGGAGAGCGGGTCCGCCTGATCAGCAGCCTCCGGGCCTTTCAGGGTGAGCCGAGCCGCGACGCTCTGCTTCGGATGGTGCGCGAGGATCCGACCCCGGAGGTGCGCACCGCCGCCCTGACCGCCGCTGCGGATCTCCTCGACCCCGAGGAGCTGCTCAACGTCGGAGCCCGGTCGCTGGGGGATCCCAGCGTGCTGGTACGGCGGACGGCGGTGGCACTCTTCACCAGGGCCTCCCCGGCCCGAGCTCTGGCCCGGCTGATCCAGCTGCTTCGAGCCGGAGAGGATCCTGCCGTGCTTGCCGCCGCTGCCGGCCTCGCCGTGGAGCACTTTCCGCTGTTTGCCCAGGCCGCGCTCGGACTGCCGCGGGAGAGCGAGCGGGCCGTCCTGGTCATTCGGATCGCCCGCCACATCGTCCATCCGGAGCTGCCGGCGCTGCTGCCGGCGTTCGCGCGCAGTAGCTTACCCGAGGTGCGTGCGGCCCTCGTCGATCTTTGGCGCCACCGTCCTGAAATAGCCGACCCGGCGTCGCTCGAGGCTCTTACCGTCGATCCGGAGATTTCGGTCCGCCGCGCGTCGGCGGGAGCCGCGCTGGCCGCCGAGCGGTACGATCTTCTAGAGGCCATGATCCAGGACCCCGATGCCGGCGTCCGACGGGAGATTGCCCTCGTGCTGAGCCGTGCGGCCCCGCTCAGGAAGCCGGGCCTCACTACGCTCGATCAACTGGCAGCCGATCCCGACATGGCCGTGCGGGCCGCGGCGTACGTTGCCCGCCTGGTCCAGGGAATTGCCCTTCCGTTTCCCCCGGGTCTGGACGCCGAGGTTGCGGCACAGGCCGTCCAGGAAGGCGCCGATCTCGCCGGCCTCCGGCAGGCCGCTCGCACCGCTCCTTCGGAGGAGCGGCGGCTTGCCGCGGCCCTCGCGCTGGCCCTGCTGCAAGATGACGTTGCCCGCGAGGTGGCGCGGACCGATCCGGTGCCTTCCATCCGCCACCGGGTGGGCGGAGCTCTGGAGGTGGCGATCGTGAGCCTGCCGGGAGCCTCGCCGTGATCGACACGCTCACCCGGGGACTGATCGTTCTCGCGCTGGTGGTGCAGCCGGTATTTCTGTTGTACTTCCTGCTCTACAATACGTACACCCTCTGGCTGATCGGCTTGTCGGCCCGCCAGGTGCGCCGCCGGGTGGCAGGCCACTTCGTGGAGGATCTCGATCTCATCGATGAAGGAGACCTCACCAAGCCACTCAGCATGATCGTCCCCGCCTACAATGAGGAGGTGACCATCGTCGACAGCGTCACCAGCCTCATTCAATGCGACTATCCGAGGTTCGAAGTGATGGTGGTCAACGACGGCTCGTCCGACGGCACGCTCGACCGGCTCAAGCGTGCATTCCGGCTCCGTCGGACCGAGGTGCCGTATCGGCCGGCCATCGGCACCGGCAGGGTCCGGGCCATGTACGAGGCGACCGTCCCCCTGCCGTCAAGCGTCATGCGCCTGATCGTCATCGACAAGGAAAACGGAGGCAAGGCCGACGCGCTGAACGCCGGCATCAATGCCGCTACGGCGCCCTACTTTGTGTCGCTCGACGCCGACTCGATCCTCGATCAGCGGGCGCTCAAGGAGCTGATGCGGGTGATCCAGGAGGATTCGCGGGTGGTGGCGGTCGGAGGCCAGGTCGCTATCGCCAATGGCTGCACCGTCCGGAACAGCCGGGTGGTGCGGGTGGGGCTGCCGGACCGGTCGTTACCGCGGTTCCAGATGGTGGAATACCTTCGTTCGTTCACCACCGCCCGCACCGGTCTCGACCGGATGCAATCCATCCTGATCCTGAGCGGGGTCTTTGCGGTCTTCGAAAAGGAGACCGTGATACGGGCGGGCGGTTATCTCACCCCGTTTCTGAGGCACCGGATCACCGAGGAGTACGTCGGCAGCCGGGTCGGTACCGTGTGCGAGGACATGGAGATCATCGTCCGCCTGCACCGCTTCGTGCTCGACAAACTCTCGAACCGTCGCATTGTGTTCCTGCCCCATCCGGTGGCCTGGACCGAGGTCCCCGAATCGTTCGAGTCGTTGCGCAAGCAGCGTGGCCGCTGGTATCGAGGCCTCCGCGAGTCGCTACGATATCACCGGGCCATGCTGTGGCGCAGCAAGTACGGCCGGATCGGCTGGTTCGCCCTGCCTGCCTTCTGGCTGTTCGAGTACTACGGGCCGCTGGTGGAAGTAGCGGGGTACCTCTGCCTGCTGTTTCTCCTGATTATGGAACGGGTGCTGGATTACCCTCTGGTCAACTATCCCTATCTGTGGGCCTTCCTGCTGGCATCGCTGGGTTACGGGGTGCTGGTGAATATCCTCGCCGTACTGGTCGGCGCATGGCGCTTCCGCTATGGCCTGGCCGACCGTCTGCAGCGCCATCTGCTGCCCTTCAGTGGGCGGCGCGAGGTTCTGATCCTGCTTGCCTATGCGGTTCTGGAAAACTTCGGCTACCGTCAGCTCACCCTCTACTGGCGGGTCCGAGGACTGTGGGATGCCTGGCGTGGCAAGACCGGCTGGGAAAAGTTCGCTCGTGTGGGGTTCCGCCCGGGCGCG
>JBKJZM010000046.1:0-15072 GCA_046715295.1 Gemmatimonadales bacterium | reverse complement strand
GTGAAGTAGATGGTCAGCTTGTTTCGGTCCCACTGCCACTCGGTATCGCTCACCTTCATCAGGAGCTCGTGGGCCCGCACCCGCTGGATGACTTTCTGGCGGACGTCTTCCTCGGAGGACCGGATCTCCCGGTGCACCCTCAGGTCTTCTGCGCTGGCCCGTCGAACGATCGGCTTCGGCGGCTCCGGCTCTGCAGCGGTATCGCCGACCGCGCAGCCGGAGCAGCTACTACCGCACTTCTTGGCTGCCATGTCGCCGACGGCGGTGACCAGCCCCAGGTCTCGGCCACGCTCGACCTCGACGATGACGGCGTCCTTGATTCGGATAGGGTCCGCCTCGTCGCCCCAGATGAAATAGGCCTTGCGGGTGCCCTTGAACCTGACTTCGACGGTCTGCGACATCACGCCTCGGTGAAGGCGCCCATGGCGGCGTACTTCTCGGCCCTCCGCCGGACCAGCCGGTCGGGCTTGCTCTTGCGCAGCTCGGTGACATGGCGGATCAGGGCTTCACGCAGCGCCTCGCCCGCGGCATCGGGATCGACGTGGGCGCCCCCAATCGGTTCCTTGACGATCTCGTCGATGACCTTGAGGCGGAGGAGATCTTCCGCGGTGATCTTGAGGGCCTCGGCGGCCCGCTCGCGCTGGGTGGCGTCCTTCCACAGAATGGCGGCGCAGCCCTCGGGTGAGATCACCGAGTACACCGAGTTCTCCAGCATCAACACGCGATCGGCCACTCCGAGCGCCAGTGCACCCCCAGACCCACCCTCGCCGATGACCACCGCCACACACGGGGTGGGGAGAGCCGACATCTCCAGGATGTTACGGGCCAGCGCCTCCGACTGCCCCCGCTCTTCCGCCCCCAGGCCAGGGTAGGCGCCCGGCGTGTCGATGAGCGTAATGACCGGCCCCGAGAACTTGGCGGCCAACTTCATCAGACGCAGTGCCTTGCGGTAGCCTTCGGGGTGCGGCATTCCAAAATTGCGCTTCAGGTTTTCCTTGGTGTCACGCCCCTTCTGGTGGCCAATCACCATGACCGACACGCCGGCCAGGCGTGCCCAGCCGCCGACGATGGCGGGATCATCCATGTAGAGCCGGTCGCCGTGGAGCTCGATGAAGTCGGTGAAGATGGTGCTGAGATAATCGAGGGTGTACGGCCTCCGGGGGTGTCGGGCCACCATTACCCGTTGCAGCGGTGTGAGCTCCCGGTAGATCTCGGCCCGGAGCGCCTCGAGCTTGCTCTGAAGACCCTGTAGCTCACCATCGATGTCGATCTGCCGCTCGGTGCCGATACGCTTGAGATCATCGATCTGCCGCTCCAGCTCCAGGAGCGGCTTCTCGAAGTCCAAAGTGTAGGCAGATGCCATCGGGGTCATCCCACCTTTACGTAGTGGACGGATTCGCTGCCGAGGAGGTCCCGCAGGGCACAAACGAGGTCGTCTTCCGCCGCGACGCGCACGCGCCGTGACCGGAGCCGAACCGCCTGTCCGTTGCCATCGCTCCATTCAATATAGAGCGGGGTGGGGCCCGGGTGCGCCGAGCACAATGCAGCGACAGCCTGAAGCGCCCCCGGCTGAAAGGCCGAAGGGGATCGCCAGCGCAGGCTGAGGGCAACGTCCCCCGAGGCCTTGAGGTCGCTCAGCTCCCGCGCGGTTTCCACGATGAAGGGGGCCTGATCTTCACCTCGGTCCCGGTCACTGTATCCCCCGGTGAGGAGCAAGGCCGAGTCAGGCAGGATGGTCTGGTTGAGCTTGGCCCAGGCATCCGGAAACACGATGGCCTCGGCGGTGCCATGGAAATCCTCCAGCACCAGCCGGGCGTATTCCTTGCCCGTTTTCTTCGAGATCTGCCGCTTGACCCCGGTTACCACCGCCGCCACGCTTACCTGCTGCTCGCCCCACTCGCTCAAGGTCGCCGTGGTTCGCGAGCCAAACAGCTCGACCTCCTCGCGGTAGCGCTCCAGGGGATGACCCGAGATGAAGAAGCCCAGCACTTCCTTCTCCTTGACCAGACGCTCGGCCTCGGTCCACGCGGGAATGTCGGGAAGGACGGGAAGGGCGGGAAGGGACGCTCCGTTTGCGGCTTCCTTCCCGTCTTTCCCATCATTACCGCCCTCTCCGAACAACGAGCCTTGTCCCGCCTCGCGCTCCTGGTTGAGTAGCTGAGCTTCAGCCAGCGCCGGCTCTAGCACCTCGATGAGCTGCTTACGGTGCCCGCCGAGCGAGTCGCAGGCGCCGGCGGCAACGAGCGACTCGAGCACCCGCTTGTTGCAGAGCCGGAGGTCGATGCGCTCGACCAGCTTCGCCAGGGTAGCGTACGGTACCTGCTGCCGCCCGGCGATGATCGACGCGATGGCTCCTTCGCCCACGTTCCGCACCGCGCCGAGACCGAACCGAATCCGCCGCTCGCCGATGACGGTGAACTTGAACCCCGACTCGTTTACATCGGGGGGGAGAATTTCCAGCCCGAGCTCGCGCGCCTCATTGATATATTGCACCACCTTGTCGGTGTTCCCGATCTCCGAGGAGAGCAGCGCCGCCATGAACTCGGCCGGATGGTGGGCCTTGAGCCACGCCGTCTGGTAAGAGAGGAACGAGTAGGCCACCGAATGCGACTTGTTGAAGCCGTAGCGGCCGAAGGTCTCGATCTGGGCCGCCAGCTCGTCGGCCAGCTTCTTGGGGTGGCCCAGGGCCACCGCCCGGTCGCAGAATCTGGTGAGCTCTTTCTTGATGAGGTGGGAATCCTTCTTGCCGACCGCCTTCCGGAGCACGTCGGCTTCGGCCAGGCTGAAGCCGGCGATCACGTTGGCGATCCGCATCACCTGCTCCTGGTAGGTGATGACGCCGTAGGTCGGCTCGAGCACCTCCCGGAGTGCCGGATGGGGATAGCTCACCTTCTCCTGGCCCAGCTTCCGGCGGATGAACACCGTGTGCATGCCCGCATCCAGCGGACCCGGGCGGAGCAGCGCGTTGGAGGCGACCAGGTCATCGAAACGGTCGCACTTCATGGCGCGCAGGGTGTCGGTGGCCAGCGGTGACTCGAACTGGAAGACGCCCGCGGTCCGGCCCTCCCGCAGCATCTCGTAGACCTTGGGATCGTCGAACGTCAGCGCCTCCATATCGGGCCTGGTGCCGTGGCGCGCCGCGATCATATTCACCGCGTCATGGATTACGGTGAGCGTCTTGAGGCCGAGCAGGTCCATCTTGAGCATGCCGACCTTCTCCAGCGCGCCCATCTCGTATTGCGTGATGATGGATTCGCCTTCGGCCGCGGCACCCGCGCCCCTGGTTGGGGCGGTGCAGACGGGGACATACTCGGAGAGCGGACCGGGGGCGATCACCACTCCAGCCGCGTGAACCGACATGTGGCGCGAGATCCCCTCGATCCGCGAGCTCAGCTTGACGAGCCGCTCGTAGGCGGGATTGTCGCGGATCAGGTCGCGCAGCTCGTCCACTTTCTTGGCGGCCTCTTGTACCGTGAGGCTGTAGGCCGGACCAGAGGGGATCAGCTTGGTGATCCGGTCGGCCTCGCCCGGAGGAATTCTGAGGACGCGAGCGACATCCTTGACCGCTGCCCGGGCCTTCATGGTGCCGAAGGTGACGATCTGGCCCACGCTCGTCCGGCCGTAGCGCTCCCGCACGTACTCGATCACCTCGCCACGGCGCTCGAAGCAGAAGTCCACGTCGATGTCCGGCATCGACACCCGCTCAGGATTCAGGAACCGCTCGAACAGCAGGTCGAACTTCAGCGGATCGACGTCGGTAATCCCCAGCGCATAGGCCACCAGCGAGCCGGCGACGGAGCCCCGGCCGGGACCGACCGGGATCCCTCGCTGGCGCGCCGCGGCGATGAAGTCCTGCACGATGAGGAAATAGCCGGCGTATCCGGCCGAGTTGATGACACCTAGCTCATATGCGAGGCGGTCCCGGACCACATCGGGCCAGGGCAGCCCGTAGCGCCGCTCGGCTCCGCTGGTCGCCAGGTGGTTGAGCAGCGCCTCATCGGACGGGTACTCGGCGGGGCGGGGGAACTCAGGCAGAAAGTACCGTTTCTCGAAGTCGAACTCGCACAGGTCGGCCACGACGGTGGTGTTGGCCAGCGTGTCCGGCCGGTCCGGAAACAGTGCCTGCATTTCCGCTTCGGACTTGACGTACGACTCCTCGCCGGTGAACCGGAAGCGCTTAGGGTCGTCCAGATCGCTGCCGGTGCCGATGGCGAGCAGCACGTCGTGCGACTCGGCATCCTCCCGTTTGAGGTAATGGGCATCGTTCGTGGCTACCACGCCGATGCCGAGCTCCTGACCCAGGCGCAGCATCCCCTCGGTGACCAGCCGTTCTTCCGGGATCCCGTGCTGCTGGATCTCGAGCCAGAAACCGCCCGGTCCGAACGTCCGGCTGAACCACTCCGCGCTCCGCTTGGCCTCCTCGAACCGTCCCTGCCGGAGATGGAGTGCCACCTCACCCGAAAGACACGCGGCCAGACACACGAGCCCCTCGGAGTGGGCGGCGAGTACCTCCCGATCGATCCGGGGGCGGCGATAGAATCCCTCGACGAAGCCGATCGAAGTGAGCCGGATCAGGTTCCGGTAGCCAGTGCGATTCTTGGCCAGCAGGACGAGGTGGCTGTAGGGCGCAGGCGCTCCGGGGGGCTTCTCTCGCGCTGTTCGTGGGCCAAAGGCTAGATAGGCCTCGAAGCCGAGGATCGGCCGGATCTTCTGCGCCTTGGCGTGCTCGTAGAAGGTCCACGCAGCGTGCATGTTGCCGAGGTCGGTGACGGCCAGGCTGTCCATGCCAAGCTTCTTGACGTGCCCGACCAGATCAGGGATCCGGTTAGCCCCGTCGAGCAGAGAGTACTCGCTGTGGGTGTGGAGATGAACGAAGGACATTATGGCTTATCGGGCTCTGGACTCCAGCTCGCGCAACACGGCATCCAGCGGGACACCGCGAGCCTGGAGGAGCACCAAAAGATGATAGAGGAGATCGGCCGCCTCGGACGCGAGACGTGCGTCATCCTCCGAATTTGCCGCCACCACCACTTCGACCGCTTCCTCGCCCACCTTCTGGGAGGCCTTCCCGATGCCCTGGGCCAACAGCTCGGCCGTGTACGAGCCCTGGGGCTTGTCCGCCGCCCTGGAGGCGATGGTGTGCGCCAGCCGGCTCAACACGTGCCCGCCCGGATCCTCTTCCGCGGCCCCACCGTCCGCCCGTCCGCCCGTCCGCCAGAGAACCGTCGAGAAGCAGGTCCGCGTTCCGGTGTGGCAGGCCGGCCCGGTCTGCTCCACCCGATACAGAATGGTGTCGCCATCGCAATCCAGCCGGACTTCGACGACGCGCTGGATGTGGGCTGAGGTCTCGCCCTTCTGCCACAGCACGCCGCGGGATCTGCTGTAGTAGTGAGCCAGGCCGGTGGTGAGGGTGCGATCGAGCGCGTCCCGGTTGGCGAACGCAACCATCAGGAGATCGCCGGAACGGCTCTCCTGGGTCACGACCGGCACCAGTCCGTCAGCACCGAACCTGACCGCCGACAGCCGTTTGTTCTCGGGCACGGAGAGAACCTACCGGCAGGTTGTGCGATTGTCAAAAGCCCTTGCGGCGCTTTATTTTGCTGCAGGTCTGCGGGCACCCTTCCGGTCCAGGTTCCCCTCCTCCAGCTCCCAGGAGTACTCCTCACGTGCGAAGTCCGCGCTCGTTTCTGATAGCTGTATTTGGCGGTTCTTCGCTGGTCGCCTGCAGCAACGGAACGGGTCCAGGTCCGGGCCCCTCGCTGGACTGTGCCGCCGCCAACGCCCAGGTGCTCGCGGTGGGGGAGCACCGCATTCTGGACCCCAATCAGGACAATGCCTGTGTTCGCCTGCCCGCGGCTGGTTCGTCCGGCGCGCAACACCTCTATGTACCGGTGGCCACCGAGGGCACGGTGACGGAAGGAGGGGCACAGGCAGACTACAGGATTACCGGCTCCTCTCCAGCGGCGGCGGCGCGACAATTTCCGTCACCTCTGCTATCCGCATTCCGGCCACCACTGCGAGCTGGTGCCTTTCACGACATGCTGCGTGCGCGGGAACGAGCCCTTTCCCAGAGCCCCTCATCGGCGCTATTCGACCGGGAACGGGTCACCGCCTCGGCCACGATCCCTCCAGTGGTCAACGAGGTGCGCACGTTCAAGGTTTGCTCGACGCCGACCTGCGATGACTTCGTGGACGCGACCGCCACGGCGCGCGTCGTGGCCCAACGGGTTGCGATCTTCGTGGATAATGCCGCGCCGGCGGGTGGCTATTCCGATCCGGTCCTGGCAGACGTGGGCGCGCTGTTCGACGACTTTCTCTATCCGATCGACACCACGGCCTTCGGCCGGGAGTCGGACATCGACGCCAACGGCGTGGTCACCGTCCTCCTGACTCATCGGGTGAATGCCTTGAGTCCCGGCTGCAACGATGCCGGCAGCGTGATCCTGGGGTATTTCTTCGGCGCCGATCTTCTGCCGCTCTCGAGCAACAATCCAGGCTCGAACGTAGCCGAGATCTTCTACGGCCTGGTTCCAGACCCGGGCAATCCGGACTGCACCATCAGCGAAGCATTCGCCCGCGAGCGCCTGCCGGCGACCTTCGTTCACGAGTTCCAGCACATGATCAGTTTCAACCAGCACCGGCTGCTCCGAGGCGCGAGCTCGGAGGAGACCTGGCTGAATGAAGGCCTCTCTCACTTCGCCGAGGAGCTGGCGGCCCGGCGCCTCCCGGCGGTGGAGTGCCCGACGGGGTCCTGCTACGAGGACTTTCTGTCCAGCGGCAACATTCGTAACGCGTTCGCCTATCTGGACTCCACCGAAGCCTTTTTCCTGATCGAGCCCGAGAGCTCTACCGGCAAGCTGGAGGAACGGGGTGCCAACTGGCTCTTCGTGCGCTGGCTGGCGGATCACTTTGCCAGCGACAGCGTTCTAGGCACCGACCTCACCCGACGGCTGGTCGCCACCAGCCTGGTGGGTGCCACCAACGTGGCCACCCAGACCGGGGTCGACTTCTCGGTTCTGGTTCCCGAGTGGCAGATGGCCAACTACCTGGACGATCTCCCGGAGTTCGACCAGCCCGGCTCGCGACTGCGCTACAAGACCTGGAACTTCCGGGCTGTTTTCCCCGACTCGATGGGCAGTTCCTTTCCGCTCAACCCCGACAACACCACCGGTAACGGCTACGGCCACACCGATGTGCTACGAGCCGGGTCCGGCCGGCATGTGCTGGTCACGCAGGCTGGCGGCGCACCGCTGGTCGATCTCCTGCTGACTGGGTCGTCGGGAAGTGAGCCGGTGTCGTCTGCGGTCGATGCGCGCGTCGGCCTGGTTCGGATTCGGTGAAGCGAATGGTCTTCTTCGCTCTGGTCGCTGCGTTGTTTGCCGGGTACGGGACCGCCTACCTGGCCAGCGAGGACGTTCGCTACCTGACCCGGGCCGGCTTCGAGGAGACCCGAATTCTTCAGTCGCGGCAGCCGATCGCCCGGCTGGTGCGAGACAGTGCCACCGATCCCATGCTTCGCCAGACGCTCGGGCTCGTTCTCGCGTCGCGCGACTATGCCGCGCGACTCGGGCTCGAAGCCAAGGAGACCTACACGTCCTATTCCGACGTGGGCCGCGACACCTTGCTTCTCGTGCTCCAGGCGGCCCCCAAGGACTGTATCTGCCCCTACACCTGGAAGTACCCTATCGTCGGCCGGATTCCCTATAAGGGGTTCTTCGATCCTCGTGCGGCGCGGCGGGAGGCCGACCGGTTTGCGGCCAGGGGATACGACATCTACCTCCGTCCCTCGGGAGCGTTCTCGACCCTGGGATGGTTCGAGGACCCGCTTCTCTCCACGGCCATCTCGGGTGACTCGGTCGAGCTGGCCGCCACCGTGTTCCACGAAATCGCCCACAATACGCTATACGTGAAGAGCGCCACGCCGTTCAACGAGAGCTTTGCCCAGATGGTCGGCTACCGCTCCGCCGAGGCCTTCTTCCGGGAGCGCGGCGACAGCGCCAACGCGACCCACGCGGCCAACCGCTGGCATGACGAGATCGTGCTGGGTGACTATTACTCGGCCCTGGTGCGCCGCCTGGATTCGCTCTACCGTCAGAAGCCGGATTCGGTGGCGCTCGACGCCGGGCGCGTGGAGGCCGGCGTCTGGGCCCGGGCCCAGCTTACCGGCCCGGTTGGACAACGGCTTCGCACCTTTCGCATCGGCCGGATGGCCGAGCGTCCCATCAACAACGCCCAGCTGATCGGCGCTCGGATCTATCGCACTAGGCTGGATCTCTTCGACCGTTGGTTCGAGCGGCACGGGGGCGATGTCAAGCAAAGCGTCAGTGCACTCGGGAAATTGATGGAGGGTGTCGAGGGCGACAGCGCCTACAGCCGGTTGGGACAGGCGGTCGGAGATTCCACTCACTAGGAAATCTCAATGGATCGAAGCTTTGTCCAACGCGAGCAAACCCGTCTCCTGGGCGAGTTGAGCGAATTTCTCTCCATCCCAAGCATCAGCGCGCTCCCCGCGCATGCACCGGATTGCCGCCGGGCTGCCGAGTGGTTGAGCGCCCACCTGCGCGGCCTGGGCTGTCCGGTCGTGGACATCATCGAGGGGCCGGGCCACCCGGTGGTCTGGGCGGAGAGCCCCAGGGTTCCTGACAGGCCGACACTCCTGATCTACGGCCACTACGACGTCCAGCCGCCCGACCCGCTCGATGAGTGGATCACCGAGCCGTTTACGCCCACGGTGCGAGACGGCCGGCTCTATGCCCGCGGCTCTGCGGATGACAAGGGACAGGTGTTCTGCCTGCTCAAGGCATATGAAGCGGTGCTCGATGCCAGGAGGCTGCCCCCCCTTAACGTGCGCTTCATCTTCGAGGGCGAGGAAGAGTGCGGCGGCCGGGTCATTTTCGATCTGCTGCACAACGAGCCGGAGCGGACCCGGGTTGATGCCGCCCTGGTATGCGACATGTCCTACTATGCGCCGGGCTGGCCTGCCGTGTACACCGCGTTGCGGGGCCTCTGTTACGCCGAGATCTCGGTCCGGACCCTGGAGCGCGATCTCCACTCCGGGACCTATGGTGGGGTAGCGCCGAATGGGCTGGAGACGCTGGTCCGGATCCTGGGCAAGCTGAAGTCGGAGACCGGGGAGATCCAGATTCCTGGACTCTACGAAGCGGTCCAGCCCCCGACGAGGGAGGAGCTCGACACCTGGAAGCGCCTGCCGCTCGACCAGGAGCGCTTCCTCACGGACGAGGTCACGGGGAAGGCGCTCACCGGCCTTACCGATCGTACGGTGTACGAGAGGGTGTGGGCCCTGCCCACTTTCGAGATCCACGGGATCAAGGGGGGCTTCATCGGGGACGGCGCCAAGACGGTCATCCCGGCCCAGGCTACCGCCAAGGTGAGCCTGCGACTGGTGCCGGGCCAGCAGGTAGAGGAGGTGGGCCGGGCCCTGCAGCGGGCGGTGGCTGCGCTGGCGCCCGAGTGGGCAGACGTAAAGGTGACGCTACTGCATGGGGGTGACCCGGTCGAGGTGGACGTGGGCCATCCCGCCTTCGAGATCCTGAACGAGGCCTTCGAGGCAGTAGAAGGACGGAGGGCCGTGCAGGTGCGAGCCGGCGGCTCGATTCCGATTGTTCCCGAGCTAGGACTCGGTGGGGCGCCGGTGATTCTTACCGGTATCGGTCTCCCCGATGACGGGCTCCACTCACCGAATGAGAAGCTCGATCTCCGCCAGCTCTGGAACGGGATCGATATCTTCGGCCGCTTCTTCGAGCTCTTTGGCGAGAAGGGCGGCCGGGAGTCGTCTGGCTACTCTTCCTCGGGCGTAATGCGCTTGACCGGTCCGGAGTAACGCGCCTCGGTGCGCGCATGGAGCTCGTCTACCCCGATGAGCGCCCGTACCGAGGCAATGATCCCCGCCACAACGTCATCCGCCCAGTAGGGATCCGGCCGCTCCCCGGCTGGAAGGGCGACCGCCTGGCCTTCCAGGTATCGGATGGCGGTGGTAATCCATTCGGTCTGGGCCGAGGCCACGATGGCCCACGATCCGGTCGAGCGAAGCTCCAGCTCCTCCAGCGCCTTGAGGTGCTGGTCCACCCCCTCCGTCACTGGCTTCGAGCGTAGGCGGTCGGCCACCATCGACAGGACCTGCCGCCGCTCGGTCTCCTGCGGCTCCGGCAAGGGGGCCAGGTAATTCCGCTGATCGGCGACCATTTCCGCCAGGCGGATGCACACAGCCCGTATGGCCGGCATGAGCGCCCCTGGCGCCTCCCGCGACCAGCTGTCGGCCGCGCGTAGAATCTCCTGGATCCGCTGGTCCGCCTGGGCGTCCGGCGAGGGGCGTCGTGTCGAATCGGGCATAGTAGGGAGAAAAACTCATTAGACTCCAGAAGGCAACGGGGAGCCGTGGAGCCTCTGCGGGGAAGCCTAGATAACCGCCAGGGGGCGGCTTTCAACGGGCTGGAGCTCGAAGGCTTCGGCGATTTCTGCGGTGACTGCGCGGCGAGTCTCATCCCAGAGGGCGACTGAATCGTCCCGGCGGAGCTCCCGGGCTACGCTGGTCATGGTTACGTCCTTGATCCCACAGGGAACGATGAGATCGAAGTAGGACAGGTCGGTGCTCACGTTGAGGGCAAAGCCGTGGAACGTCACCCACTGCTTCACGTGAATTCCGATGCTGGCGATCTTGCGGGTCCCGGTCCAGACTCCGGTCAGCCCGGGGTTCGGCCCCGCCTCCACCCCCAGCCGCCCCAGGGCGGCGATCAGTCCCGCCTCCAGCCGGCGGAGATACCAGTGCAAATCCTCCCGATGCTGCCGCAGATTCATAACGGGATAGCCTACCAGCTGGCCCGGGCCATGGAAGGTGACGTCCCCTCCGCGCTCTACCTCGAACACCTCGACCCCGCGCCGCTCCAGCTCTGATCGAGGCAGCGGCAGACTGGCCGCGCGGGTTCCCCGGCCCAGCGTCACCACCGGATCGTGCTCCACCAGCAGCAGAACGTCGTCCTCGATCTCACCCGCGATGCGCTGCCGGCAGAGGGTCCGTTGCAGCTCGAGTACCTCGCCATAGGCCCGCAGACCGAGATCCTGCACCACGAGCCGGGCCGTCATGCCGTCGCTCCCAGGCGGCGGGCTCGCCGTCCCAGGAGGGTGGCGGCAAGAGCGCTCAGCGCCAGGAGAACGATCAGGCCGGTGCGGCCGAGCAGCTGGTTGATGGGTATGCAGATCAGCATGAGGAGCACGGTGGAGAAGCCGGTGACCATTGCCAGGCCACCACGCCGGTAGGCCGATTCGACTGGACCGAGCAGGCTCCACGCCGCCCATCCGGCGAACACGATTCCGGAGAGGGTGCCGCCGAAGAGGAGGTAGAGCCTGAGTGTCAGATTTTCCTGGCTGGCATCACCCCGGAGCGCCTCCACCAGCAGCACGGTGGCGGTGACCACCATCAGCCCTGCCGAGAGGGCGCAGGCGAGTGCGGACGCCAGGAACCTCAGCGTTCCGCTCCGTTCACCTGTCACTGCTCACCTCTCACTGCTCACGTCTCCTCAGATATGCACGACCCGACCCATCGAATCCAGCGCCGCCTCGGCGATCGCCTCGGACAGGGTGGGATGGGCGTGAATGGCGAGATCGACTTCTTCGACCGTGTATTCGTTCTGCCGGGCCACGGCAAGCTCGTGAATGATCTCGGAGGCATGGCCGCCCACGATGTGGGCGCCGAGTATCTCGCCGTACTTCTTGTCCCGAATGATCTTTACAAAGCCTTCGGTCTCGCCGGCAGTCCGGGCCCGGCCGTTGGCGCTGAAAGGAAAGCGGCCAACCTGAAACTCCAGCTTTCGCTCCTTGGCCTGCTCCTCGGTCAGGCCGATGCTGGCAACCTCTGGATGACAGTAGGTGACGCTGGGAACGTTGTCGTACTTGATCGGCTGGGGGTGATGCCCGGCGATCAGCTCGGCAACCACCATCCCCTCCCGGCTCCCCTTGTGGGCCAGCATCGGCGGACCCGCCACGTCGCCGATGGCATAGACGCCTGCCGCTGCTGTCTCCAGGGTGGCCAGGTTCACCTTGATGAACCCGCGATCGGTCAGCTGCACGCCTGCTTCCTGGAGCCCAAGATCCTCGGTGTTGACGGCCCGGCCCGCGGCCATCAGTACCTTCTCGGCCTCGATCGACTCGCGCTTTCCTCCGGCCTCCACCTCGAGCGTCACCCGGTCCTTGGCAACGGTGGCCTTCTTCACCTGTGCCCCGGCTACAACCGTGATGCCGCGCTTCTTGAAGCTCTTGGTGAGGGTGTCGGATGACTCCGCGTCCTCCAGCGGCAGGATGCGGGGCAGGGCCTCGATGAGGGTCACCGTGCTCCCGAAGGCGTGGAAGATGTCGGCGAACTCGCAGCCCACCGCTCCGGCACCTACGATCGCGAGAGACTTCGGCTGGGTCTCGAGGAATAGAGCTTCATCCGAACTGATCACGGTGGTCTTGTTGATCTCGAGGCCGATCTGCGGAATGCCCTTGACCCGTGACCCGGTGGCGATCACGACCGCCTTGCGCGCCTGATACTCGTCCTTGCCAACCCGCACGGTGCGATTGCGTCCCACCACCCCGGTTCCCTTCACCACCGTGACCTTGTGCTTCTTCATCAGAAACTCGACTCCCTTGGAGTTCTGCTCCGAGACCTTGCGGGACCGTCGCATGGCCACGCCGTAGTCGGTCTTCACGCTCCCGACCTCAATTCCGAGTTCCTTGGCGTCGTGGGCCACGAGGCCCGCTACGTAGGCGCTGTGAAGCAGAGCCTTGGTAGGGATGCAGCCGATGTTCACACACACGCCGCCGAGCTTGTCTCGCTCGATCACGGCCGTTGCGAGGCCCAGCTGCGCCGCGCGTATGGCGCAGACATAGCCGGCCGGCCCCCCGCCGACCACGATCACGTCGAACTGATTCGCCAAAGTGTCCTCATGAGTTAGAAAAAGCGTTTACGCTCTTACCAGACAAGCGCCAGCGGATTCTCCAGCATTTGCTTCAGCGTCTTCAGAAACCGGGCTCCGGTCGCGCCGTCGATCACCCGGTGGTCGCAGGACATGGTCAGCCGCATCCGGCGCCGGATGGCAACCGCCCCCTCGTGCGCCACCGGCTTCTCCGCCATGCGGCCGACCGCCAGGATGGCGGTCTCCGGCGGATTGATGATTGCGGTGAACTCCTCGATGTCGAGCATGCCCAGGTTGGATACCGTGAAGGTACCGCCGGTGTACTCCTCGGGCTTGAGCTTGCGCTCCCGCGCGCGGGCGGAGAGGTCCCGTGACTCTCCCGCGATCTCCCGAAGGGTCTTCTGGTCGGCGTGCCGGATCACCGGGGTGATCAGCCCCTCCTCCACCGCCACAGCCATGCTCACGTGCACCTCGTTCCAGTAGCGGATGTGATCGTCCTGCCACCAGGCGTTGCAGGCCGGATGCTGCCTCAGCGCCATGGCAACGGCCTTGATGACGATGTCGTTGAACGAAACCTTTATCTCCTCACCTGCTGCCCCGCTGCCCCGCCGCCCCGCTGCCCCCAGCGCTTCCCTGGCTTCCCACACCCGCTCCATGTCCACCTCACTCGTGAGATAGAACGTGGGAACCGGGCCGATCGACTGGGCCAGCCGCCGGGCGATGGTTTTTCTGATCTGGCTGAGAGGGACATCTGTAAAAGGCTGCGCCACGGGGCCGCGTGGCGGCGGGGCAGTAACGGACGGCACGGCGGCCGAACGTGCAGGACCGGCCGTGGCAGAGGCAGCGGTCTCCAGATCACGGGCAACCACCCGCCCCTCGGGGCCCGACCCCGTCACCCCGACCAGGTCCACGCCACGCTCCGCCGCGATCCGGCGGGCGAGCGGTGAGGCCTTGACCCTCGCGGGCGCGGCCTTGGCACCGTTTCCTTCGCGTAGCCCGGGTTTTTCTGAGGGACGCCGCTGTTCCGTCGCGGCAGCAGCCGGTAGCGAGGGCGGCATGGAGATCGGCCGGTTCTCACCTATCGCCTCACCGGGCTCGCCGATGACGGCAACCAGCTCGGACACCGGCACCGTCGCGCCGGCCTCGACCACGTGCTTGAGCAGCGTCCCGGCCGCGCGGGCCACGAGCTCCATGACCGCCTTATCGGTCTCGACTTCGGCGAGCACGTCTCCTACGACGACAGCCTCGCCTTCCTGCTTCTTCCATTCGACCAGGCGCCCTTCCTCCATGGTAGGGGAGAGGGCTTCCATTACAACTTTCGTGGTCATTCTTTAGTCCGGATTGCTAGGGGGCCCTGGGGCTATGGGCTGCGCCGCCATGAACCGGAGCTCCTATTCATTGAACGGATTGCCCATAGCCCATAGCCCATAGCCAATAGCCTACTCCTTGTACAAAACCTGATTCACCGCGCTGATGACCTTGGCCGGGTCGGCCTTGGCGGCCTTCTCCAGCTGCTTGTTGTAGGGCATGGGGACGTCGGCGCCGGTGACCCGTAGCACCGGAGCGTCGAGCTCATCGAACACTTCGCGCTGAATGGTGTCGACGACCTGCGCTCCGATGCCGGCGAATGGCCAGCCTTCCTCGACCACGACGCACCGGTGGGTCTTGGCGACCGAGGTGAGCACCGCTTCCGTGTCCATCGGCCGGATGGTCCGTAGATCCACCACCTCGGCGTTGATCCCGTCCTTGGCCAGCTGCTCGGCGGCCTTGAGCGACACGCCGACGCTCTTCGAGTGGCAGATGATGGTCACGTCGCTGCCCTCCCGCTTCACATCAGCCAGGCCGAGTGGGACCACATGCTCGCCTTCGGGCACCTCGCCCTTGAGGTTGTACAGCATCTCGCCCTCGATGAAGATCACCGGGTTGTCGTCCCGGATGGCGCTCTTGAGCAGCCCCTTGGCGTCCGCCGGCGTCGCGGGCATCACGACCTTGACGCCCGGCACGTTGGCGAGCCACGACTCGAACGACTGCGAGTGCTGCGCGCCGAGCTGCAGCGCCGCGCCGCCCGGACCGCGGAAGACGATCGGCATCGGGACCTGGCCGTTCGACATGTAGCGCATTTTCGCCGCCGAGTTGACTAGCTGGTCTACCGCGAGCAGCG
>JBKJZM010000045.1:0-19424 GCA_046715295.1 Gemmatimonadales bacterium | reverse complement strand
GATGGAAGCCGCACCATCGAGCGTCTGGAGCGCCGCATCATCACGATCCCCTATCCCTGGGTCGAGGGTGAGCCCCATGCCGTCGCTCTGGTCACCAGCACCGGACTGACGTTCACCGGAGAAGTGGCCGTCGCCACGTTGTCACCGTCGGTGGATGCCCGCTATCACACCACTTTCGCGCTTCTCGGGGTGTACGCCGGAGTGATCCCGGTGTTCATTGGCCTCCTCTGGCTGCCCTTCGTACGTGCGATCAACCGGCGCTGGATCGATTTTTTCCTGAGCCTCACCATGGGGCTGCTGGTCTTCCTCGGAGTGGATGCCCTGGTGGAAGCGGCGGAGACGTCCGCGCTGGTCGCGGGAGCGTTCCAGGGCTCCGCGCTCGTGCTCCTCGGTTTGCTCGGCACACCGTTGATCCTGGCGGCTCTGGGCCACTGGCGCGGTGGGCAGCGCGGCGAGCGCTCGCCCCTCCAGGTGGCTGCTCTGATCGCGTTGGGTATCGGGCTTCATAATCTGGGTGAGGGTCTGGCCATCGGCACCTCGTACGCCACCGGTGAGATAGCGCTGGGAACATTCCTCGTGATCGGATTCCTGCTGCACAACACCACCGAAGGCCTCGGCATCGTGACCCCTCTCGCTGATCAGCGGCCCCGGCTCCGGTCACTCATCCTGCTCGGCGCCCTTGCCGGCGTACCGACGGTCATTGGAGCGTGGATCGGCGGATTCACCTACTCGCCGCTCTGGACCACGCTCTTCTTTGCCATTGGCGCCGGAGCCATCGCTACGGTGGTCTACGAGCTCTGGCAGCTCTTCGGCCGGCGGGCGACTGGGGGTCTCACCGCGCCGCTCAACGTCGCCGGCTTTCTCCTCGGGATGGTGATCATGTACGCTACGGGATTGCTGGTTACTGCATGAGCCCGGGGAAAAGCGCGGACAGTGAACGGTCGACAGTGAACGGGGGAGGGGTGCGGCCTGTCCCCCGTTTACTGTTTACCGTTCACGTTTTTTTCTTCTGTACCGTGTCTTCCCTTTTCGGGCAAATCCAGGACAACAGCTTCCTCATCGAAGAGGCGTACAACCAGGAGAGCGGGGTGGTTCAGCACATCAGCACCTTCACCCGACCCTTCGGCGGCGAGGCCTGGGCCTATGGCTTCACCCAGGAGTGGCCACTCACCGGCATTCGCCACCAGCTCAGCTATACCATCCCGGTGCAGCACGAGGGCGGGGGAACCGGCCTCGGTGATGTGGCCCTGAACTATCGCCATCAGCTAGTGGGCAATCCGGAAGCCGCTACCGTGTTCGCTCCGCGGTTTTCCCTTCTTCTGCCCACCGGCGATCACGAGGAAGGCCGAGGGGCCGGCGCTGTGGGGCTTCAAACCAATTTGCCGCTGACCCTCGTGCTCGCGCCTCGGCTGGCGACCCACTGGAACGCGGGCGCAACCCTCACTCCTTCGGCCAACAGCCTGCTGGGGGAAGCAGCCACCACCACGAGCTTCAACCTCGGCGCAAGCGCCATCTGGCTCCTTCACCCGTCCTTCAATCTGATGGTGGAGACACTCTGGCTGAGCACCGCCTCGGTGGCGAGCGCCGGCCAAACCGTGCGGGATGAGTCTCTGCTGCTGAATCCGGGTATTCGGGGGGCGTTCAACCTGGCTAATGACCTGCAGATCGTGCCGGGCCTCGCCTACACGGTCGACCTGGGCTCCGACTCCGATGAGGACGCACTGTTCGTCTATCTCAGCTTCGAGCATCCCTTCAAGCGGCAGTGACCGGTTCTCTCACAGTAGTCCGCGTTACCTCCTACCCACCAGCCGCTCCAGCCCCGCACGAGCCTCGCTTACATAGGGTTCCAACTCGAGGTCGGCCTGCCGCCAGACATCGGCCACGAACTGGTACGAGTCTATCGCCTTCTGGCGCTCGCCCAGCCCCTCGGCGATGCGGCCCCGATCCAGGAATCCGAGGACGAAGAGCGGGCCCTCGGCCTTCCAGACCCATTGGTCCAGCACCGCTCCCGCCTGTCGCGCCTGTCCCTGCGAGTCGAGCAGCCGGGCCTCGATGAGCTTCTCGTAGTAACACACATTCACGATACAGAGCGTGTCGGGGATGGATTGAAACAGACGCAATGCCCGGACGGAATCGCCTCGAGTCAGGGTGAGATACGCCGCAGCGGCACTGTGGAGATAACGACCGCGGAGCTTGCCGCGGCCGCTCGTCTGGGTGCGGGTTTCCCGCTCGGCCCGGAGCGCGAACCGCGCCAGCGACAACGTGTCTCCTCGGGCCAGCCACCAGGGGAGGCCCCGCATTTGGCGCGGCATGAACAAGCGGGACATGGGCCACGGGATTCCAGGCTCGAGCGCGCGTCCAAAGGTTCTGGCGGTCACCGACTCCGGGACCGCCCCAAGGAGCGCGAGGACCAGGAAGGGATCCACGTACCAGGTGAACCGCGAGGCCTGAGCGTTCACGAGCAGGCGGCGATCGGTCGCGTACGCCTCGTGAAGGTGCCCCCGGAAGGCCAGCGCGCCCGCCAGGAACTGATGGTACATCAGGGTATCGGCCCAGGGTAAGGCGCCGTTGCCGCTCCGCGTGGTCAGCTCTCGCAGGAGCTCGACCCCGGTTTCACCCGAGTCGGGCCACCAGCCGAGGTGACCAGAACCGACGTCGCCGAGCACCCAGGCGGAGGCGCTGTCGATCATCCGAGCCGCCTCCGGTGCGTGCGACCGCTCGGGATCGAGCATCAGAGTGGCCAGTCGAATCGATGGCGCATTGACGTCGGTCTGATCGAGGCGCAGGTAGGCGGCGGCATAGTTCCGGGCCAGGTCGGAACGATTCAACTGGATCGCCAGTTGCAACGTATGCTCGTACGCCGGCGCGAACCCCGAGTCGAGAGCGATGGCGCGGTCGAAGGCCTCGAGTGCCTGGGCGGGAGGTCCCCCAAAAGGGGGATCGCTGTGAAATCGGGCATCGCCAAGCCGGTACCAGACCTCGGGGTCATTGGGGTAGCGGCGGGCAGCCTCCTCCAGAGTTGAAAACCACCGATAGCTGAAGCGGATCAGATCGGCCGGCTCGATCGCGTCGTCAGCCGCGATCGAAAAGGAATCAGCGGCGATCTGCATGCTGTCTTTGGGAGAAAGGCCGTGATTCAGGACCATGGCCTTTCGGAAATAATCCACTCCTCTCAGGTAGGACTGCTCGTTCGAGGGATGCCAATCAACCGCCATCCCCATTCGTTTGAAAGCGATCGCGAAGGTGCTGTCCTGGGCGACGGCCCGGTCATAATACACCAGGGCAGAATCCCACAGGCCCCGCCGATAGAATTGCTCTCCGTACAGGAAGGCCTTCAACGCCGGGAGCGAGCGGGACCCGATCGACACCTGCCGCACCGCCCCGATCGGGCGATCCCGTCCCAGCACCTGAAGGATTCTGACCCCGAGCGAGTCGGCCAGGTCTCCGATGTCCGCCGTGTCACCTCTGACCTCGAGGTCAGCCTCGGCTCTCTTTCGGGCCAGGTCCAGCACCGTCGCTCTAAGGCTGGCGGTGTCTCTCGTTTTCCTTACGCTCCCGAACACCACTAGCCCGGCACCGGTGCGCTGCCCGAAGCGCTCGGCCGACACCCGATCGGCCCGTCCCTGCCAGCGCTTGAGCCCCACCGTCTGGGGGACGGTGCGCAGTGGTCCGGCGCCGTCGAGGTTCCGGGAGAGGATGTCCACTAGCCCCTCCCGCCAGATTTCCAATGACGGGTCGAGCACGTCGAATGGGGCGATGACCAGAAGGTTCGTATCGGTCGGCAATTCCGGCGGGCTCCGCGACAGGAAAAGAATTCCTGTCCCGGCCAAGGCTGCCAAACCGGCGGCCGCGCCCCAACGGCGTGCCATGGCAAAGGTGCCGCGCGGTGGTGCGGCGCCCGGCTTACTCAGGGCCTGGGCGAACTCTGCTGCCGTCGTGAACCGGCCGGCAGGAGCGGGGAGGGCAACTGACGGTTGATTCGACGGGCTAGCGCCGTTTCCAGCTACCCCGTTTCCAGCCACATGGCGGTGCTGGACCATCCACTCGGACAGCTCAGCTGGCGGATCAGTGCTGAGCTCCGATCGTACCAGCTCCCCGTAGGCGTCTCCACAGCGCACTGCGTCCGCCCGCTCGCCGGCATGGTCCAGGGCGGTCATGAGGCCGAGCGCGGCGTGGGAGCTCAAAGGGTCGAGCTCGAGGAGGCGTCGCCACCAGTCCGCCGCCACCCGGTGCTCGCCCCGTGTGGTCGCTTCGGTAGCCAGTACCTCCAGCGCGGCCCGGTACTGGCCGGCTAGCCGCGCCCGCTCGGTCTCCGCCCAGTTCTCGAACTCCCCGCCCCCATTCAGATAGAAGCCGTCCAGAAATGCGGTGTAGAGCGAGACCGCCCTGGTTAGATCGTTCTCCTCCAGCGCAGAGGCGAATTCTTCCACGTCGCTCGAGATCACGGCGGGATTGAGGCGGAGCTGGATCGATCCGAGGAACAGGTCGCGCGCGTGCAGATCACGGCGGAGGGCGTAGCAGGCCTGCTTGAGGAGTGCGCGGCCGTGATCGGCGTCGGTTTCGGGCCACAGGGAGGCGATGAGCTTGTCGCGGCTGAGGCCGCGGTGGCTCGCGCCGGCCAAGAGGGCCAGCAGCGCCAGCGTCTTTCGTTGCTGGGCCGCGCCGGTCGCAGGGATGCCGTCGATGTCTACGGAGAGCCCGCCGAACGTCTTGAGGTGGAGCATGTTGCTCCGTTTGACTGGTCTTTGACCGGCGTCTCACCGGCCGCCAGTAACTTATCCCCCGTACCGTGAAGTAGCGAATCAAGCTGGGTACCCGGGATTAGCAGCTCCGCCCCAGCGAACAGCGGTGCGCCTCACGGAATTTGGCGCTACACTGTAGAGACAAGGAATCCCCTGGAGGAGGTGGATTATGAGAGCACTGTTATCAAGAATCGTTACCCTGCTGATCGTGGCGGAGGTCGGCGTAGGATGCGGCGGCGATAACGGGCCCGGACCGGGAGGAGAAAGCGTGCTCACCACGGTCGAGGTGACGCCCGCGACCGCAACACTCTTCACCGTCGCGCCGGGTAACACGGCTGCGCTGACGGTGGTGGCAAAGGATCAGGACGGCGGGACGATGGCTGGCCTCGGCTCGCCCAGCTTCTCCAGCGATAACGGCGCAGTCGCGAGTGTCGGTGGGGATGGAACGGTCACGGCCCTGGCTGCGGGAACGGCGGCGATTACGGCATCGCTCACCGCAGGCGGCGTCACCAGGACCGGCACCACAACGGTGACGGTTCAAGTCGCGCCGGCCACCGCAGGGGTGGCCGCACCGTCGCTCGCATTCTTGCCGGCGGCCGTGGACGTGAGTTTGGGTGGCACCGTGACCTGGACAATTGGACCCATTACCCACAACGTCTCGTTCACCACCGCAGGAGCACCGGCTGATGTTCCAGATCTCCAGGACGGCTCGGCTGCCCGCACGTTTCCGACCAACGGTGCCTTCGGCTATCGCTGCACGATTCATCCGCAGATGACCGGTGCCGTCCGCGTGCACTGATGCGTCACGGGATCAGTGAGCCGCTGAGCCGCCGGCGATTTCTGCACGTTGCCGCGGCGGGGGCTGCCGCGCTCGCCAGCAGCAGCGTCCCGGCGTTGAGCAGTTGCGACCCGGCGACCGGCCCCGAGAACGGTGAACGCACACGCTCGCCGCTCGCGATGCCGGCGACGCTGTCGGTCGCAGCGGCGTCGCTGGTCGCAGCGCCGGGGACCGCGAGGATCGCCGGCCACGAGTCGTCGTCTGCCTGGTTGTTCAACGGGCTCCTTCCGGGACCGACGATCCGGGCGCGGCGCGGCGAGCAGGCCCACATCCGGCTGCTGAATCACCTCCCGGAACCGACCATCGTACACTGGCACGGCGTACTGGTGCCCGCGCACGCGGATGGGCATCCTCGCGACGCGATCAGTCCGGGCGCCAGCTTCGACTACGATTTCCCGATCGTCCAACGGGCGGGGACGTTCTGGTACCATCCCCACGCCCACCACCGAACCGCCGGCCAGATTCAACGCGGACTCGCGGGCTTTTTCCTCATTGCCGACGAGGAGGAAGACGCGCTCCTCCTGCCATCGGGCCCGCGGGAAGTCCTGCTGCTGCTTCAGGACAGGGAAGGCGACGCAGCCGCAGCCTTCAGTTATGCTCCTACGAGTGCCGACCTTCGTACCGGCATGCTGCGTGATGTGCCGTTCGGCAATGGCATTCGGCTGCCGACCTTGCAAGTCTCCGGACAGCGCTACCGTTTTCGTGTGCTGAACGCGTCGCAAGCACGCGTGTATCTGCTCGCCCTGGACAATGACGTTCCGCTGACCGTGATCGGCAATGATGGCGGACTGTTGCCTTCAGCGATCGAGGTCGAGAGTGTTTTCCTCGGAGTCGGCGAGCGCCTCGATTTCCTGATCGACTTCGCCGCTGTGCCCGCCGGCACTCGGATGATGCTGAAGGCGCTGCCGTTTTCGTTCCCGGTCGCAGCGGATGACCGGTTCCCGCAAGGAATGGAGATGAACCTGCTGGAGCTGGTCCGCACCGGCGGGGGCGGCGCGAATGACCGGCCTCTTCCCGCAGTGCTGTCCACCGTGCCGCGCCTGATTCCTGCCGGTGCCCCCGACCGCACCTTTGTGTTCCGGAGTACCGACCAGGAGCACATGCATCAGATCAATGGCCTCGCCTTCGACATGAATCGGGTGGACGAGCAAATTCCGCTCGGCCAGGTCGAGCGCTGGCTGTTTTCAAACGACAGCGCGCTTCCGCATCCGGTGCACCTGCACGGCACCCACTTCCAGGTCGAATCGCGCAGCGGTGGCCGCAACCTGGTGTTTCCTTACGAGGCCGGCTGGAAGGACACGGTGCTGGTGATGCCGCTGGAGACGGTGGGAGTGCTCGTCCAATTCGACAGGTATCGCGGGATATTTCCGCTGCATTGCCACAACCTGCAGCA
Organism: Gemmatimonadales bacterium; assembly: GCA_046715295.1. Lineage (GTDB taxonomy): Bacteria > Gemmatimonadota > Gemmatimonadetes > Gemmatimonadales > GWC2-71-9 > CAVVWJ01. The sequence continues at coordinate 12,451 of JBKJZM010000045.1, read as the reverse complement.
CGAGGATATGGGGATGATGCTGAACGTGGAGGTGATCTAGGGAGGGTGGCCTCCCCTTTTAGTACCCCACGATCCTCCGCAGCTCCGCCAGTCGCTCTTCGCGGGCGCCCCGCAGCACGTCTCCCTCTCCGTCGTAAGCCCGCTCGATCAGTCGAATGAGCTGCTGGTGCTCGGCGGACGGCAGCTGAAATTCGGTATCTCCCTCCCACCGGGTCTCCAGCGCCCGGAGTAAGGCGCTGAGCTGCGCGGTCTGACGCTCTCCAGCCTCGAGGTAGGCGGTCTGGAACGGGCCAGCCGCCGCCATTCGCGCCGCCAGTCCCGACGATATGAGTGCATCGACGTCTCGAACCTCGAGAACCCCGTCCAGGACCAGCCGGATACATTCCCGCCAGAGCGCGGCGGTGAGCCGGCCAGTGGCGTTTCCGGGGATCTCTTTTCTGAGAACGACGGGGATCCGGCCAAGCTGGCGAAGCCAACCACGGACGAGGTCGAGGCTGGCTCGATCGGTCAGAGGGCCGGGGACCAGTTCGACGGCGGGGATGTGCTCGATCGGGTCGAATCCCCGGGCCACCAGCAGCCGTCCAGGCCGCCGAAGCCGGGCGCACAGTTCCGTGGGAGATAGTCCGGGTCCGCTGCAGGTCACCACCGCAGCCATGCGAGCCACGCCCTCCACCTGCTCCAGGAGCCGCTGGCGGTGGAGCAGGTCGCTGGTGGTGGCGTCGATGATCCAGTCGGCGTCGGTCACCGCGTTCAGCAGGCTCCGCCCCTGGCGCGGTTTTTCGGGGGGTAGCGCACCTCCGTCGGGTATGGCCTGAAGACCCGAACTCAGCGAGTGGCGCTTCCGGTTGGCTATTTCCTCGCCGCCGCTCTGCAGTACCGCGGCGTCCGGGTCGTAGATGGTAAGCGGCCAGCCGGCGGCGGACACGAGCGTGGCCCATCCACGGCCGGTTTCGCTCATTCCGAGGACTGCGACCTTCGGGTGGGTCGGGGACTCCATGCCTGTTCCTCACTTGAGGTTGCCTGCCCAGCTCGCCGGCCGGCACAACTACTTTAACAGGTAGAGCCGCTCATTCGTACTGGATTGAAAGGAAACAATGAAAATCCATGCCCGGCGGTCCCGGGTCCTGGCCGCGATAATGGTGATTATCGGCGGAAGCCCGGTCGCGGCACAGGTCGCCGAGGTGGCGGTGGAGCGCCGCCTGGCCGAGGAGCTCGGCCTGTCGGTGGGAGACACCCTTCGGATCGGCCCCGCAGTGGATTCGCTCACCAAGCTAGGCGTGGTCGCGGCAATCTACGAGCCCAGGCCGGATCCGGCCGAGATTGCGAAGCGTGAGCGCCATGTCCGCCTGCACCTGCCAGACCTGGCCGCGTTGCTCGGGGCCCCGGACAGGGTAGATCGGTACGCCGTCGGGCTCAGCCCCGGGGTATCGCCGGACACCGCGGCCGCTGTCCTCAATCACACCGCATTTGGCTACCGGGCCTACAGCTCCCGGGCAATCGCTTCGGAGTCCTCCCAGACCTTCCTGGTGGTCAGCCGCTTCCACCGGGCTATTGCGGTGATCACCATTGTGGCCAGCACCGTCTTTCTCCTGTGCATCATGCTGCTCAAGGTGGAAGAGCGCCGGCTCGATGCCGCGGTCATGCGCTTCGTGGGAGTGCGCCGCCGGACCATCTTTGGCGCTCTGTTGCTCGAAGCGGCGCTCGTTGCGGCACTCGGATCGATGGCAGGATCGGCTCTGGCGTATGTCGCTGGTGCAGCCACTAACGCCTACTACCGGCGATTCTTCGATACCGGACTCACCTTTTCCCTGATCACGCCCGAGATCGTGCTCTTCAGCGTCGGCCTGTCGCTGGTGCTGGGCCTCGCGGCAGGCGCAGTGGCGGCATGGCGCCTGGTGCACACCCGCCCGCTCGTGCTCTGGGGGCGCGGATGAACGGACTGCGCTGGGCCGTCCAGGGCCTGATTCGCCAACGGCTGCGGACAGTGCTCGCGGTGGCCGGCATAGCCATATCGGCGGCGATGCTCCTGGACATGGTCATGCTCAGCGGCGGAATCGAGAAGTCGTTTGCCGAGCTGCTTCTGGCGAAGGGGTATCAGATCCGGCTCACCCCCAAGGGCACTCTCCCCTTCGACACCGAGGCCACCCTCGACCGGGTCAGCAACATCCTCGAGCGGTTGCGGCGCGATGCGGCCATCGTATCGGCCGGCGCGGTGCTGGGCACGTCCGTGTACGGCCGCAAGGGGGACTCACTCGTCACTCTGTTCGGTTACGGTGTCCAGCCCGAGGCACAAGGCATCTATCAGTTGCAACGTGGGAGCGACCTCACGCCTAGCGACACGCTGGGTGTGCTGCTCAGCACGGCTGTCGCCGGCCTCCTGAGAGCTGGGATCGGAGACACGGTGAGCCTGGTTGGGCGGCTCGATCCGCAGGTAGCCGCTGCGGGAGTGAGCCGGCGGCTCGTGGTCCGCGGCATCGTGCGCTGGGTCTACGACTATCGGGGCCAGCCTTCCGTCGGAACCCTGCTGCCTGTCATGCAGGCGCTGGCCTCGGGAAGTCCGGACGACAAGGCCTCGCTGCTGCTGGTCAGGGTGCGGGACGATGCCGCGGCTCCCGAGGTGGCGGCACGGTTGCGAGAAGAATTCCCCCGCCTCGAAGTCTACAGCGTGGCGGATCTTGTCAAATTCTTCAAGCAGCGGCTGGTGTATTTCCGCCAGCTTTCCTACATCCTCGCCACCATGAGCCTGATCGTCACCGTGCTGCTGATCGCCACCCTGCTCACGATCACCGTAAACGAGCGGCTCGGCGAGATTGCTACCCTTCGGGCCATCGGCATCGGCCGCTTCACGGTCGTGCGTCAGGTCTTCATCGAGGGGGTCGTGCTCACCGTTGTTGGAGCAGCGCTCGGGATCATGCTGGGCCTGGCTACCGCGCGATATCTCGACAGCATTCTCACCAGCTTTCCAGGACTCCCTTCGGCCTTTTCCTTCTTCGTTCCTCGGCGGGAAAACCTCGCCACTGCCGCGCTGGTGCTGCTGGTGACCGGATCCCTGGCGGGACTCTACCCGGCCTGGCTCGCCGCACGGGCTCCGATAGCGGCCACGCTCCGCGCGGAGGCAACATGAACAGTGCCGTCCCCGTCCTGATCGGCCGGGATCTTCGCAAGGACTACCCGATGCACGGAACGGTGGTTCCCGCGCTTCGGGGAGTATCCCTCGAGGTCCGATCCGGCGAATACATCGCGATCGCGGGCCCGTCGGGGAGCGGAAAGTCCACCCTGCTTCAACTGATCGGCGGCATCGACGTGCCTACGGCCGGTGAGGTCGAGATCCTTGGCACCAGGCTCGACACCCTCTCGGACAGAAAACTCACCCGGCTTCGTCTCACCCGGCTCGGATTCGTTTTCCAGCGGTTTCACCTTCTCCCGGTTCTCACGGCACGAGAAAACGTGGAGCTGCCGATGGCCGAGGCGGGTGTGCCGGTCAGGGAACGGCGAGAGCGGGCGCTCGAGCTGCTCGCCTATGTAGGCCTCGAGCATCGGGCCAATCACCGCGCCACCCAGCTATCGGGTGGAGAGATGCAACGGGTGGCCATCGCGCGGTCGCTGGCCAACCGGCCGGCACTCTTGCTGGCCGACGAGCCGACCGGTGAGCTCGATGCCGCCACTGGTGGAGAGATCCTGTCCCTGTTCCGGCGGCTGAATCAGGACGGGACCACGCTGGTAGTCGTCACCCATGACGAGCATTTGGCCTCCGAAGCAGGCCGGGTGATCCACATGCTGGACGGCCGCATTCAAGAGGTTGGAGAGTCGGCCCCAGCATCGGCACCGCTGCCCGTCCACCCGTGGGCGGGTACCCGCCCCGCTGTCCGCCCGTGATCACGACCCTGGCGTTCCGCCACCTGCTGGTGCGGAAGCTTCGAGCCGTGGTTCTCCTGCTCGGCTTCGCCCTCGGCGTGGGTGTGATGATCGTGCTGCTCTCGGTGGGCGAGGCGATGCTGGATCAGTCGCGGGATGTTTCCCTGGTCGGCGGCGGGGAGGTCACGGTGCTGCCTCAGGGCATCGACGTCGAGGCCATGCGTACCGGAGGGATGGGCGGAATGTTCTTCGGGATCGACCGGGCGCGATTCCTCACCCGGCAGATCCTTGGCGGACCCCGGCAGAACGGCCTGGTGCAAGCCGTCTCTCCGGTGATCGAGGGCAAGCTCCTCTATCTCCGTCGCGGCGGCCGCACCGTTGCGGTGCGTGCAGGGGGGGAAATCCCGAGCCGGGCACGCGCGGTAGGCTCCGGTCTCGACCTGCATGCGGGTCGATGGAATGATTCGCCTGCCGACTCGGACTACGTCGCCCCAACCCCTCAGCGGCTCTATCACGAGCTGGACCGGTTTCACCTGCCGCACCGCCCAGACTCCACGTGGGGCGAGTGGCATTACTTCAATCTGGTCACGTCGCCGGACGAGTGGTGGTACATCACCTATCTGATCGGCGGAGAGGTGCCCGCTGGTAAATGGGGTGGCCAGGTCCTCGTCACCCGGCGGCGTCCCGGTGGGGTGCACGATCGTTTCAGCTTGCAGGCTCCTTCGAGCCAGGTGGAGTTCGACACAGCGGGCGCCGATCTGACCGTCGGCGGAAACACCGTCCGGCAGAGGGACGGTATCTACCAGCTGACGGCTCGGGTCCCGGGCAAGGCAGGTGACGTAAGGATCGATGTCACCCTGGTCCCCACTCCGAACCGCTACTTCCCCCCGGTCGAGCTGCGTGACGACGATTTTCTGTCGGGATACGTGGTGCCCGCCCTCGACGCAAAGGCTTCCGGAAGAATCTGCGTCCACGGGCGATGCACCAGATTCACGGGCATGCCCGCGTACCACGATCACAACTGGGGGGTCTGGCGGGATGTGACCTGGGAATGGGGCACCGGGCGGGGCACCAGGCTGAACCTGCTGTACGGCGGTGTCTACGGTCCGGAACGAGCCGCGGGCTCCACGGTGAACTCGCCCTTCTTTCTCACGCTGGTCGACTCACTGGGTGTGATACAGGTCCTGCGGTTCAGCGGGATCCGATATCAGGGAGCCAGCCCCGTTTCCGGATCGGGGCGAACCAGCGCCCCTGCTCGTTTCAGCCTGGTCGGCACCCGCGAGGCGGACACGGTGCGCATCGAGGTTCGGGTGGTTGACGTGCTGGCGACTGAGATGAGGGCCAGCCAATTCCGGCGGATCTTCCTTCAAATGCGGGGACAGTTCACTTTGATCGGCAAGGTGGCGGGAGAACAGGTCGTCGACTCAGGGGTGGGATTCTTCGAGACCTACGCTGTGCCTTAGCGCCTTTATGCCTTGGTGGTGAGGGTCAAAGGCCTACCCTCACCGTCAGCCCGGCAGATCGGGAACGAAACGCGCCGCTGGTCGAGCTCACCGCACTGTTGGTGACCAGACCGAACAACTCCACCCGATTGCCGACGCCCCAACGCCGGCCAAGCCGCCCCTCGATGTGCCACTCGCTCTGTGCCGCACCTTCTTTTCCAACCTGCTGAGCGCCCAGCCCTCCCCCCAGACTTCCGGTCCAGCGCGTCGTCTCGATGCTGTAACCCGCGGTTGCCTCCAGCACCGAAAACCGATCGGGTGAGAAGTACCCCACGCCCCGCTCTTCGTAGCTCAACGTTCGTCCGAATAGCCCCACAGAGAACCGCCGGTGCAACTTCTGGGTGAGCCCCGCCAGCAGTCCGGTGCGACTGTTTTCGTCGCTCAGCCAAAGCTTGCTTCCGGCGGCATAGATACTCAGGCCCGCGACTGGGCGGGCATCGAAACCGCCTTCGAGCAGCTCGAGATTGAGGTCACGCTCAATGAGGGACGCAATTTCGTCGAAGGGAACTCGCGAGTAGCCCACGCTCAGTCCGAATCCGGGTGCCGGACGGTAGCCCAGGCGACCTTGGTAGGTGGCGGCGGTTCTGGGGTCAGCCACCTCGGGGAACAGCCTGCGTGCCCCCACCGCCCCCGAGAGCTGGAATCGTCCCATAGCCAGCGAGACCCCGGCCTCGCCTCCAACCCTGGTAGCATCGAGGATCGGATCACTGGTCTCGAGCGCGGTGACCGAGCCGAACACCCCGACCCCCGCACCTGGCGAGGCGGAGGCGCCGAGGGTTTGCCAGAAACTGGTGTTGTGGTCCGAGTCATTGCTCCAATTGGCTGTGCCCTCCATGGCAGGACGGATGGCTTCCTCGATGGTCCGCCGCAGAGCTTGTCCTGACTTGTGGGTCGAGTCGACCGCCAGAGCGGCCCCGACCTGCTTCCGCGCAGCGCCTACTCGTCCTTGCCAGTAGTAGACGTATCCCAGTCCGGCCAGCGCGTCGGCATCTCGTGGATGCTGGGTGAGGACCGTCCGATAGAATTCCTCGGCGGTGGAGAAGTCACCCTGCCAGGCGCTCAGTTGGGCTTGCCCGAGCAAAGCATCACGGTCGGAGGAGTTTCTCACGATCATGGCTCGATAGATGGCTCCAGCCTCATGCAGTCGTCCCGCCCAGGAGAGCGTTTGTGCCTTGCCCAGCTCTGCCTCTCGCACATCGGGTCGTTGGGCCAGCACACTGTCATAGAGCACGATGGCGGCGCCGTATTGCTTGTCCCAGGAGCGGACCCGAGCCTGGGCGAGCCGCATATCGATGTCTGTCGGGTCGGCCGCGCGCGCGCGCGCGATAAAGGTGAGCGCCGAGTCGAGCTTGCCCCTCCACGAGAGCATGACGCCCAGCCTCAGATTCGCTCGGGCAGCGGAGGGGTTCTGCCGCAGGACCTGCTCGTACCCGGCTCGCGCCGCCTCATAACGGCCCTGTGTCCAGGCTTCGTCCGCCTCTCTCTGCTGGGCGCACAGCGGCGTGACTCCAAAGAGCAGCAGCGCAATGAGAAGACCGCGTCTCCGAGGGTCCGGGCGCGTTTTGCACGGAATCCTCCGGCCCAGCCTGGTAGAAACCCTGGATCTAAGGAGCAATGCCTTGTAGGTCAACGATTTGCCTGTCCGTCTTGGACGGCTAGGGTGGGGAACGGAAGTTGCCTTGCAAGTTTAGAGCCCACTCGCCCCCCCCGGAGTCGATCTGGACGCCTTCCTATTCAAGGCAGTCACTGAATGGCACCTGCGGTTGCATTGGAGCCACTGAGGACCGGCGTGCTCGCGCTGGCCGCGGCCGTCATCCTCCTGGCCCTGTTTCTCCTGATCGAGCGGAGTGCCGCAGCGCTTTCAAACTTCCGCAGGAGCCGTCGGGAACCAATCCTCAGTCGCTTGATCTTCCAGGCGGTACAGACCTCTCCTGTCGATGCCCGTACTTTTCGACGCCTCAGCCGCTTCGACCGCAAGCTGATCCGGTCCATCCTACTGGGCCTGGCCCTCGACCTCCGGGGGGATACCGGCGAAGCCATCGCGACGCTTTACCGCGACCTCGGGTATCTCAAGAAGGATCTCGCGAGGCTCACGTCCTGGCGCCCCACCCGGAGGGCGAACGCCGCGGCCGATCTAGGCCTGATCCACTCCGGGGAGACCATCCCGCCGCTGGTGCGTGCCCTTCAGGACTCAGATGTCCGAGTCCGTCAGGCCGCGGTGTGGGCCATCGGGCAGGTCGGTACGCCGGCATCCCTGACCGGGCTGGTGCCTTTGCTTGGAGACCGGAGCCTGATGGTTGCCAACCGGGTCCAGGAAGTATTAGCTGAGCGAGGCCGTGAGATTGCCGATTCCATCCTGCGGTACGCCGAGACCACGGCGAGCAGGACCGGCCGTCTGGCTGCGGTGGAGCTGATAGGTTGGCTGAGAATCACCACCGGAGCTGACCTCCTGCTGAGCGGCATGCGGGATCCAGATCCCGAGGTCCGGGTCAAGAGCGTAAAGGCCGCCGCCGCCATCGGCGACCCCCGGTTTCTCGAAACCTTTCACTCCCGTCTTGCGGACGTGCGTTGGGAGGTTCGCTGCCAGGCGGCCAAGGGCCTCAGCCTTTTCGGGAGCGTCGCCTCGGTGCCCCGGCTTGCCACCGCACTCAGGGATCACCACTGGTGGGTGCGCTTCTACGCGGCCACGGCACTGGCCGAGGTCGGGCCTGCCGGGGAGGAGGCGCTGTCTCTTGCGCTCAACGATCCAGAGCCATCGGTTCAGGAGATGGCGCGATATCTCCTGGAGCGGGGCACCGCCGTCCCGGCGCTGCCATGATATGGGCCCGCCTGACCGAAGTGCTGGAGTGGTACAGCGCGTTCATTCTGCTGTTCTTCTTCGCCATCAACACGTACTATCTCGTGCTAACCGTCGCGGGATTCTGGCGTACCCTGCGGGTGTTCAAGGAAGTTCGCCGACCGGACCAGCGCAGGCTGCTCCGCTCCCCACTCACCCCGCCGATCTCGGTACTAGCCCCCGCCTTCAACGAAGAAGCGAACGTTGTCGACAATGTGCGCTCGCTGCTCATGCTCGACTACCCGCTCTTTGAAGTCATTCTGGTCAACGACGGGTCGAGCGACCGGACCCTCGGCCACCTGGTGGATGCTTTCGACCTTCAGAGGAGCGCACGCAGCTTCGACCGGGTGATGCCCTGCCAGACGATTCGTGGGGTCTACGAGTCGCCCACCTACTCGAATCTGGTCGTCGTCGACAAGGAAAATGGCGGCAAGGCGGACGCCCTTAATGCGGGTCTCAACCTCAGCCTGTATCCGCTGTTTTGTGCTATTGATGCCGACTCCATTCTCGAGTCCGACGCGCTGCTTCGTCTGGTGCGCCCCTTCGTGGATGCCCCGGGCATCACTATCGCGGCCGGCGGGGTCGTGCGGGTGGCGAACGGCTGTGAGATTCACGGAGGCCAGGTGCACAAGGTCCGGCTACCCCGGCGGGCATTGCCGTTAATCCAGATCGTAGAATACCTCCGAGCCTTTCTCTTTGGTCGTATGGGATGGAGCACCGGCAACAGTCTCCTGGTCATCTCCGGGGCGTTCGGGCTGTTCGAGAAGCGTGCGGCCGTGCTCGCCGGCGGCTACGCCACTGATTCAGTCGGGGAGGATATGGAGCTCGTGGTGCGCATGCACCGGTACCGCCGGGAGCGGCGGCAGCCGTACCGGATCGGTTTCGTCCCCGACCCCATCTGCTGGACCGAGGTGCCGGTGAGCTTCCGTGTGCTCCGGCGCCAGCGTACCCGGTGGCAGCGGGGGCTGATCGATACTCTGGTGCGGCACCGAGCCATGATCGGTCGCCCGCGGTACGGCTCGGTCGGCATGATATCCCTCCCGGGGTTCGTGATGTTCGAGATGCTGAGTCCCCTGGTCGAGCTGTCCGGCTACATCCTGATGCCCGTCATGTGGGCACTCGGTCTCCTGAGCCCAGCGGGCGCGTGGATCTTCTTCGTGCTGGCGATCATGTACATGGTGCTGATATCGGCCCTCGCGGTGCTGCTCGAAGACATCGCTTTCCGTCGCTATCCCAGCGTCCTCGATCTCGGCCGTCTCCTGATCGGTGCGGTTCTGGAGAACTTCGGCTTCCGGCAGCTGACGGTCTGGTGGCGGGTGCGGGCATTCTGGGAGTACCTGCGAGGGGACCTGTCCTGGGGCGCGATGGAGCGAAAGGGGATGGGCGCCGCATGAGCCACCTCGGTGTTACCCGGACTGATCCGCGAAGCACGGCGGCACTGGTGGCGGCTGCTTCGGGGGCGAGCGCAGCGGTTTTGGGTGGGTTGGTCGTTGCCGGCTGGCTGACTGTGGCGGTCGCCCTGATCCAGGTGCTCCCCGGCTTTCCTCCGATGCAGTACAACACGGCACTAGGCTTCATGATCTGCGGAGCTGCACTCCTGTCCGCGGCCCTGGACCTTCGCCGGCCGGCCGCCTTGCTCGGCGTCCTTGCGGGGCTCATCGGTTCCGCAACTGTGTTCCAATACGTCTTCCAGAGCGACCTGGGGATCGACCAGCTTCTGATCGAGACCTACATCTTGACCGGCGTCTCTGACCCAGGCCGCATGGGTCCGAACAGTGCGCTGGCCCTGACGCTGATTGGCACGGCCCTGCTCAGCCTGGCTTGGCGGCCGCTCTTCCGGCACTGGCACGTGTGCCCTGCTCTCCTTGGAGCGGTTGTCATCGCCATCGGCACCGCGGCGCTGGTCGGCTATGCCGCCGGCGTCCCGGGTGCATACGGCTGGAGCCACTTCAACCCGATGGCGGTCCACACCGCCATCGGGTTTACCCTGCTCGGCGGCGGCGTTGTCGGTCTGGCCTGGAACGCGGCAGCACCCGAATCTCGAGAAGCACCGGCCTGGCTCGCGCTGGTGGCCTCGGTAGCTGTGGCAACGGTGACCCTGTGCATGTGGTACGCCCTCAGCTCGGGAGATGCATCGGACCCTTCCCCGGTTGCAGCGGCGCCAACCCTTCCCAATCTCACGCTTGCCACCGGACTCCTGACGGCGATCCTGCTGGGCTGGTCCGTACGAGAGGGGCAGATATCCCGCCGGCGTGCGCGGTCGCTCCAGGCGACTAACCACGCGCTGAGCCAGGAGATCCAGACGCGAACCCGAATGGAGGAAGCCGTCCAGCAGCTCGCGGCCATCGTCGAATCCTCCGACGACGCCATCCTCGCGACCACGCTGGATGGCAGAATCACGAACTGGAACCCGGGCGCGGAGCGGCTCTACGGTTACACCCGGGCGGAGGCGGTAGGAAAGCACGTCTCCATGCTCCACGGCCGGCGGCACCACGACGGGACTCTCTTCCGGCGGATTGGAAAAGGAGAGCGGGTCAGCCGCTTCGAGACCGTGAACATCACCAAGGATGGGCGCTATATCGACGTCTCGCTGACCGTTTCCCCGACCCTGGACCAGAGCGGCCGTATCGTCAGCGCCTCGACTATCGCGCACGACATCACCGAGCGTAAGCTGCTGGACCGGATGAAGGATGACTTCGTGGGGACGGTTTCTCACGAGCTTCGCACGCCGCTCACCGCCATCAAGGGTTTCATCGAGCTGGTCGCGGACGGCGAGGCCGGACCCGTCACGGACACCCAGCGGGAGTTCCTGGAGATCGCAGCCCGAAATTCCGACAAGCTTGGCGTTCTGATCAACGACCTGATCGACATGAATCTGATCGAATCGCAGCGGCTCGAGGTCCGACTCGCGCCGCTGGATCTGGCTTTGGTACTGGCCGACGTGGCGTCCACCTTCCGGGTTATGGCCCAGACAAAGGGGTTGGAGTTTCGGCAGGATGTCGCCTCGCTACCGCCGGTGCTGGGAGACAGCGCGCGCCTGGTCCAGGTCTTCAGCAACCTGGTCTCCAATGCCATCAAGTACACTCCGAGAGGCGAGGTAGGGATTCAGGCGGCCGCCACAGCCGGTGGAGTAGAAGTCACGGTCCACGACACTGGCATCGGTCTCAGCAGGGAGGAGCACGCTCAGCTGTTCACCCGATTCTTTCGCGGCCGAAGCTCCGCGGTGGCCGAAGCGGGAGGCACCGGGCTCGGCCTGGTCATCGCAAAGGCCATCGTCGAGCGACACGACGGAACGGTCACCGTGGACAGCCGACCGGGTGAGGGCAGTCGCTTCCGGGTGACGCTCCCGGTTTGGGTTGCTGACGCGCCATCGCCGGCCAGGGCTGACTGATGGCGAAGATTCTGGTTGCCGAGGACGAGAAGCAGATCGCCGACATGATCGCGTTCAAGCTCACCAACAGCGGCCACCAGGTGATCCGGGCTCAGGACGGAGAGCAGGCCATGAAGCTGGCAAGGCTCGAGATACCAGATCTGATCATGCTGGACGCCATGATGCCTGGGCTCAGTGGATTCGAGGTGCTGCGGCGACTCAAGATCGATTCCGAGCTCCGCTCTGTGCCGGTCATCATGGTGACGGCCAAGGGCCACGAGCGAGACGTGCTGAATGGATTGCGCGGCGGCGCGGTGGATTATGTGGTGAAGCCGTTCAGTTTGAAGGAGCTGGCTGCCCGGGTCGAGCTGGCGCTCGGGAAGGACCGCCCCCCCACAACGTCTTGAGACTATCGTAGACCGGCTTGAGCCGGGCGTGGGAGCGTGGCTCCGTCCAGCGCCCCCAGCGCCAGGGCGTGAAGGCCTTCGCCCGCCACACTCCCCCCTCGACTGCCGGCAGGGCGCTCACAACCCCCCGCCTACTCGTCTTATCATAGATAGCTACGCCGACATGGAAATCCTCTGCCGCTGCGGTCCCGAAGCGGCCGACCGAGTCGCGGTCGAACAGCAGACGACGGCTCGACGGGTCGGTCACGTTGAGCAGATCCCACGGTATGCGAAGCTCGAGCAAGCCGGCTCGCTCATCGAGATACCAGTCGGCAAGTGTGGAAGCCTCCTCGGTGCTGTGCTTCTACTTCCCAGGATCGTACCTATGGGCAGGGAAGAAGGTGCCGTCCCGACCGAAGCGAGCTCGATTGGTGATCACGAAGAGTGAGTCGAATCGCCCGTCGGTCCGGTCGCGGGTGATGACCGGCCGCCGGGCGAACTG
>JBKJZM010000044.1:0-7147 GCA_046715295.1 Gemmatimonadales bacterium | reverse complement strand
ACGCACGATCCTGGTAAAGGCCCAGGTTCCAAATCGTCGGCGAGAACTGCAGGCCGGCATGTTCATCGAGGCCCGGCTGGCAACGGCCGTGCGGCCGATGGCCGTGGTGATTCCGGAAGACGCGGTGCTTCCATTACAAGGCTCGAACTTCGTCTGGGTCATTGCCAACGGAAAGGCGACTCGGCGCCAGGTAGAGCTGGGAGTACGCACTCCCGGATTCGTGGAGGTTACCAGTGGGGTCGAGGACAAGGAGCAGGTCGTGGTCGGGGGGCAGGAGCGGCTGGCCGAAGGAGCGCCGGTGAACGCCACGCTGGTACAGCGCCGTCAAACCAGCGGCCGGGAGGAGAGCGCGGTGGCGGAGCCGGCACCGAGCGGAGCAAATGGGGAGGCCGACAGCGGAGCAGCCGTAAAGGCGGACACCGGGGCCGTGGGTAAGCCGGACAGCGGGGCTGCAGGCCAGCGGGGCAGGTAAGCGGGCTCTCAGGCTCCTACCTGCCTACCCGCGTACCCCCTAGAACAGCCCGCTTTTCGCTGCCGACCAGAGGCGCGTCAGCCGCTCGAAGCCATCCTGCAGCAGCTCCACTTGCTGGGGGCTCGGCGAGACAGCCACCGCGGTTTCCATCTCGGTCGCGATGCGACCCATCTCCTGGCGTCCCTGCTTTGCCGCCTCCACTTTGATCTGCGCCAGGAGTTCGGCGATCTTCTGTCGTACCCCTTCATCGTTCGGGACCTGCCAGAGGTAGGTCGCGCTTTCGCGACCAGCCACGCATAACTCGCCCAGCCGGTCCATCAATGGGGGCATCGGTTTTCGCGGAGCGGGCTTGGAATCATCGGGCATGGGGGCCTCCCTGAAAAAATTCGTGGTGATACCGGTGGGGCGCTTGCCGGCCCTTGGCCTTTGCACGCTCCTCGTGCTGGGGTCGACCCCGAACGCCAGAGCCCAGGCCGGAGTGGATGGTGCCTCCACTGCTCCCGATCTGCCGCGCTTCACGTTGCGTGAGATCGTGGCCGGCCGCAACGACACCCTGACCCGGATTCCGGGTCGCTGGGTCCATGCGGCCCTCGCGGCGTCGCCGGAATCCCGGACCGCAATGGCCTATCACGAGGCGGCCACCCGTAGCGGTGTGATACCGCTAACAGGCAGGGCGCTCGCTTCGGAGCGCTCCCATCACGTCATGGGACTCTATCGGCGTCAGGAGCTGACTCGGGCCGCTGAAGAGACGCTGGCGGCTATCCGGGCGACGATCCCCGGAGACAGCACGCGGGTACTGTTCGATCACCTGTTTCGTCCTCGGGGTGAATGGGTAGTCGATCTTCACGATGCTGCCCTCGCCTGGGCACAAATCCGGGCGCCGCAGATCGGTTGGGAGTCGGTCCGCCGGTTGCTTGCGGCCGCCAACTGGCTGGACACGAAGGACAGTCTTGCCGAGGAAGCGGTACCCCGTGCTCTCTACGGCTTGACGATCCTCGCAGCCACCGACTCCGCCGCCTTTCGTGCGGCCCGTTCTGACTTGTGGCGCGCCGACTCGGTTGCCGCTGCCGCTGCGCTGCTCCTGCTGGCCGGCTATGCCGAAAGCCAGGGCTGGGTCGTGAGCGCGCTCAACTTTTTCCTGACCCAGCCCTGGATTTCCGACGCAGGACGGGGGCGCTCGCTTGCCCAGTTCGTACGAGACGACTGGCACCGGGTCGGAAGCTCGACCTCTGTCAACGCCCTGCCCCAGATCCGGCCCCGCCTCTTCGGCTATCCTCAGGCCGTGCCGCATTACGGGGTTCCGACCGCACTATTCCAGCGCCTGATTAGAGCCGACAACCAGAGTGCCAGGCAATGGCTCGATCGCCACGGCGAAGCGAGTCTGTTGCGCACTCTCCGGTGGCTGCCGGTGGGCGACACCAGCCTGGTGCTGCTCCAAGTCGGCTCAGAAGCGATCCGCCTGACGACCGTGCCACGCCAATCTCGGGAGAGTCTCAATGGCTTTCTGGAGCCGCGCGACGCGATCGCGATCGATCCAGGCTACTCACCTCTCCTTGCCCTTGGAACTGTGGTGCACGAGTGGCAACATCTGATTTTCCGACAGCAACAACTGGAGGGGTTCACCCGACGACTGCCTGGTCGCGACGCCCCCGTGGTCGAGCTGCCTGGAATCGAGCCGTACCTTGCCGAGGGATTCGCTGAGTGGAGCACCGAGCGTATTCTAGCGCCATTGGTGGCGCGGTGGCCGTTGCTGGCGCTTGGAGAACTGGAGAAACGGGCCGGTCTCGCGCAGGAAAACGCGGAGGACCAGCACTCCATCGGGTATGCACTGGTCCATGTCCTGGCGGCCGAATTAGCCGATCCGGCAGCCACCACCACACTCCTCCTGCGCCACGCAGCTCAACCGTCCCAGCTCGGCGCCGAGCGCGCGCTGCGGCGCGCATGGCGGGCGTACGCGGGGAAGCCCGACCGCCTCTTTCCGGTGCCCGCCTCCAGGATCCTGGTTCCCGAGGTCACATTCACGATCGAGGACGGATTTCCCGACGTGATCGCCAGCCGGATTCTCGTCCCACCGTGCGGAAAGGGGACGCGATGATCCGATGTGCCGTGCTGCTCGGCCTGCTCCTGGCGAGCCGCCTCGCTGCCCAATCAACCCGCCCGGAGCGGACCGGCTTCACTGAGACGTCCTCCCACGCAGACGTGCTGGGCTTTCTGGATTCCCTCGCCCGAGCGACCGGTGACACCAGGGTCAGGACGCTGACCACAAGCCCCGAAGGCCGGATGATTCCCTGGGTGCTCGCCGCTCGGCCAGTCCCCGTGGGGCCGGCCGAAGCGCATCGCGGCGGCAAGCCCATCGTCTATCTCCAGGCAAATATTCACGGCGGCGAAGTCGAGGGTAAGGAGGTCGCCCAGATGCTGCTGCGCGACCTGACCCATGGCCGGCTGAGCCCGCTGCTCGACAGCCTCGTGCTGCTGGTGGTACCGATCTACAATGCCGATGGCAACGAGCGCCTGGGACCCGGGGCGCGGCACCGTCCAGGTCAGAATGGCCCCTCGCTGGTGGGACAGAACCCCAACGGCCTGTGGCTCAACCTGAACCGCGATTATGTGAAACTGGAGGCACCGGAGACACGAGCCGCGGCCGAGTTGATCCGGGTATGGGACCCCGACCTCTTCATTGACCTGCACACCACCAACGGCAGCTATCACGGCTACGTCTTGACGTACGCACCCGGCCTGAACCCGAATTCTAACCCAGCCACCGAGTTCGTACGGAACCGGCTTCTCCCTGCGGTGAGAGAGCGCATGCAGCGGCGTTACGGCCAGCAGACGTTCCCCTACGGAAACTTCCGGAGCCAGGATCCCGATTCGCTCGGGCTGGGCTGGGAAACCTACGATGGCCGCGCGCGCTTCGGCACCAACTGGATGGGACTTCGCGGGCGCCTCGCGGTGCTGAGTGAGGGCTACAGCAATGCCGATTTCAGGACCCGGATTCAGGCCACGTACAACTTCGTAGTGGAGGTCCTGAGCCTGGCTGCCGAGCAGCGCCTGGCCATCAAAGCCCTGGTTCAGGCCTCCAGCCGATGGAAGGCAGACTCGGTCGCGATACGCTCGACGTTGGCATTGCCAACGGTTCAGCCCGTCATCGCCGAGATCACCAGATCCGCGGGCGAAGGAACCGACGGTTATGCCCGCCGGCAACGCACTGGAGTCTACCGCAGCATTCGAATGCCGGTGTTCGACCGGTTCATGGCGGCACGCAAGGAGATGCTCCCGGGAGCCTATCTGGTCCCGCCGCGCCTCAGGTCCGTGGTCGATCTGCTGAAGCGCCAGGGCATCGCGGTTGATTCGCTGACCGATCCGTGGCGCGGAGCGGTCCAGGCGTTTGCGATCGAGTCCATTGCGGTGAGTTCGCCGTTCGAGGGCCATCGTACGGTGCTGGCGGAGGGCCACTGGGCCGCTGAGACCAGAGACACGAGCATCAGTGCCGGCTGGTATCTGATCCCTACCCTTCAGCCGCTCGGCATTCTGGCGGCTTACCTGCTCGAGCCCGCCTCGGAGGACGGTGTCGTCACCTGGAATCTCCTGGACCGCGAGATTGCCGCCGGTACCCCTTATCCGATTCTTCGGCTCCGCTCCCGGCCGCGGTCACCCGCCATGAGTCTCCCATAGCTGTTCGACCGCCATGCTAGATTTCAGTCCCGGCACCCGACTGGTTCATTTCAACTGAGGATGTTCGTAAATGACCGCCCGTCCGACCACGCAGCCCGCATCTATTGTCATCTGGTTCTGGGAATGGACGAAGTCGATCCTCGTGGCACTCCTGGTCTGGTTCTTTCTGCGAACATTCCTGGTCGAGGCGTTCCGGATTCCATCGGGCAGCATGGAGAACACCCTTCTCATCGGCGACTTTCTCTTCGTCAATAAAGCCCTGTACGGCGCTGAGGTCCCGGTGATCGGCGCTCGGCTCCCGGCGGTACGGGAGCCGCACCGGAATGACATCCTGGTGTTCGACTCGGTCGAGGATAAGGGTCTCAAGGTGGTCAAGCGGCTGATCGGTATGCCGGGCGACACTCTGAGCATGGAGAATGGGGAGCTGTTTCGGAACGGCGAGCGGATCAACGAGCCGTATGCCGTGCGCTCGGACCCCACCCGCTCCGAAGATCCCATCCAACGCGCCAAGATGCGCGAGTGGCAGGTGCCCCATCTCGTGAATCGTGACGAGGCCACTTATCAGCCAGATCTCCAGGAATGGGGCCCTATTCTGGTGCCACCCGACTCGTTCTTCATGATGGGCGACAACCGGGACAGCTCATACGATGGGCGTTACTGGGGATTCCTGCCGCGCGCGAACGTAAGGGGCAGACCGCTGGTGGTCTATTTCAGCTACGACCCGAGCAGTTGGCGCGCACTGCCGTTTCTCACAGCGGTTCGCTGGCGCCGGCTGTTTACCTCTCCGGAGTGAGAAGTTGAGAAGTGAGAAGAGCGAGTGCCCTCTTCCTTCTCACTAATGTGGCCGGGGAGCCTCGGGCAGCGAAGAGCGATTGAGGGTGCGGGGGATGTACGCGGCGGTGCGGCTACATGCCGGACAGTGGAGAGTGACTCGTCCACCCTGGGCGTCTTCGGCACTGGATCGTTCCGGCACTCGCTCGACCTCTATTGAGCCGCAGGAGGGACAGACCAGTGGTTTCTGGTCCCGATCCGCCGCGATCAGAACCAGCGCCTCCGGTGCCCGGTACTCTTTAATACCCCGACGTCCCACGGTCGGCCCTTCCAGCGGGTATGTGGCACGGATCTGGCTACCCGCTCAAGCACGGAATTTACCGGTTATTCAGCGGTCGCGCAAAGCATCACGGCCCTCGCGTCATCTTTGGAGTGACATAAATGCGCAGGTTCTGGCTGGTGTCCCTATCGTCGCTTGTAGTGGTTTGCGGGGTAACGGCCAACGCCGAAGCCCAGAAGGTTCACGAAATTCGACTCGATGCAAGTCCGGAGAAGGAGATTTTCCGGTTCAGTCCGGCGCAGGTGACCGCGCGTCCGGGTGACGTCCTGTTATTCAGAGCAGTGAGCGGCACACCTCACAGCATCGTCTTCGAAAGTGGTGGACTGGCCGGTCCGGCCCATGAGGCACTCAACGGGGCGTTGAGCCGCCGCTCCGGCGATCTCAGTAGTCCTCTCCTCACCCCAAATGGAGCCGAGTACAGAATGGTTGTTCCGACCCTGGCTCCGGGAAAGTATGCCTTCTTCTGTCTGCCCCACCGGGCGTATGACATGCGGGGTGAGCTCCAAATCACGAAGTAGTCCCCCATACTACTAGCGTCAGACTGTCACCAGTGCGAGAATTCCGTCCCTAATGGGCGCGGCTCCCGGTCGTTTGCCCTTAAGCCCGGCTCGGTGGCAGGTCAAGGAGGACGTGTGGTATCGGAACTCGGTGGTTCACAGATCTCGACTCTGTTGGAGACGCTGCCGGGCATCGCGAACGTGTTGCGGAGCCCGGTGGCTGACGCCTTGGGAAGTGTCATCCGCGCCGCGGCGCGCATCGGCGACTTCAACGTGGCGGACGCGGAGGAACTGATCCGCTATGCCACCCGCCGCAGCTTGCTGGGCACCGAAGAGGGCGACCGGATCCTGGCCGAAGTGCATGCCGCTCAGCAGAAGCGCCTGGACAAAGCGGCCGACCGGGAGAAGGCGATGAAGGCGAAGGCCCGGGTGAAGGGGAAAACGGTGAAGGCGGTGAAGACGGTTAAGAAGGCAGTGAAAGGCAAGCGGAAGCGGTAGTTGTCCCCCTCAGGTCTTGAAATCCTGCATGAGTGCCGTGAGCCGCGTGGCGCCCTGAAGTAGGTCGCCGGCGGCGGCCGCCATCTGCTCGGTCGAGGCGGTCTGCTCCTGGGCGGCAGCGGTCACCTGTTCGCTGGCCGATGCATGCTCGCTGGCGGCCTGACTCACTTCCTGGGTTCTCTCTCCGAGCTGCGCCACGATCCGGCGGTTGGCTTCCGCCTCCCGCACGACCTCTCCAGCGGCGGTGTGGACCTCCTGCACTGCTTTAGCGATCTCCTCGAGGGCCCGCGCGGCGGCAAGGGCCACCGCTTCGATGCCGTGTACCTTGGCCGATCCCACATCCATCGTCGCCGACACGTCCCGCACCTGGTTGCGAATGAATTGGACTGTCTTGGCCACCTCCTCCGCCGCGCTGGAGCTGGAGTCGGCCAGCCGGCGGACCTCTTCGGCTACGACCGCGAAGCCGCGGCCGTGCTCGCCGGCCCGGGCCGCCTCGATGGCCGCGTTGAGGGCCAGCAGGTTGGTCTGGGACGAGATCTGCCGGATAAGATCGATGAAGTCGGTGATCGGCTCGGACAGCCTGGAGAGCTCCTGCACCTGGCGGGCGGAGGTTCCCACGACTTCACGGATGTCGAGCAGGGTCTGACCGGCGGCGGCAACGTCCGCCTGGTTGCGCGCGGCGAGCTGCTGAATCCGTTCGCCCAGTTCCAGCACGCGCGCCGACGCCGTCGCGTTGGTCTCGGCAATCTGTCGGAGATTGAGGAGCAGGACGTCCGCCTTCTCCATTCCCCGGACCTGCTGCTCCGCGCTCGAGGCCACTTTGACCATGGCCGTCGAAATCTCGCTGCTGCTCGCGGCCAGCTCCTCGCTCATGGCGGAGAAATCGGTGGCGCTGTT
>JBKJZM010000043.1:0-2972 GCA_046715295.1 Gemmatimonadales bacterium | reverse complement strand
GAGCCGGACGGTGGATCCTTCGGGCGCGGCATTTCGCGCCACGAACTTGGCAACCGGTTCTGGGTGAGCAGGGAAGACCGGTATCCTGAGATTCATGAGCGGAATCCCTCGAATCCGATGAAAAGACCGCCTACTTCCGTGAGCAGGTGTTACGAAAGCGGAGCTATCTCCAACTCGGCTGGCTGGAGCAGGTCATTCTTAATCCTGAGGGGCGCAGCGTGCAGGAAGACGGGATACGTTTCTGGGGATGGGTGCCGGAGCTCGGCCACTGGCTGCGAGTCGTCACCCTCGAAGATGGGGAAACCGTGCACAACGCTTTTCCAGACAGAGATTTCGAGCCAGGACGGCGACCATGAAACTGCACTATTACCGTGAGACGGACAGCCTGTATATCGATCTGGTCGACCGGCCCAGTGCTGAGTCGCGACAGGTTGCCCCTGGGGTTGTGCTCGATTTCGATGCTGACGGGCTCCTGGTGGGGATCGACATCGACCATGCCAGCCGGAAGCTGGACCTCTCCCGGGTAGAAACGATCGCTCTTCCTCTCGCTGGCTGAGGGTCGTACGGCCCACCTGGAGCGGTTGTCGTGCGGCCAGGCGTCTATCAATTCATCTCCAGTCGCTCGAACTCAGGGTGTCGAAAGACAGGAGATTCCACCTTGAGATCAGTCGCGTCCATACCGTCGGCGACACGTCCGGCAAGTCTGGCCACGATCGAATTCCAGTGCGTCACCGATGCGACCAGTCTGCCTTCATCCCGATGATCCCAGAAGCCGGAGTCGTCCCGGACGTCCACCTCGAGACCGAGAGCGCGTGCGGCGTCCAGCAGCGCTATCACCGCGCGGTGACACCTGACGAAATGTTCGATGCTCCGAACGCTGGCATACTGTGTCTTGGTGCAGGCGTGCCAGCTCCAGCCCTCGAGTCCGGTCGGTAGCTCGGTGCCAGCATCCATGATCGTCGCCGGGTAGCGCCCAAGACCAAGGATCACGGGCTCGCAGCGTCCCACGACTGCGGCGAACCCGTAGGCCACCGTGGGCGCGACAGTCAGGGCCCGGCGGCAATCACGCGGGTCCTCCACCGCGCGAGCGGCAAAGCAGCGAATCAGCCAATCGAGGTCAACCTCTTGCCGCTCGAAGCCCTCGCAGTCGGCTATAGTGATTCGCCTGAGTGGAGTCACCTGCTCGACCCCTGGTCCCTGCGCGGCGCGTTGCAACGCTTCGAGGGTCCCGCAGATGCGGGCTTCAGGCTGGTCTCCCGGAAAGGCCAGATTGTAGTAGACAGTCAGTCCCATAGGCCGGTGACCCTATCTGCCAGAGCCCACGATCAGCTCTGGCCTGTTCGGCATGTGAAATCCCGCAGAGCAGATTCGCATTACAGCAAGGCGCGAGCGGGCGGCCAAGTCGCGGAGGGTGGATCGAACAGCGGCGTTCTAGGGGCTGCGCAGGGAGATCATCAAACCCGCTAGTGTGAGCAGCGTTGTGACCCAGAACCCAAACATCCAGCGCAGGAGGTCGGTTCGGACCTGCTGGAGCTCGGTGCGCGCTTCGAGGCGGGATAGGGCGATCTCCTGCCGCAACTCCGCCCTCAACTCCGCCACAGCCTGCCGAACCTCGGCGCGCAGCTCCGCCAGACGCTGCTCTAGCTTGGCGTCAAAGCGCGCGAAATTCAGCTCGTTCAGCTCGCGGAGATCCGCACGGTAGGTCAGATCCACTGCGTTGAACCAATCCACAAGCTCATTGGCCACTTCCTCGCCCAGAACCTCGTAGAAGCGCTTGGATAGCTTGGCGGTCACCGGCATCCGATACCCTGGAGGAGAGAGTCGGTGACAACCTAAGCATAGGCTCCCATGGGCACGGTATCAAATCCGCGCCGGGGGGGCCCAGGCAGCCGGGAGGAGTAGTGACCGCCCTAACAGCCTTTACCGCTTACGCCTTACCGTCACCGTCCCGGCGGCTTGATCACCCCCGGCTTCCCCCGCCACCCGCCTGAGCAGGAGGGCGGGCGGTGAGTGCCTCGGGCGACATGCTGGTTATGGCGCGGAGCAGCGGCTCCTGCATCGCCTTGTAGCGCCGCTTGAGCTCGTCGAAGGGCAGCGCCTTCCCCAGGGCTGAACGGCACCCCGGTTGGGTCATCGTAGGGGTCGAACTCTTCCATCGGATAGGGTGACTTCTGGCCCATGCTGCCGAGGGCCATGTTCCTCCAGGCTCTCCTCGTGCGACACATCTCTGATATTCATGTCAAAGACCTTACTGGATAGCTCGAGCTGGCAGGTGAGGGTCTTGGCGTGCATTGGTATTCTCTCCTCTTTCCGATCTAGCGCGCGGCCTCGACGGCTGCTCCGGAGTACTGCATCTTGCACCTACTCACAACACCGCGGTAGAGGACGCACCTAATGAAGGTTTGCATTGTAGGGGCCTCTGGCAAGCTCGGGCGTTACATGGTGCAGCACGCGCTCGATCGGGGCCACGAGGTGGTTGGCGTGTGCCGGGAGCTCAGCGTCGGGAAGCTCGATGCCTTCCAAGGACGCATCACGGTCATTCCGGGAGCGACGAACGACCGCGAGGTCATCAAGACCGCGGTCGCGGGGTGCGATGGGGTACTCGTCGTGCTGGTCCCCTGGGGGGTCCACCAATACGCGTCTGGAACGGCTCAGGCGGTGCTCGATCACGCGCGTCCAGGCGCGCGGCTGGTGTTCTCGTGCGGGTGGCACATCACGCGCGACGGGACGGACGTGTACTCGTGGAAGATTAAAGCGCTGGTGAAGGTCGCCGGCGGGCTCGCCCGACTCGCTCGCCTGGTGGATCTCGACGATCAGGTAGAAGCGTGCCGGCGGGTGTTCGCCAGTGATACGCGGTGGACGGTCGTGCGGGGCAGCAACCTCGAAGAGGGCGAGAGCCAGGGCCTGCCGGTGTGGAGCCGGCACGTGGGCGATGCCATCCTCGAAAGCAACATCACCCGACGGGTAGACTT
>JBKJZM010000042.1:0-10768 GCA_046715295.1 Gemmatimonadales bacterium | reverse complement strand
AGCGGCATCATGACCCTGGAGCCCGGAGATCTCATCGCCACCGGCACTCCCTCTGGAACCGCGCCGTTGCAGCACGGGGACGTGGTCGAGGTGGAGATCCCCGGCGTGGGCATTCTTTCCAACCCGGTTCGCGGTGCCGATAACCAATGATCAGCTTTAGCCAGCGGCTGCAGAGTCTTCCCGGGTACCCACTAGCCGAAATTCCCGCCATCAAGCGACAGCTCCTCGAAGCCGGCGTCGACGTCATTGACCTGGGCGCGGGTGATAACGATACGCCTCCGCCCGAGATTGCGGTCGACGCATTGAGAGCCGCCGTCCGTAACCCCGCGCTCAGCAAGTATGGCTTCCAACAGGGCCTGCCCGAGTTCAGGCAGGCGGCGTCCCGCTGGATGGGGCGGCGCTTCGGTGTCACCTTCGATCCAGCCACCGAGACGCTCCCGTTGATCGGCTCGAAAGAAGGGCTCTCACACCTCCCCCTGACGGTAATCAATCCGGGCGACGTGGCGATCGTGCCCGAGCCCGGTTATCAGGCGTACATCGGCGGCGCACTCCTGGCCGGTGCAGAGCCCTACATCGCCCCACTACGGCCGGAGAACGGATTCCTTCTCCACCTGGACCAGATTCCGGAAGAGGTCCTGCGGCGGGCCAGGATCGTCTTCGTGAACTATCCCAATAACCCGACAGCGGCCGTGGCCACTCCGGCCTATCTTGAGCGTACGGTGGCCATCTGCCGGGCGCGTGGGATTCTGCTGGCCTACGACAACGCCTACTGCGATCTGACGTTCGACGGCTACCGGGCGCCGAGCATTTTCGAGTTTGCGGGAGCTCGCGATGTCGCGGTCGAGTTCTTCTCGTTGTCGAAGAGCTATTCCATGACCGGGTGGCGATTGGGTTTTGCGGCCGGCCGCGCGGAGCTGATCGGGGCGCTCACCCGGGTGAAGTCCTACATCGACACGGGACCGTTTCTGGCCGTGCAGAAGGCGGGGGCCGCGGCGCTCGATCAAGGTGAGAGGCTGGTCGAGCCGATCCGGGCCGAGCTCGAGCGCCGCAGGGACGCCGCGGTTATCGCGCTCCGGCAGGCCGGGTTCACGGTCGAGTCACCCCGGGCGGCCATGTATCTCTGGATACCGTTGCCCGCCGGTGTACCTTCGGGGGTGTTTGCCCGGAAGGCTCTGGAGGAAATGGGTGTGGTAGTATTGCCCGGAAGCGGATTCGGGCCGGCTGGAGAGGGCTTCTTCCGCATTGCCCTGACTGTCGAAGCCGATCGGCTGCGTTTGGCCGCCGAACGGCTGGGCCGCGCGCTTGACGGCGCGCGCAGAGGTGCCATTGCTGCCGCGGTTTGAGCTCCACCTTCGCAAACGCCCGCCCTGGCCCTGGATCGCCATCGCGGCCAGCATCCTGGTGCACAGCCTGCTGCTTTTCGGGTGGGTCACCGGGCGGTTGCCCGATCTCCCCCGGCTCCCCCACCAGCTGATCGTACTTTCCCAGCCGGCCGACGGACCGGACCAGACCACCATGCGTTATCAGCTGCCGGAGCGGGTGGGAGAGCAGGGGACCAGCGAGGCGCCTGCTCCCCGTCGGGGGACTGCCCGGGTCCGGGTCACGCGCCCCCAGCTACCGACCGTACCGGAGGCTGTCACAGTGCTGCCGAGGCCGGAAACACGCGACCTCCCGGCTGACAGCGGCAGCACCGTCACCGCGATTACTCGGGCGTCGCGCATCGGGCCTGGTTTGGCGGAGGGCAGGCTCTGGGTCCGTCCGTTGCCCCTGCCACCTCGAGAGCTGGCACAGCGGCTCTCCCAGAGCCGGGCTGAACTGCTGGATAGCGCCGTCTCGGCTATCGTGCAGGCCTACCTGGATTCGATCGCCTCTGATCCGGCCAGCCGCAACGTGGGACTGCCAAGCTGGACCACCGAAGCGGCCGGCAAGAAATTCGGGATCGACTCGAAGAACATTTATATCGCGGGACTGAAGATTCCGGCCGCGGTGCTGGCGCTACTTCCGATATCAGGCGGCAACATCGATCAGAACCGGGCGTATAATCGCCTGATGGACCTTCGCGCCGATCTGCTGTACGCGGCGCAGCGGGCGCAGACCCTGGAGGAATTCAAGCAGGTCATCCGCGAAATCCGGCTCCGAAAGGAGCGCGAGCGCGAATTCGAGAAAAACCAGCGCACCGCCCCGCCTCCCGAGACACCGGCTACGCCTTGAAGCTCGTTGATACCGATGAAACCGTCGTGCTCGTTACCGGCTCCTCGTTGACCGCCGAGGAGCGGGACCGGCCTCTGGCGTACCGCCTCAAGGCGGAAATCGATCGCCGGGGCTCGGGCCACGCGTACCGGCGCGCCGTGGTGGTGGGCGATCTCTGGTATCAGCAGAACCGGATCTTTCAGCTCAATCCCACTATCGCGATCGGTGGTCCCGGGGCCAACGCCGTCTCCCACGATTTCTCGGAGACCCTTCCGACGGTCTACGCCCAGGATGAGCGGGTGTTCCTCCAGGCGGATTTCGAGGCCGAAGCGAAACGGGGAAGCCTGTGGGGGGTCGATGCGTCGTGCACGGCGGCCGCGGTCGAGGTGTTCATGACCGAGGGTTATCTGGACAACCTGCTCAGCCGGATCTGGCGATTCCGAACCGGGGTCTTTGTGTGATGAATGGTGGAACTCTCCCTCACAGTCCCAGAAGATCCGACAGCGCGCGGTCCACCACCTCCGACGTTCCTCCCTCGATAATTTTCTTCAGGACATCGGCAGTCTCGAGCGGCAGGCTCTCGGGATACACCCGGTCCGTCTGGAACCGCACGATGTTCCCCAGTGGGATGGGAGTCACCTCCGGGTCATCTTCCGCATCGCCATCGGACTCCAGCGCTGACTCGTAGGATGAGCTCGGCACGCTGGCCGCCCACGGCTCCTCGGGCTCATCCGCCTCGTCATCCGGAATCGGCACCATGGCGAAGAGCTGGCACTGGAGGCCCGGCGGCGCGAGCCGCGCCACCAGCACCACCTGCAGCGGCTCGTCGAAGAATCCGTGTTCCTCGATCTGCTCCCATGCCTCGGGTGACAGCACCGCGCGTGCAACCAGGCGGCCATTGCGATAGGTGCCCATGCAGACCATACCGGAAGGCACCCGTTCGTCCTCCACCAGGCCGACCTCGAGCTGGACTGGCTCGTCGGTCGCGGCGATGGCCGCTGGGGTAGGAACGGCGTTGCCTTCACCGGGCTCGGGTGCGTTGGCTGTCATGTGGAATCAGTAGGTGGGGCCGAGCAATACGGCAAGCCGAGTCTACCTCGGCGGGACGATTTCCCCCGACTCGGTGATCACCGCAGCAGTGGCTCCGAAGTCCTGCGCTGAGAGCTGACGGACAAGGTGGATGGCGGTGCTGTCCGGATCCGGCGCCGGGCCTTGCCGGGGCACCTGCTTCATCGGGGCGAGGCGCGCTGCTCGAAGGGTCCGGTCTCCTGAGAACTCCAGCTGCAGCACCCCCGTAGTGCCCAGCGGACCGGCCAGGTTGAACCCGCGATAGGTAAGAAAATTGCCCAGTGAGTATGCGATGAGCCGTCCGCGGTAGAACTCCATTCCGCGGAGCACGTGCGGTCCATGTCCGATCACGGCGTCAGCGCCGGCGTCGATCACGGCGCGGGCCCAGCGCCGGAGATCCCCCCGCGGCTCGCGGCCGAGCGATTCGGCCACCTCGCTGGTACGGAGCGCCCGTACCCCTTCGGCTCCCCCGTGAAATGTCACCAGCAGCAGATCGGCGAGGGGCCGCATCGAGTCCACCACCGCTGCGCTGCGCTCGATGTCCAGCAGATTGTAGGCATAGGGATAAGTGGTGAAGCCCACCAGCCCGACCGTGGTGAGACTGTCTCCCTTCCGGATGGTGTCCACGGTGATGCGCCCCAAGGGGCCGTAGAGCCGAATCCCCAAGCCCTCGAGTACGTGTTCAGTCGATTCCCGTCCGGCCGGCCCGAGATCGTTGGCGTGGTTATTCGCGAGGTTCATGTGGGTAAACCCGGCCTCGACCAGCCGGGGGGCCAACATGGTGGGAGTACGGAAGGCGTAGCAGTTCGGGCGCGTTGCAGGCGGGAGCGTATCCGGCTTCATCCGTTTCCGGAGCCGCTCCTTCCGGCGCTGCTCTTTCAGGGTGAGACGGACCAGGCATTTCACCGAGGTGCCGGTATCGGCCAGCACTCCCTCGAAGTTCCCTACAACGAGGTCACCGCGCAGGCTCGAATGGGCGCGATCGAGCAGTCCGCGCCCGCTGTCGGGCGGTACGCCGTCGGGGAGGGTCTCGGTCCCCAGGTTGATGTCACCAACGAAGGCAAGGCGAACCGGCGCGTAAATCCGTGCGGCGGGGGCAGGGGTCGGCTCGATCAGGGGGGAAGGAGGGGACACCGTGTCGGCCCGTTGCGCGGAGGGAACCGGAATCGGTTGAGGCGGCGCTGGAGTCTTAGAGCATGCAGCTGAGAGAACCAGCAGGAGAGAGAGCCAGGCCGGATGCACTTTCACTTGGAGCTTGTACTCGGATCCCATCGGTGTGGCCTACTCTTCATAGTGTCTATGCTACTTTGGCGCCCTACGACGTGCAGAAGCTCATTCACCGGCTCTGAAACGGTTGATCCAGTAAGCGCCACTCGGACCGGTTGCATCACATCTCCCAGCTTGAGCTTATTGGAGTCAGCTACCTTTTTGAGAGTGGCCAGGAGTTGGTCAGGATTCCATTCAGCGGATGGGATATACTCCAGCGCAGTTCGTGCGTGCGCTAGGTTTTCCTGGAATTTTGGCCAACCCATTTTCGCGATTAGTGCCAGGCCCTTCTCGTCCGGCGTGTGGATTAGGCCGGGATTGATCCGGACGGCCACTTGCTCTGCCACATGCAGGATGGTTCGGGACCGGGCCTTTACTGAGTTAATCAGGGGCCTAAGATCCGCGTCGGCTCTGACGTTCATAAGGGTGAGCTGACGACGCACCGGCTCGACGAGCTCCTCGACCGCCACTAACGAGAGATACTGGCCGTTCATCCACTCGAGCTTGGTGGTATCGAAGACCGCCGCCTTCTTCTGAATACCGTCGAGCGTAAACAGCCGGATCATCTCGTCTTCCGGCATGATCTCCCGGTCGCCGCCCGGAGACCAGCCGAGCAGTGCAAGAAAATTGCGCATGGCGGCTGGAACAATCCCTTGGTCCTGGTAGTCGCCGACGGCAGTGGCCCCGTGACGCTTGGAGAGCTTTTTCCCGTCTGCTCCCAGGATCATGGGTACGTGAGCGAAGACCGGTGGCTCATGGCCCAGCGCCCGGTACAGTGCGATCTGCTTCGGAGTATTGGAGATGTGGTCATCGCCCCGGATGACATGGGTGATGCCCATGGCGATGTCATCCGACACGACCGCCAGGTTGTAGATGGCGCTGTTGTCGCTCCGCAGAATAACGAAATCGTCGAGGTCTCGTCCCTGGAAGCTGATCCGGCCGTGCACCGCGTCTTCCCAGGCGATCTCCTCGTCCTGCAGGAGGAACCGAATCGTCGACGGCGTACCTGCGCGGATGCGCTCCTCGACCTCGGCCGGGCTGAGCCGATGGCAGCGCCGGTCGTACCGAAAGCCCACCCCTGATCCGTCCCCGCGCCCCCGTTGGGTATCGAGCTCCTCCCGGGTGCAGAAGCAACGGTACGCTGTCCCCGCGGCGAGCAGCCGTTCGGCGTCGGTCTGATGGCGAGGCGCGTACTCTCCCTGGAAGTATGGACCTTCGTCCCATGAGATACCCAGCCAGGTGAGACCATCGAGGATGACCTTGGTATGCTCCGGCGTGCTGCGCTCGCGGTCGGTATCCTCGATGCGGAGGATGTGCGTACCGCCGGTGTGGCGGGCAAAGAGCCAGTTGAACAGGGCGGTGCGGGCACCCCCCACGTGGAGGTACCCGGTCGGGGAAGGGGCGAAGCGGACGCGTGGTTTCATGGACAAAGCGTAAACAGTGAACGGTGAAGGGTAAACGGGAGGCGCCGGGATGGTTGCCCGTTCACCGTTTACTGTTCACCGTTTACGCGGTATAAAAGCGGAGCGGGAGGGATTCGAACCCTCGATAGGGGTTGACCCCCTATGCCGGTTTAGCAAACCGGTGCCTTCAGCCACTCGGCCACCACTCCCGTAGGCGTGCAAAATCGCTAGCAGAGAACCCTTAAACAAGGTCTGCTCGCCAAACGAGGTTTTACCCGAGCAGTTACCGATCGAGGCTGCCCAGCGGCAGCATTTCGGGCCATTGTTAGACCAAGGCTGGCCATGACCATCACCTGACCATGGAGCCACTATGCAGCGGCTGCGTAGCGTGGGGCCCGTTGTGGCCCTGTTGGGACTCTGGGGAGCTGTCGTTCCTACCAGGGCAGTCCAAGTGCCACCCACTCTCTCAGTGAAAAATCTCCGATGGCTCGCGGGCTGCATGGAAATGCGATCGAGCGATCGCATCGTGGAGGAACACCGGATGAACCTGCGCGCGGGCTCGATGTTGGGCATGGCACGAACAACCACCTCGCGGGGCCTGATGGAGTACGAGCTTACCCTCATTCAGGAGAAGGCGGGCAATATTGTCTTTGAAGCCCACCCGAGCGGCCAGCCGCCAGCGGTCTTTGCCGCCAGGAGCGCCACTGCAGACAGCGTGGTCTTTGAGGCGCCGGAGCACGACTACCCGCAAGTCGTGGGCTATCGCCGGGCGGGGCGGGATTCGATCATAGCCTGGATCGATGGGAGACAGGGAGGCAACCGCCAACGAATGGAGTTTCCCTATCGCCGGGTTCCGTGCCCCGCCCCCGGCTGACGCGGTGGCGATCCAACCACGATCTCCCGCTTAGATATGTAAAGCACGCTTGAATACTTCGACTTGATAGGCCCCGATGTCGGAGCCTATTGAGGCTAGAGGCGGGCAGCAGCTAGCGGCTGGTAGTACTGGCGGGCCAGGCCAATGATCTCCCCAGCCGACCCGGGGAGGTTGTTGCGGAGCCAGAGAATTATGGCCTCTGATCTGGGAACCTCTCCCCAGGATGGGCGGTGATTGCCCTTGATCAACGCCCGAAGGCCGTTCACCCGGTCTCCAAGAACCTCATTCATGGCCCGGTTCAACGCGAACTCGAGGTCATCGTCAATAGGAACCATATGGGTATGTGCGCACAGCAGCGCATCCACGTGCTCGACCTTGAAATCCTCACCGAAAACATCGATCGGGTAGGCGCAGAACAGGCTGATGTTGCTTGAGTGAAGCAGGCTGTTCCAGAACTCCTCCAGGCGGACGGCGGCCGCGCGCTGACCGGCCACCCACAGGAGCCCCACCATCTCCCCATAGGCCCGAATCCCGGTGTGACCCGCCCGGGCTTGCACGCCCGCCAGGGCGTCTCCGACGACACTCTCGAATCGGGCTCGATCAGGCTGGCCGTCGAGCATCAGGCGGTCCAGCGTTCCCTGGGCGTCCAGAAATACCAGCCTGCCCTCGAGCACGGCCTTCGAATAGCCGGGCTCCTGCCGAAGTTGCCGAGCCACGGAGCCGCTGTGCTCCGGCGACGCGATAGCCAGAAGCCCGTCACCCCGCCGCAGCCCTTCAGCCAGGAATCGACTGATGTTTCTGGTGAGCAGACGGTCATCCATGCCGTAGAGCTGGACCAGATGCTCTTCCGGGTCAACATGGTCGAGGAGGTCTGCGCAAGAAGTCATAGAAAAAGCTTTATCGGAGTAAAGGGCCCGGGCGCCCCCAAGAGGGGAGAACGGTGGTAAACAATACGGGGGATGGTGCCGCGCACGCAATATCGACCCCTCCAGCCACGCCCGACCGCCGAAGGAGCAACCTCCGCGATATTACCGGATCCCCTGGCCCCAATAGTGTCACATATCACACCTGCAGGCTTGCGGCCCCGAACCAAACGGCCATACATTCGCGCATTCACCTTAGACCAGTCTCGGACCACATGGCGCTGCAGGGCTCGAACCGAACCAACTCGGCCAAGATCGAACGCCCGCCAGGTGGCTACACCGTTCTGGTGGTTGACGATGAGGAGGCGGTTCGGCACCTGGCCTCCCGGATGCTGACGTTTACCGGGTATCAGACGCTCGAAGCCAGTCACAGCCGGGAAGCCATCGCCACCCTGGAGCAGCATGCCGGGGCCATTCATCTGGTCCTGACCGATATCAAGATGCCGGGAATGAATGGCCGGGAGCTCGGCCGCCACGTGGAGCAGCGCTGGCCTGGCAAACCGATCCTCTACATGTCCGGCTTCGCCTCCGAGGTGTTTCAGGGCGGGCTGCTGGAACCGAGTGAGCCCTTTCTCTCCAAGCCCTTCACCCAGGACGATCTCGCCCATAAGGTGCGTGCCCTCCTGGGCAGCTGAGTCGTGCCGCGGCCCCGGTTAGACCGGCGGCCCCCTCCCAGACCCCACCCAGGTCAAACACCGGTATCCTGAAGATCCGCGGCATGGAGGCAGCACTTCCTGTTGCACCCGTTCCTCAATAGGACCCTCATGCGGCATAACTCCCCCGATGAAGGGGGCCTTAGGTGGCATAAATGTTGATCTTTCCAGGTCGTCCTTCTAGCCTTTAGCTCAGCAGCTATCTTCTGAAATGACCACGTTATGACTGCAGGGGGACTGGTGGTTGGAGCTCCGAAGAGGTCCCCTCGTCTATCCGGGGGGCCGGGAACACCGTTGCGGATCATTTGTCCCACCTACTGGTATCCTCAGCACGCCACCGACACTCAGGCCACGTACGTTCACGACATCAACCGCCACCTGGTGCGCCGGGGTCATTCGGTCACGGTGGTTACGCCGGGAGATCCTTCCTTGGCGCGGGAGGACACGTTCGATGGCGTGAGGATCGTCCGCTTCCCAATGGAGCTTCCAGCCGACCTGACGTACGGGCGGGTAGCGCAGAGCCGAGTGACCTGGTTGGGACGGTTCGCCCGGCTCGCCGTGATGGCCAACTATCTCGAGGCCCAGCACCGCGCCATCCTGGCGGAGGCTCGCGAGGGGAAAGCCGACGTGATCCACGCTCACTGGGCAATACCTACGGGTCCCGCCGCTGTCCTGGCCGCGCGAAAGCTCGGGATTCCCAGCATCATCACCATGCACGGCGGCGACGTCTACGTGAATCCGGAGCAAGGGTACGATTTTCCAACCCGCTGGTACGTTCGCCCGGCGCTGCGCTGGACGCTACGCCACGCCGGCGCGCTGACCGCGATTACCGAAGACTGCCGCCAGCACGCGTTGCGGGCCGGGGCCCCCGCCGACCGCATCCGGCTGGTGTTCAACGGCACCGATCTCCGTCGTTTCAGTCCGGATGAGAACGGAGACCGGCGGAGTCCGCGCTTCGGGCCCAACATGATCTTCGCCTGCCGCCAGCTGTTTCCGCGGAAGGGCATTCGTTTCCTCCTCGAGGCGGCGGCGCAGTTGAAGCCCAGGTTCCCCGATCTCAAGGTTGTCCTCGCCGGCGATGGGTTCGAGCGCCCGGAGCTTGTTCGTCTCACCGAGGATCTTGGTCTTGGGCCGGACGTGACGTTTCTGGGCTGGGTGCCCAACAGCGAGCTGCCGCCATACTATCGTGCCGCCGCGCTCTCGGTCATTCCTTCCCTGGAAGAGGGGTTCGGTATTCCCGCCGCGGAGGCCATGGGCTGCGAGGTAGCCGTGGTGGCAAGCGACGCCGGCGGTCTGCCCGAAGTAGTGGAGGACGGCGTAACCGGGCTGGTGGTGCCCCGCGGTGACGCTACCGCCCTGGCCCAGGCCATCGGAAGCTTGCTGGACGATCCGGAGCGGCGACGCCTGATGGGGCAGGCCGGCCGGGCGCGGGCGCTCCGGCTGTTCGATTGGGACCGGTCGGCGGAGCAGTTCGAGCAGCTCTACCGCGAAGTCGCCGCCAGGACGGCACGGTGACGGAACGGCTGTTTGCGTTTCGCTGGGACGTCGATCATCGCGTTTGCGCCACCGACGGCATCCCCAAGATCCGGGCGGTGTGCCGCGACTTCGGGGTACCCAACACGTTCTTCGTCAACATGGGGCGGTCGACCAATCTTGTAGAGTGGATTGGGGCCGGGGCCGCGCGCTCCAAGGCCAAGCTGGCCGACCGCGATGCGGTACACCTCATCAAGAAGACCGGGTGGCCTCGTTTTCTGATCGAGACTGTCCTGTCCCGTCCGGTCGGGCTCTCGTTCGTCCCCCTGCTCCAGTCTCTCCAGGCCGAAGGGCATGAGCTTGGCCTGCACGGCGGCATGGACCACGTGGTCTGGAGCCGTCGTTTTCACCAGCTACCCGACCGTACTCTCCAGGCCGATGTCGAAGAGTCCTACCGGCATTTCGTCCGGCATTTCGGTAAGCCGGCCGGCTTCTCCTCGCCCGGGTTCTACTCCGATGCGCGCGTCATGGCGCTCCTCGACAAGCTGGGGTTCACCTACAACGGTGATGCCATTGGCGGTGAGCCTGCCCGGGCTACGGTGGCCGGCAAACCGGTGAGGCACTGGACCATTCCGGTGACCTTGTCCGGCCCTCGCACTATTCCTTTCCTCGAGTACCACGGCGCGCGCGGCACCGCGGAGCCCGAAGTACTGCGTCAGCTGAACCAGCACCTGGACGAGCATGAGTCGGTCGTGTTCTACGGTCACCCCTGCTATGAAGGCGTGCGCGATCGCATCCTGCGCCAGGTCTTTGCCACCGTGCTCGAGCGCGGGTTTCGCTTCGTCACCATGCAGACCCTTGCCGAGCGGTTGGGGGCGGTCGCGCCCAGGCAATGATCCGCGTTCTCAGCGTCTTCGG
>JBKJZM010000041.1:0-18282 GCA_046715295.1 Gemmatimonadales bacterium | reverse complement strand
GGTGAGCGTCTGGTTTCCCGCACCGCAGCCGCCCAGAGTCCCTACCGATTCGAATTCCATCTACTCGACGACGCCGAGACCATCAACGCCTTCGCTCTCCCCGGCGGCCAGGTTGCCATCACCGAGGGCCTGCTTAAGAAGCTGAAAACCGAAGGGCAGCTCGCCGGCGTGCTGGGCCATGAGATCGGGCACGTGGTGGCCCGGCATGGGGCCGAGCACATCGCCAAGCAACAGCTGACCGAGGGCCTCACCGGCGCCGCCGTGCTCGCGACCTACGACCCGAACAACCCCTCGAGCCGGGGCTCGGCCGCAGTGGCCGCCATGATCGGCCAGTTGGTCGGAATGCGTTTCGGCCGGCAGGACGAGCTCGAGTCGGACGACCTGGGGGTGCGCTTCACCTCCATGGCCGGGTACGATCCGCGCTCGATGACCGGTCTGATGAAGGTCCTGGAAGAGAGCTCGCAGGGAGGCAGGCCACCGGAGTTCTTCAGCACCCATCCCAATCCCGAGAACCGCATCGAGCGGATCGAGGCAGCCATCCAGAAGCGTTATCCCGACGGAGTGCCTTCCGGGCTGGAGAAGTAGTGGACTGTGAAGGGGCGTGCAGCGGCACTGGGATGAGCTTCGACGGCTGAGCGCAAGGGGAAGGGGCCCTCCGGCAGGCTCCGCGACCGCCCTTCCGCCCTTCCCCTGGGAGCCTGCCGTCAAACCTATTTCATGGCGTCTGCTCCACCCACCCGCCGCAAGCAGGAGTGGGTGTCGGCTCCGGGCCGGCCGACAATGGCCGGGGTCCCGAGGTGAGAGTAAGTTCTCTGCTCGCATGTACCTTATCCAGGAATCATGATCGAGCTGCTTCGGAACGCCGACCTGTACGACCCCGAACCCAGAGGCCGGGCCCACCTGCTGGTGGCGGGTGAGACGATCGTGTGGGTGGGGAGTGCGCCGCCGACCTTGCCGCCGACGCTCGGCGTCCGGGAGCACGATCTCGAGGGGCGCCGAGTAATTCCCGGCCTCATAGACTGCCACGTGCACCTGACCGGGGGTGGCGGCGAGGCAGGCCCGAACACACGAGTTCCGGCCCTCGGGCTGAGCCGCCTCACCCGGGGGGGCGTGACGACGGCGGTGGGGGTGTTGGGAACCGACGATACGGTGCGCACCCCGGCGGAGCTGGTGACCGCGGCGCGTGGGCTCATTGCCGATGGGCTCAGCGCCTATTGCTACACCGGAGGCTATCACGTGCCCCCGGCAACCGTCACCGGCAGCGTACGCGGCGACATCGTCCTCATCGACCTGATCGTGGGAGTCGGCGAGCTGGCGATCAGTGACCACCGGTCCAGCCAGCCCACCCTGGACGAGCTTCTCCGGGTGGCCGGTGACGCACACGTCGGCGGCCTGATGGCGGGAAAGGCCGGCATCGTGCACCTGCACGTCGGGGAGGGCCCGCGCGGACTCGACCTGGTGCGCCAGGCCATCAAGCGCAGCGAGATCCCCGCGGCCGTCTTCAATCCCACCCACGTCAACCGCCGCAAGGCGCTCTTCGATGAAGCTCTGGCGCTGGTGCGGGAAGGCTGCACCATCGACATCACTGCGTTTCCCGTGGATGAGGGTGAGGATGCCTGGCCGGCATCCGTAGCACTGACCCGTTACCTCGCGGCCGGGCTGCCGCCCGAGCGGGTGACGGTGAGCTCCGATGGCGGTGGCTGTCTTCCCTCGTTTGACGAGGACGGGCGGGTGACTGCCATGGACGTGGGAAGCCCTTCCGCACTGGGAGACACCCTCAAGGAACTCCTGGCCTCGGGTCAGCCGCTGGAGCGCGTGTTGCCGGCGTTCACCTCCAGCCCGGCGCGACTGCTGATGCTGCCGGGCAAGGGCCGCCTGGCAGCGGGCTCGGACGCCGACCTGGTGGTGCTCGATTCGGAAGGCGGAATTCAGGATGTGATGGCCCGGGGCAAGTGGTGCGTGCGAGGGGGCCGGCCCCTGATTCAGGGAGCGTTCGAAGCGTAACAGTCAGATGCCGAGGAGGAAGCTGGTGGAGAAGGTCCGGGGCTACATCATTCCAGTTGGCGGCGCTGAGGAAAAGATCGGCGATGTCGCTATTCTCAGGCGCTTTGCCACACTCTGTGGCGGCCCCGGCTCCCGCATCGCAATCATCCCCACGGCCTCCTCGGTGAGCGATACCGGCAGCCGCTACGAGGACCTGTTTCGAAGCCTCGGCGTCGGCGCAGCCAAGTCGCTTCCGATCCAGAGCCGGGCCGATTGCGAGCACCGCGAGTGGCTCGATTTGCTCGATACCGTGGACGGGGTCTTTCTCACCGGCGGGAACCAGCTTCGGCTCAGCACCATGATCGGAGGCACCGAAGTAGCCAAGGCGATCAGGCGGAGGAACGCCGAGGGCATGCACGTGGCCGGCACCTCGGCCGGCGCGGCGTTTCTCAGCGAGCACATGATTGCCTTCGGTAAGGAGGGCGCGTCTCCCCGGGCCCGGATCGTCACCCTGGCCCCAGGCCTGGGCCTGACCAATCGGATCATTATCGACCAGCACTTTCGACAGCGCGACCGTCTCGGCCGGCTGCTCACCGCCCTGGCCTACAATCCTTTTGCCATCGGTATCGGACTGGACGAGAACACGGCCGGCTTCATTGCGCCGGATGAGACCCTCGAGGTGGTGGGGGGCGGCGCGCTCACGATCGTGGACTGCTCCGGTATCGAGTTCTCCTCCATGGCCCGGGTCCGGAAGAACGACGCGATCTGTCTCATCGGGCTCAAGTTGCACATCCTCGATCACGGCTCGACCTTCAATTTGCACTCCCGCATTGCAGCGGCCGCGCCTGCGCTGGCTCAGCGGGTGGAGGGCGGTGAGGACGGCAACAAGGCGGCGAAGCGGGGGAGTGGGTAAATGTTGATACTGGATAAAACTGTTTTCGTCGGACCCAGTCTGTACGCCCACTTCCCGGTTATCCGGCTCGACATCGATCTCGGGCCGCTGGAAGAATGGCCATCCGGAAAGCTGGGACCGGCGTTCACCGATGCCCTCCTCCAGGCGTTGCCCGGGCTGCACGACCACACTTGCTCCTATGGCAAGAAGGGTGGATTCGTTCGCCGGCTGACCGAGGGCGACGGCACCTGGATGGGTCACATTCTGGAGCACGTCGCGATCGAGCTTCAGAACGTGGCGGGCGAGACCGTCACGTTCGGAAAGACCCGCTCGCACGGCCCGCCCGGACATTACTACGTCATTTACCAGTACGACCAGGAGGACGTGGGCGTCGAGGCCGGCCGGCTCGGCCTCACCCTGTTGCACTCGCTGCTCCCCCAGGACCTGAGACCAGAGGGCTCGGTACCCGGGGGGTTCGACTTCGCATCGGAGCGGGACGAGTTCATCCATTTTACCCAGCGTCGCGCACTCGGTCCCAGCACCATGGCGCTGGTGCGGGCGGCAGAGGAGCGGCGGATTCCCTGGATCCGGCTCAACGACCAGAGTCTGATCCAGTTCGGGCACGGGCGGTACCAGCAGCGGATCCAGGCGACCGTCACCAGCCGTACCTCGCACATCGCGGTCGAGCTGGCCTCCGATAAGGAAGAGACCAACCGTATACTGGGCAATCTGGGGCTGCCGGTGCCGCAGCAGCGGCTGGTCCAGACTGCGGAAGACGCGGTGGCGGCGGCCGAGCGAATAGGGTACCCGGTGGTGGTGAAGCCGTTCAACGCGAACCACGGCCGCGGCATCTCAATCCATCTCACCGGCTCGGAGCAGGTGGCCGAGGCTTTCGATACCGCCCGGGAGCACAGCCGCAGCGTCATCGTGGAGAGCTTCATCACCGGTGAGGACCACCGGATGCTGGTGATCAACGGGGAGCTGGTCGCGGTAGCGCTCCGAGTGCCGGGACATGTGGTGGGGGACGGTGTACACACCATCGAGCAGTTGGTGGACGAGGTGAACCGGGACCCCCGCCGAGGCATCGGTCACGAGAAGGTGCTCACCCGTCTGACGTTCGATCACCAGGCGGAGACGCTGCTCTCCGACAAGGGCTTCACCAGGGAAACGGTGCCCGCCGACGGGGAGCGCGTCTTTCTCCGCTTGACCGGCAACCTCTCGACCGGTGGCACCGCCACCGACGTGACCGACCAGGTTCATCCGGACAACATCGAGATGGCGGTGCGCGCGGTGAAGGCGATCGGCCTCGATGTGGGCGGCGTGGACTTCCTCAGCACCGATGTGACCGAGTCATACAAGGACGTCGGCGGCGCTATCTGCGAGATCAATGCCGCACCGGGGTTCCGCATGCACATGGCGCCGAGCGAGGGACGGGCGCGTGACGTCGGCGGCCCGGTGATGGATATGCTGTTTCCGCCGGGCACCCCGACCCGGATACCGATCGCCGCCATCACCGGTACCAACGGCAAGACCACAACCGCCCGGATGCTGGCCCACATCCAGAAGCTCGCCGGACATCACGTCGGGCTAACGTCCACCGATGGCGTGTACATCAATGGCCAGCGCACGGTGGCGGGAGACATGACCGGCCCGGTGGCTACGCGCATGGTGCTGAGCGACCCGTCGGTTGATGTGGCGGTGCTGGAGATCGCGCGCGGTGGCCTGCTGCGGGCCGGAATGGGGGTAAGATCTTGCGATGTCGGCGCGGTGCTCAACGTGAAAGCCGATCATCTCGGCCTTCGAGGCATCGGGACACTGGAGCAGCTCGCCGAGGTCAAGCGGATCGTGGTGGAGGTGGCCCGGGAGACCGCCGTTCTGAACGCCGATGACCCGCTATGCCTCAAGATGGCCGATTACACCGAGGCCAAGAATCTGTGCTACGCCACCATGGACCCAACCCACGAGCTGGTGGGCGAACACATCAAGGCGGGTGGACGCGGCGTGGTGCTGGAGACCGGGATCAAGGGCCAGATGATCACGATCTACGATCACGGCACCCACATACCGCTGCTCTGGACCCACCTGATACCGGCGACGCTCGAGGGCCGGGCCATGCACAACGTACAGAACGCGATGTTCGCCGCCGCCATGGCGTTCAGCATGGGACTCAAGCTGGAGGACATCCGGCACGGGCTCCGCACCTTCGACACCACGTTCTTCCAGGCCCCGGGCCGGATGAACATCTACGACGAGCACCCGTTCAAGGTGATTCTCGACTACGGCCACAATCCCGCCGCGGTGGAGGCCATGTGCCAGCTGGTGGAGCGGCTGGACGTCGTAGGCCGCCGCATCTGCGTGCTGGCCGCGCCCGGCGACCGGCGTGACCAGGACATCATCGAGATCGGTCGTATCATCGCGGGGCACTTCGATCGGTATATCTGCCGGCGTGACGATCAGCTCCGAGGCCGCCGCCCCGATGAGGTGCCGCAGCTGCTGCGCGAGGCGCTCCTGGCCAACGGCGTGGCCGCTGAAGACATCCTGGTCATCCCCAGCGAGGAAGCAGCGGTCGACGGCGCGCTTCGGGAGGCTGCCCCGGGCGACCTCGTGCTCATCTTCGGAGACGCGATCACCCGGAGCTGGAAGCAGATCATCCAATTCCGCCCCGACGCGGCGCCTCCCCCCGCGGAGCAACGGCGCGTGTCGCGGCCGGTGCCGGTGCTGGCCGCCGTTGCACCGGTGCTGGAGGACCACCGACGTGAGTTCGTGAGAGACTCGCGCGGCGTCCGGATTGCGCGCGAGGAGATGGACGACTGACCCGCGGAGCTCCCCCCATGGACGTCCTCGACTCCCGCCGGCTGACCGGACCAGGGCTGATGTTGGACGGCCCCGGCGCGGTTCTCGAGCTTCGCCTCGGCGGACAGGATCCCGACCAGGCAACGGCCGCCTGGGAGAGTGCCGCGCGTCGCCTGTTACGCGACGTCGGCTGGGCCGATGAGCAACTGGCCACTCGACGATTCCCCGGAGGTGTGAGCCTGGCGCTCACCGCGCCGGTCGATGGCCTCTATGCGGCCACCGAACTGAACGAGCTGGCCTGGGAAGCGGCGGCGGCGGAGCTGGGATCGGGACCTCCCCCCGATTACGCGGCCGGCGTCGCGTCGTTGCGTGGCGCCATAGCGGCGGAGAGCAATTCTGCTCTGGTTGCACTTCGGGCTGCGGCCAGGTCACGCGGGCTGACCTTCCTGAGCGGCGAGGAGCACGTCTCCGTCGGATCCGGAGTGGGCGCGCTGGTCTGGCCGGAGGCCGCGTTGCCGGATCCAGCAGCTGTCGACTGGTCGCGCGCCCGCGACGTGCCCATCGCGCTGGTGACCGGCTCCAACGGCAAGACAACCGTCGTACGGCTGGTGGCGGCCATGACCCGGGAGGTAGGGCTGGTTCCGGGCTTCACGTCCACCGACGGCGTGAAAGTGGGGACGGTCTCGCTCGAGGAAGGTGACTTTTCCGGGCCGAGCGGGGCCCGGATGGTCCTCCGCCATCCCAAGGTCGAAACGGCCATTCTGGAGACGGCCCGCGGTGGACTGCTGCGCCGGGGACTCCAGGTGGAACAGGCGCAAGTGGCGGCGGTGACCAACATCGCCGAGGATCACCTGGGGGAGTTCGGCATTGAAAGCCTGGCCGAGCTGGCGGACACGAAGCTGCTGGTGGCCAAGGCGCTAGGAAACCAGGGGACGCTGGTTCTGAACGCGGACGACCCGATGCTGGTGCAACGAAGCCCCGCCGTCAGAGCAGCCATAACCTGGTTCTCGCTCGACCCCACCTCTCCCCTCGTCTCGGCACATACCCAGGCAGGCGGCAACGCCGTTGTCCGTGAGCAGGGGCAGTTCGTGTTGATCCGGGGAGCGCAGCGCGAGACGATTGCCTCGGTGGCCGAGGTTCCTATCACATTCCGGGGAACCGCGGAGCACAACGTGGCGAATGTACTCGCCGCCGTTGGAGTCGGCGCTGCCCTGGGCTTCGAGACCGAGGCAATCGCCACGGCGCTCCGGAAGTTCGGTCACGACCCGGGAGATAATCCCGGCCGGGCCACTCTCCTGGACATCGGCGGCATTCTGATCCTGCTCGACTACGCCCACAATCCCCATGGCATGTCGGCACTCGTAAGGCTGGCCCAGAAGCTCCCGGCCAAGCGACGCCTGGTCATGGTCGGCCAGGCGGGCGACCGGAGTGACGAGGCCATTCGCGAGCTGGCGCGCGCCGTCTGGTCGCTGCGGCC
Source organism: Gemmatimonadales bacterium (assembly GCA_046715295.1). Lineage (GTDB taxonomy): Bacteria > Gemmatimonadota > Gemmatimonadetes > Gemmatimonadales > GWC2-71-9 > CAVVWJ01. Next base: position 11,137 of record JBKJZM010000041.1, on the reverse strand, counting down.
GGACCACGTGGTGGTCAAGGATATGGATGAGTTCCTGCGAGGCCGGGCCGTGGGCGAGGTGCCTGCCCTGCTCGCCGGCGAGTTCGCCCGGTTGGGCCTGCCCGGCGAAGCTGTCACCCGGGTCGGACCCGACATCGCCGGAGTGCGTAAGTCTCTGGAATGGGCGCTGCCCGGGGACCTGCTGGTCCTGGCGGTGCATCAGGACCGGCGGGCGGTACTCGAGCTCTTGAATGGATTGACCGCAGACGATTGGAAGGCGGGCGATCCTCTACCGGAGTGAGCCTGATTAAGGTGTGAGCCGCGCCAGGTAGTTACCGTACTGGTCGGGATCGCATACGATCTCACAGTCCCAACCTTCCTCCCGCGCATAGCGGCCAAGTGTAGCGGCATCGACGTAGAGCTGGGGAAACGGCTCGCCTTTCCGCCCCTCGTACTCCACCTGAAAGTGCAGCTCGCCCACGTAGCGCCCATCGGTCCGCTCGAGCGCACCGGTGCGGCCCGCCTCGACATCGAGCCGCACCCGAACGTCGGTCGAGTCCGCCAGCACCTGGCCTCCCGGGCGAACCAGCCGGCGAGCTTCCGAAAAGAACCGGCGCAGGCCGGGCAGGGTCTCGGTGAGGCCCAGGCCGTTCATCATCATGAAGACGGTGTCGAATGGCTCGGCCTCGACGTCCATCCAGGTGGCTGAGCGGACATCCCGGACGCCTCGCTCCCGAAGGATGCTGACCAGGGCAGGAAGGATCTCGATGGCGGTGACCTCGAATCCACGGTCCTGGAGCACGAGCGAGTGGCAGCCGGATCCGGCGCCCACATCCAGGACCCGCCCACGGCAGAGGTCGAGCGCCACGCGCTCCAAGGGCGGGAACAGGTCGGGGCGGCGGAAAAAGTACGAGACCGGCACTTCGTCCCGCTCGAAGTTGTCGTAGACCACGAGCACGGCGTCGTGCTTTCCGCGATGGTAGGCCTCCATCGCCGCGGCATGTGGCTTCCAGGGGTTCAGATCCATAGCCTTATCTTCCGAGGAATGCCTCGCTTGTTAGAGCCGGTCCCCCCCACTCGCCAGCGCCCCTGGAGTCCACTCGCCGTCAGCGCGGGGCTCCATGGTGTGCTGCTCACGGTGGCGGCCCTGCTCTCCCGGGAAAGTCCGGCGTCCGAGTCCACCGAGCGGGCCGACCGTCCGGCCGACGAGGCACGCCGGGTAGACATGATCTACGTGCCGCCCCCGGTGCCAACCCCATCCCCTCGACCGACCCCACCACCAGTACCGGTTCGGCCGCCACCACCGCCGCCGCGCGCGGTGCGGCAGACTGCACCCGAGCCTGAGCCTAACGCGGCCCCGGAAGCGACCCGGTCGAGTGGAGCGGAGGCTCCGAACAGGCCCGCGCCCGAAACCCGCGAACCGCGGGCCGCCACTCCTGCCCGAAAGCTGCCGGTTGCCACGCTCGAATCCGAGGCGCAACGCATTTTCGGCCGCCCCCGGCTGATGACCCGAGCCGGTGCTGGACCGCAGGCCCGGCGGCCGATGGAAGCCTGGCTGCCCGATAATCCGGAGCGTTGCATTCCTCGCCCTGTAGCGCCCAGAGACTCCGCCGGCCCGGCCCAGATCGGGACGGTCATCGGCCGAATTTTCCGGCAGGATAACGGACGTCCCCTGGCCGGGGCACACCTGCAGATGATCGGAACTCCGTACGTCACGTTCACCGACCAGCGCGGAGAGTATCGGTTCGATTTTGACCAGGCGCTGATGGATAACTGCCGAACCCAATACGTCAAGGTTTCAGCGGCGGGGTACGAGTCGCGACTCCTGGTGCTGGTGGTGGGACCGAATCGGAGCGAGGACGTGCGCTTACGGCGGCGCTAGCGTGGGAAAAATCTACCGCAGCAGCGACACACCCAGGGCCGCCGCCGCGAGCAGTGCCGCGGCTACTGCGAGGTATGCGATGATCTGAGTCTTGCGCAGCACTGCGCGCAGCTCTTCTTGCCCTTCGGCCAACTGGCCGAGGGCACCACCCAGTGGCCCGCCCGGGTCATCGAAGAGCGATTGGGACATGACGGTCTGGGCTGCCATCACCTCTGCCATCCCCTGGATGAAGTGACGCTGGTGGATTTTCTTCTCGGAATCCGGGCCCGGTTCCACCGTGGCGATCTGGGCCGCCTTCAGCACGGCGTTCTTGATGTCCCCGCCGCTCCGTGGGTACGCTGCGGCCAAGGCCCCGAAGTCGACATCGGGCGCGAGCGGTGTCTTTCGAGAATGGAGTTGCACGCCCCAGATCCGTTCCCGCTCCTCCGCGTCCGGCATCTCGAAGAGGATGTGGGTGCGAATCCGGCGCTCGAACGCCGGATCGATGTTGGCCGCCAGATTGGTGGCGAAGATGACCACGCCGGGAAAGCTCTCCAGCTCGTGCAGCAGCACGTTGACGATCGCGTTGGCCTCTCGCTCGTACGCCGCGCCGATCGAGCTGAAGCGCCGGCTGGCGATGGCGTCGGCCTCGTCGAAGAAGAGCACGGCGTCCTGATTCGCGGCCGAGCGGAACACGGCGGCGACATGTTTGGAGGTCTGGCCTACCCAGCGGGATTCCAGCTCGGCGTAACGCACCACGAGGAGCTTCTTGTCCAGGGCGTAAGCGAGCGCCTCGGCGCAGATGGTCTTGCCGGTGCCCGGTGGTCCGGCGAAATGGAAGGCGAGCCCAAGCCCGCTCGAGTGACGTTCGGCCAGTCCCCACTGCTGGAAAATGAGGTCGTGCTTCCGCACCAGGGCCAGCGCGTGATTGAGGGCCCGCAGCGTGGTTGCCGGGAGGACGACATCGTCGAAGGAGCGCCGCGGCTCGACTGCCTCCACCAGCTCGCGGCCGCCGGAGACGGTGCCGAAGAGAAGATCGCGGATCGAATCAGCCATAGAGGTAATATGCCCTGGTTGAAGATCCGGGTCTGAGGTCTGCCGGCGCTCTAGGGTGACGCAAGCGCCACCGGCCCTACCTGCAGGTCTCCGTCCCTCGGGTCACCCCGGAACGTGACCCATCCTTCCCGCCTGGACTGGTGCGGCAGGAACGCGATGCTGAGGACCGCCTCCTCGCGCTCCCCCTTGGCGGCCAGGGTGATCGTCACGCTCACGCCTTCCGCCACGCGATCCCCCTGGTTGACCACCGTCACCGGGACTTGAAAGCCCTCCGTAACCCGACGCGGGACCCCCAGGTGGACCACGAGCTCCGGCGGCCTTGAACCGGTGGTGAAGGCTTCCCGAACGAGGTATCCCAACGTTGTCAGGACCAGAACCAGTCCCACGCCGAACACCGTCCATTCCAGGGCGTTCTTGTCGAGGGCTCGCTTCATTGGAGCAGGAGTCTCCCGGCAGATGCACCCAGGGTTGCGGGGAAGCCCAGGACTACCGTCTGCCCGACGATCGTAGTCAGTCCAATCCCCTCCATCCGCCCGAACACCCAGAGGATTGCCCCTGACATGGCGAGCGCGATGGCGTAGGTGACCACCGTTCCGCGTAGTACTGCACCGAGGGTGTCGGCTCGGACCCAGCGTGGGGAGCCCCGAAAGTCGCTGTAGTGGAGAATCAGGGCGCCGAGGGCAAAGGATATCAGGCTGATCCCGATCAAACGGAGCGGCGACATGTCACTACCGAGCAGCACGACCTCCTCGGTAGGGGCCACGTTCGCCGCGAACAGGACCGCTCCGCAGCAGCCAAGTACCACCTGGCCGCCGAAGGTTACCTTGTCAGTGCCCGCCATCCCCGAAGCCGACTCTCCGCCGCCAAGCTGGGCTGTGCCGACGGAGACGCCGATCGCGATCGTCATCGCCTGGACGACAATACTCCCGACGATTTCGTCGACGTGTTGCTGCGGGCCAATGCGGCCCAAAGTGTAGAGGATGAACGCGGAGAGCAGGAGTCCGAGCCCCAGCTCCTCGACAGAGTCGATCGCTACCTCGGTCCAGCTGGTGTCCGGATGGAGCCCGGCGTAGCGGTTATAGCCCAGGAGCAGCACGAACGTAGCGACCACGTAGGCGAGCTGGCGCATTGCCTCCATGGTGAACCCCGCCCACCAGACCTCCCCGGTGTAGAGCAGTGGAAGGCTGAAGACGAGCCCGCCGGCAACCCCGCGACCGTACTCACGGAGCGATTCACTGGTCGTCCGACCGGGGCGAGGCGTCCGGCGCGGGGTTATTCGCGCACCTGAGGATTTCGCTTTTCCGCTTCGGCCGTCGTGCCGCCGGCCACCCGATCCCAGGCATCACGCACCGCTTCCTTGATCTCATCCCATGTCGAGGGGTTCTCTCGCCGATGCTCGTAGCGGTCCCAGCCTTGACGCAGATCCTCCTCCGCCTGGTCCCAACTGCGCCCCGCATGGTGCTGTGCCGACTCGAATCCATAGCGGTACGCCGGGCGGAACCGATCGTAGAAATCCGGGCCTATCCCATAAGGCCGGCTGGTGAAGTTTTCAAACCAGTAGTTATCCTCGGTCTCCCAGGCCGCTTTCCAGGCGTGATCTGGCTGGGGCGGGACAGCGTCATCCTGCTGTGCGTTGTGTTTCTCGGGCATTGTGGCCTCCTCGACATGCGTGGATCTACGCGCCAGGGCTGGAATCATACTAGCTCCCCCAGGGCTCCGTGCCGGGTGACGGTCGTCACCAGCGTCTCCTTTGCGCCGGGTCGATGCCACCGCCATAATCCGGGCACCCCGGCCCGTTCCGAGCCGGCAGCTTTCCCTGAAGGAGTCATTAGGTGAAGACCGCCCCCACGCTTTGGATTCTCCGGGCCGCGTTCCGCACCGTGGGCAAGGTCGCTCCCGGCGTGGCCGGGCGCTGGGCCGAAAACATCTTCTGTCGCCCGCCCCGGAACGAGCCCCGCCCGCTGGAGGAGGCCTTTCTGGCCACCGGGACGCGGCACACAGTGCAGAGCGAAGCGCAGGACATTGCCGTGTGGGTGTGGAGTGACGGACCGGTCGTGGTGCTGGCCCACGGCTGGGGCAGCAGAGCGGGACGGTTCAGCGCGCTGGCTCAGGCGTTGGTAGACGCCGGTTTCCGGGTCGTACTGTTCGATGCGCCGGCTCACGGCGCCTCGATGGGGCGCCTGGCATCGCTCCCCCAGTTCTCCCGGGCCCTCCGGGTCGTGGGTGATGCGATGGGCCCGGTTCACGGTTTGGTAGGCCATTCCCTCGGCGGCGCCGCGGTATCGCTGGCCATGCGGAACGGGCTCCACGCCCGGCGCGCGGTCCTCCTGGCTCCGCCCGCCGACGTCCTACTGTTCTCCCGCGCCTTCGCCCAGCACCTGCGCATTCCACCCCGCGCGCACAACGCGATGCGGCGAAACCTGGAATCCCGTCTCCAGTTCCGCTGGGAGGAGCTGCACGTACCGACGCTCGCCCGAGGCATGACGGCCCCCGCGCTGATCGTGCATGACCGCGATGACCCCGATGTCCCCTACGCGCACGGGGAGGAGATCGCGGCCGCGTGGCCGGGAGCCGAGCTCCTGACAACCAGCGGACTCGGGCACCGGGCGGTGCTGCGGGATCCCGATGTCATCCGGCGAACAGTCACGTTCCTCAGCCACGGCCTGGCCACGTGATCGTGATGGACCGGGAGAACATCTGGACCCGGGGCTGGTCTCACGTGCTTTCGACCACCAACGACATCGCCGAGCTGCGCGAGTTCTGCCGGCGGGTGGGGGCACCGTCCGCCGCGCTGCAACTGGGGAACCGACGCTGGCCCCATCTCGACCTGAAACTGGTACCACGAGAGCTGGCTCTCGGCTCGCCCGATGTGCGCGTCTTCGAGCGGACATCGGACATGCTCCGCTTCCTGAGGGCAACTCAAGCAACGTGACCGCACCGCACTTACTCCTGTGACACTCCGCACGGCCCAATAGCCAGCATCGCGCAATAATGGTCGCCGACTAGAGGCCCATCGTCATCGCCTTTGGGCCTGTTGCCCCTCTCTGGGGTAGCCTGCTGCGGAGTGAGCTGAGTCATGGTCGCGTCGTCGAGAGCTCATCTACTCGGTGACATCCTCTTCGCTACCCTGCTGCACCGTAGCGAAGCCTTGGGCCATTATTCGGTCACCGCCGCGCAGCCGCGAAGTCCGCGGCTCCCGGCCTGTGCTATTGCTCGGGAGAGTGCGGCTTGGATCCTCACTCGCGACGACGGAGATGTGCGTAATGACGCAGCCCGCCCGCGAGACCGTGCTTGTGGTAGACGACGAGGAGATGGTCCGGCGACTTGCCGCGCGCATGCTGCTTGGGCAGGGGTACAAGGTGCTGGAGGCGAGCGGTGGCGCTGAAGCCGTCCGCATGCTCCAGCGTGGGGCGCATCAGATCGACGCCGTACTCACCGACCTGGCGATGCCCGGACTGGCGGGGCGCCAGCTGGGCGAAACCATCGCCGGCTGCTGGCCCCGAGTCCGCGTGATCTATATGTCGGGGTTTCCGGCGACGCGCATGGTGAGCGACGGCGCGCTGGATCCGGATGTCCTGTTTGTCCAGAAGCCGTTCACGGGGGAGCAGTTGAACAGGACGGTCCGCGAGGCCCTGGGGCGACCTCTGCAGCAGTAGCGTGAATCAGTGGGCGTCAGGGCGGGATTGCACATCGAAGTGCTTGGCGAGCACGTAGGTGACCCTCTCCGTCACCTGGATCCAGAGCCCTTCCATCTCATCCTTGTACTCTCCTTCCTGCACTACCGGATACCATCGCTTCGGATCTACCCCCGGATACAGCGGCACCCATGCCGGCTTCACCCTGGCCTCCAGCGGGCGGCTGCCGTCCGGCCCGGTGCCGGTCGAGCGGCGAGCGCGTTGGAGCTGCGGGGTTACAGGCTGGAGGCAGTCGTTGGGCTCGCGCATCGTCCTCCCCTTATGCTTGGATCGGGAGCCGGGATTGCGGCGGACACCGGGTACCGACGAACATATACCCACCCCCCGGCGGAATTGGCAATCATGGCCCCTACAGGATCTTCTTCCCGAATGCCGACTGAACCAGCTCGACGGCAAAGGCCGCCGAGGCGTTTCCCTGGTCCAGAATGGGATTGACTTCAACCATTTCCAGTGACGTCATGACACCGGCGTCGGCGATGACCTCCATGATCAGGTGGGCCTCACGATAGTCGAGGCCGCCTTTCACCAGCGTGCCGACGCCAGGGGCGACGGTGGGATCGACGGCGTCGAGATCGAGGCTCACGTGGACGTAGTCGGTTCCGTCGGTGACACGGGCAAGGGCTTTTTTCATGATGCGATCCGCACCGTGGCGGTCGATATCCGACATGGTGTGAACCTGAACCCCGGTCTCCTTCAAGCGGCTCTTCTCCCCGCTGTCGAGGCTGCGGATCCCGACGAGCGCGATGTTGCGGGCCTCGAGCTTGGGAGCCGCGCCCCCGATTTCGGTCAGCTCCTTGACCCCGAATCCCAGGAGAGCCGCCAATGGCATCCCGTGGATGTTTCCGGACGGAGAGGTCTCCGGGGTGTTGATGTCGCCGTGCGCGTCGATCCACAACAGGCCCACCTTCTTGCCTTGCCGCCGGCAGAACGCCGCGATTCCGGAGACGGTTCCTACGGCGATGGAGTGGTCACCCCCAAGCACCAGGGGGAAGTGACCGCGGTCCATGATGCGCTCGACCTTACGTCCCAGGAGTGCGGACGCCCGGGCAATCTCACCGAGATACCGGGCTTTCTCGTTCCCGACCTTGAGCTCCTCCATGTTCTTGATGACGATATTTCCATCATCCACGACCTTGTGCCCCAGCTCCCTCAGGCGATCTTCGACTCCCGCGATCCGGATGGCGGATGGACCCATGTCCACCCCTCGCCGACCCGAACCCAGATCCATCGGAACACCCAGGACGTGAATGATCATCCGCCCGGCGCTGTCATCCGGGCCCGACCAGTGCGCGTGGCTTCCAGCGCCATCGGTCGAGTGGGACCCTGCCCCGCGCGTCCAACCGAATGCCCTCCCTCTCGAGCAGGATCCGCTGCACCAGCTCCCCGCCCAGCGTTGCGCGGGCACTGATCCCTCCAGCGGCGTTAACCACACGGTGCCATGGCACGATGGCACCGGCGGGCAGAGCATGGAGGGCATAGCCAACCTGGCGGGCGTGTCCGGCGAAGCCGGCGAGCGACGCGACCTGTCCATATGTCGCCACCCGGCCCCTGGGAATCCGCCGGACCACGCGATAAATCAGCTGATAGCGCACCAGAGTGAGGAATCAGGCGCGCCGCTTCATGCCGGAGGCCAGCAGGACAAGGCCGGCCACGATCGCAATGCCGCCGGCCCAGGTTGGAACGGCCTTCTTCGATTCCACGGAAGCCTTTATGTCGCCCACCTTGAGAACCTCGTCTCTGTCCGAATAGCTCACGCCTCTGAATATCACGAAGGCACCGAGAACGAGAAGGACAACCCCGATGAGTGCTTGCGGTCGCATGATCGGCTCCAATCCTTGAAGGTGACGGATACCGAGATCAGCCGTGGCGCCCTGTTTTAGTGGACGAGTCTGATCTCTCCCAGATGGACAGCAGATAGAGGCTTACCGCAGCCAGCAGCAGGCCGCCGATCATGGACCCCGGTCCCCCGTAGTTTTCGTACCTGAAAGGCACGCCGTCCTGCGTGCCTCGGACAATGGTCAGCACACCGAAAACGATACCGGCTACACCGAGGAGCGCGAGGAAACCGAAAAGCGCACGCATGATCACCCCAATGTGAGTGAGGGAACAACGATTCTACGGCCAGAAGTCACCGCCAGCAACCTGCCAGATGGTTTTCGAGCCTGCAAGAGAATTGGCGCCCTAAAGGTAGCCCGGCCCGATAGCTTTCGAAGCCGGTCATGAATCGAGACTGCTCAATGCTGCTGAAAATACTCCAGGCAAAATCCCTGGCACAGACGCACTCGACCGAGACGGTCGCCGTGCCCGAGCCGAGCCTCCTCGCCGTCAGGTACCACCGAAGCGGCAACGTCCTGTGGGCGGTATCCACGACGCTGAGCCTGCTCATCCCCGCGTTGCTCTTGTTCACCGGAATGTCCACCCGGCTTCGGCGCCTGGCGCAACGGATCGGTCGCCGTTGGGTCCTGATGGTGGCGCTATACGCCTTGCTCTTCACCCTGGTAACAGCCGTCCTCACCCTGCCACTGGCCTATTATGGGGAGTTCGTTCGGCAGCACGCGTATGGGCTCTCGAATCAGAGCTTCGGCAGATGGCTGGGAGAGTGGCTGAAAGGTGTGGCGGTCAGCGGGGCCGGGCTAGCCCTGGTGTTGTGGATTCCTTACTGGCTGTTGCGCCGAAGCCCGAAGCATTGGTGGCTGTATGCCGGTCTCGCCACTATCCCCATCGCCACTCTCGTGCTGGTGGTCACCCCGATCTGGGTGGACCCGCTCTTCAACGACTTCGGCCCGATGAAGGACAAGGCGCTCGAGACGCGCATCCTGTCGCTGGCTCGGCGGGCAGGCATAGAGGGCAGCCGGGTTTACCAGGTAAACAAGAGTGTGGACACCAGGACCGTGAATGCCTACGTGACCGGGCTCGGGAGCACTAAGCGGATCGTGCTCTGGGACACGATCCTGGCTCGGCTGGAGCCGGACCAAGTCCTCTTCGTCACCGCACATGAGATGGGGCACTTTGTTCTCCGGCACACTCTCGCATTCATCCTCGGCGCGGCGGCGCTTATTACGGTATCGCTCTATATGGTGCACCGCGTCGCCGGCAGACTGATCGACCGGTTTTCCCGGCAGTTCGGATTCGGCCTGCTCTCGGATGTGGCCTCCTTTCCCCTGCTCCTGCTGCTGGGAAGCCTCGTGTCGCTGGTCCTGGTCCCGGCACTGCTGGCCTTGAGCCGCTACCAGGAACATGAGGCGGACCGGTTTGCGCTCGAGGTTACCCGGGACAACCGCGCGGCGGCCACCACCTTCGTTCGACTCCAGGAGGAGAATCTGTCGGTGCCACGCCCTGGACCCCTCTATATGTTCTGGCGCGGGAGTCATCCGGCGCTGGGCGACCGGATCGACTTCGCGAACCATTACCGCCCCTGGCAGACAAATGAGCCGTTACGATACGATCGATTTGTTCGACCAGAATAGCATTGTGTCGCTCATCACTGCAGTCAGGTGGCGGAGCAGGCATATACCGGCACAAAGCGCGGCGGTCGGCTTCGCACCTCGGCGTAATCCGACAGCCATTCGCCTCAGGGAGGACCCTATGAAGTCTCACACAGCCGCCAGTTTGATTCTCGCAGCTCTTGCCGTGAGCGCGTGTGGCGGCCGTAAGGCGGTCGAGATCACCCCCGGCACCCAGGCCGTCGCAAACCGCTGGAATGGTACCCTCACCAGCCCTCCTGAACTGGCCGGTGTCTCGTCGATTCAGGGCTCCGGGTGGATGGGGCCCGATGAAAAAAGTGCCGAGCGCACCCAGGCACAGGTAACCCTCTCCAATGCGGTTCCCGGTGGGCAGCATCCCTGGCACGTGCACCGCGGTCGGTGCGGGACGGATCAGGGGATTTTTGGTCCAGCGGAGGCCTACAAGCCGCTCAAGGTGGGAAACGACGGACGCGCAACCTCGAAAGCGGAGCTCCCCATCGCGACGCCCAAGACGGGTGAGTACTTTGTCAACGTGCACGCATCGACCCAGAACATGCGGACGATCGTGGCCTGCGGAAATCTCGCGCCGCCGGCGAGGTGAGGGATGTTAGCTTGGAGCTGGGAGCTATTGGCCAATGACTCACAGCTCCTCGCTCCTCGCTCCTCGCTCCTCGCCTATAGCCTTTTTTATCACTCCGGCCACCCACTCGGCCTCACGCTTGTCCCGCACCGAGCGGCCCACCTTGATCTTCTTGCCGTTCTTCCGGACCACTGCGACGTCGTAATACACGGTTGTACCCGCCTGCATTCTGATCGAGGCAACCACATCGGCAATCTCGGAAGCTTGAAGCGTTCGCTCCCGCCCGGGGAAGAGATACCCGGTTGCCCAGGTGAGCGACCCGGCATCTAGGGTGACCCGCGAGACTTGGAGCCACAGGTCCAGCACGCCGATGAAGATGAGCAGGCCAACCAGCCCGGTGACGATCGGGAACACGAGTGGTGCCCGGAAGTACATCTGGAGCGCGATGCATCCCAGCCAGAGCAGCAGGAAGAAGGTGAGGCTGGTTGCGGCACCCGGGTTC
>JBKJZM010000040.1:0-5748 GCA_046715295.1 Gemmatimonadales bacterium | reverse complement strand
GCACTTCGGAGGGAGCGCGCTCGAGGGCCGCCGCGATGCGCCCGTAGCTCTCCGGCTCGGTCTTGGGTCCCGTCGTCGTGTCGAAATAGGCGCGGATGAAGCGCGTCAGATCGCCGGCGACCGTGTTCGTGAACAACGATCGCTGCGCCTGGACGCTGCCCGAAGAAAAAATGGCGATGTCGATCTCCTGACAACGCCAACGCTCCAGGGCAGGCGCCACGTCGGGATACACCTCACTCCTGAGCTCGCCCGAGCGGTAACCCTCCTCCCAGATCTTTCCTTGCAGGGACTTGAGCCCGGTGGACTTGCGGTCCCGATCCATCAACCAGTGTACATAGGCGACCACCCCAGCGGCGTCATCGCGCCACGGGGGCGGGGCAGGTTGGGATGATTCGGCGGCGTGCTCGGCCGCGAGTCGCGCGACGTCGGCGCGGACGTGAGGGTCATCCCAATGTCGCTGGAGAAATCCACTCACCCGGGCGCGCGCATGGCCGAACAGCGTTTGGTGGACGAATTCGATGGGCGTCGTCGTGCCCTCGATGTCCAGGAGGACGGCGCCGACCTTCTTCAGCTCGACCGAGTCCGGAGCGGAATGTACGCGGGACCCAGGCAGAGCGGCTGGTAACCTTGGTCGGCCCCGCTGCTCGTGTAATGAGGGGTCCAACCGGACTTGTCCTGGAACAGCCGGATGGCCCGGATGTCACGATCGCCACACAGATCGAACCAGTGCCACGTGCCACGCGGCACTCGGATCAGGTCACCCGCCTCCACCTCGATCGCGATGACAGGGCCACCTTCGCGGGGGTGGACGTGAAACAGGCCCCGCCCGCGGACGATAAACCGCACTTCATCCTCGTCGTGCCAGTGCTCCGTGTTGAACTTGGCCAGCATTGCCTCTAGGCCGGGCGTCTCGGCCGTGACGTCGATGACGTCTGCGGTGACGTAGCCGCCCTGCGCCTTGAGCCCCTCGATCTCCGGAGCGTACGCGGCGAGCACTTCCTCGGCCGCTGCCTGCTGCGGCACCCGCTCCACGCCGGGCCAGCGTTCGTAGTCGATCCCCAGAGTCGCCAGGTAGCGAGTCACCTCGTCCTGGTCGGTCAGGGTGCGATTCTCCTCAGGAATTCTCACGGTTGCCATGTCATGCCTCGCTTTCGCCCGATCACTTCAAACAGGAATTCCAGGATCTCCACTTGGCGCTTCGCCTCTGCGACGTTCCGGCCCCAGGTGTAGAGCCCATGCCCGCGAATCAGAAATCCATGCAGGTCAGGTTGCCGGGTCAGCACCGCCTCGACCTGGGGCACGGCGGCGGCCCAGTCCTGGGTGTTGTCGAGAATCGGTAGCCATTCGCGGTGCTCGTGCGTGGCCACGCCGCCCAGGCCCTTCAGCATTTCGTACCCTTCGATGGCCAGGCCGTCCTCTGTGGCCGAATCTGAAAGAATTGTGCCCCAAATCGAATGGGTATGCAATACCGCCCCGGCTCCGCAAACCCGCGCGATGGCCAGGTGGATACTCGCCTCGGCCGAGGGCCAGCCAGAGCCCGCCACGACCCTGCCTTGGTCGTCGATCTCGACGATCTCGCCGGTGGAGAGGGTCCCCTTGTCCACTCCGCTGGTCGTGATCGCGAGACGGAGGGGCTCGCGATCCACCACTGCGCTGAAGTTCCCGCTCGTGCCCAGCGTCCAGCCCCGGGCGTGGAACTGACGCCCGATCTCGGCGAGTTGGGCAGCCAGCTCGGCGAAGCTCATGGGTTGAAGGATAGGCGGTAGATGAAGCGGCGGTAGATACTGCGGCGGTAGGTACTGAGGCGGTAGTCTTCGGCTTCTACCGCCGTACCGCCGGACCACCGTACCGCCTCGCGGCGGTCACGGTGACATATTGCAGGCCATGACTGCAAACGACCGCCTCCCCCACGGCCAGGCCCTCACCGAAAAGTGGCCGGACCTCACCTACGGCGAGACTCCCAGCGTCGATCTCGAGACTTGGACCTTCCGCTGCTTCGGCCTGATCGAGACGCCGGCCTCATGGACCTGGGCCGAGTTTCTGAAGTTGCCGCGGGTCGAGGTGACGTCGGACATCCACTGCGTCACCCGCTGGAGCCGGTTCGACAATTGCTGGGAGGGTGTTGCGGTCTCGGAGATCCTGCGCCGAGTGGGTGTGCGGCCCGAGGCGGTGGCCGTGATGGTGCACGGGGAAGAAGACTACACCACGAATCTGTTATTGGCCGACCTGCTCACCGATGATGCGCTCCTCGTCCTGAAGCATGACGGGAGGGACCTGCCGGCCGAGCACGGGGGGCCCTGCCGGGTTGCTGGTGCCCCAGCTCTATCTCTGGAAGAGCGCCAAGTGGGTCCGCGGGTTCGAGTTTCTGGACGTCAATGCGCCGGGGTTCTGGGAGATGAACCGCTATCACCTCCGGGCCGATCCCTGGAACGAGGAGCGCTACTCGGCCCAGGAGACGGACGCGATGCAGCGGATGCGCTCGGAGTCAGCGCGCGGGCGTCGCAGATAAGCGCCCGTTGCTACTCGCCGGTCGTCCCAGAAGCCACCGCCGGTCCCACCACGAACCGCGTCGCCATCCCAGCCGTCAGATGTGGCTCGATGTGGCAGTGAAAGAGCCACGTCCCCGGATTATCCGCCGTCATGTCTGCGACGATCATGCCCATGGTACCGAGGTTGAGCACGTCGGTTCTCATGTGCTGCGCGGTGACCACGTTGCCGTGCCAGTGCGGGGCGTGCAGCTCGAAGTTGGTGGTCGACATAATGTACCAGCGCACCCGATCGCCTACGTTCATGGTCGGGGCCGGGCCGTTGCCGTAAATGAACCCGTTTATCGATTCCTTCAAATTCGTGATGCCGAACGAGTCGATAAAAGTCGGACCCCGCGCTTTGCGGACCTTCGCGGGCTGCAGCGCGTACGCCTTGATGTTGTCGTCGATATACCAGCTCAGGTTTTCGTCCAGCTCAGCGAAAGCCATGACGATCTCGCGGTCCACGTCCCGGGGAGAGCCGTCCGGCTTGGCCTTGCCCCGAGCCGTTACCACCAGCGGGCCGATGAGGCCGGCATTCACATCCTGCGCCTCATCCACGTGCGAGTGATACATCCAGAGCGACGAGCTCGGCTCGCCCGGGCTCGGTCCGGCGCGCTCCTTGGCCAGCCACACGTAGGTAAACGTTTTACCGGGCGCGACTCCGTCGTCCCGCTTATCGCCCGCGGAGGTGCCGTCCTCGTAAATGGCCCCTTCGGAGTCCTTGTCGTAGAAGACGCCGTGCGGGTGCATGCTGAAGGGATGGCTGCCGTTGTTCCGGAAGACGACGCGAATGCTGTCGCCCACCTCGGCGCGAATCACCGGGCCAAGCAGACCGAGGTGCTCCCATTCGGCGAGCCGCGGCTTCAAGGTCTTGAAGCTACTGTCGGTATACTCCCGGAAGATGGCCTTCTTGTATTTGGTTCCGATCTGGGTGGCCGCGCGCTTGGTCCACAGTTCCTGAATGCCCTCGAAGGGTCGCCCGGTAATGACATTCCTGCCCTGCGGGGCGTAATCCCAGGTGACCTCGTCGGCCGCGATGTAGTAGGTGCGAGTCTTACCAGGGCTCTGCGACTGGGCCTGGAGTGGGACGCACAGCAGCCCCAGCGCGATCAGCATGGCGGGGAACCACATCAAGCACCTCCGGAGGAAGAGGCGTGAATGAAGACGACTGTGACTGGTGTGTAAGCCGCCAACATGCAGCCGGATACAGGGCTCGTCAACCCGGGTTCGGCACTCAAGGATTCACCGTGATCGTTCCGACCATGTTGGGATTCCGACGATGCGAATGCTCCGTTGTCCGACACGATCGTATGGGCCGTTGCAGTCCCCGCCGCTGATGTCGCCGTTCACCCAGCGTAGGGCAACACTCGAGTTGCCGCCGAGTAAAACCACCTTGGGGTTGGGGCTGAATGCCGTTGTGGTGAGCTGCGAGGCACCCACGACTATCCGGATGTCATTCACTGCGGCGGCCGGGGGTGCCGGGTTCTGCGTGTCCGTAGGCGCGCTATAGCCGCACCCGGCCAAGCGACACCGTGAGCAGTGTGGTCCAGATCTGATTCATGAGAATTAGCCTTAGACGAACCTCGTCGCCACCACGGTGACGTTGTCGCTCCCGCCCGCGGCGAGCGCCGCCCCCACTAGTCCGGACGCCGCCTCGCGAGCCGAGGTGGCCGACCCGAGCAGCTCGGTAATCTCGCTGTCGGGCACGTGCTTCATCAGCCCATCGCTGCAGAGCAGAAGCGTATCGCCGGCCTGGAGGTCCACCTCCGAGATGACCGGCCATACGTCGGGCTCCTGGTGTCCGATCGACTGGGACAGGACGTGACTGAGAGGCGAGCGCTCGGCTGCCTCCTCCGGCATGGCGCCTTGCTCGATCAGTTGGCGGGCCATCGTCTGGTCGGTGGTGACCTGGTTCAGAAGGGAAGCTCGCAGGTGATAGCAGCGGCTGTCGCCGATCTGGAGCACGAACGCCCGGGGCCACATGATCAGCGCCATGGTCAGCGTCGTGGCCATGCCGGCCAGCTCCGGGGCCTCGAGGGCCCGGTCCTTCAAGGCGGCATGGCTCCATTGCACCGCGAGCGTCAGGTCCTTAAGGAAGCGCTCCTCCACCTCCTCCCCCAGCCGGCGGAAGAACTGGGAGGACCCGGCCACATACCTGACGATGGTGTCCAACGTCCACCTGCTCGCCTCCTCACCGCCGGCACCCCCGCCCACGCCATCGGCTACGAGGAGCAGGACTGCGCGGGCCCCGGGCGCGAACCTATGGCCGTCCGGCACCGGGATGCTGGTCTGCTCGATCTCGACCGAGCGGTGGAGGCTCGCGATCAGGAATTGGTCCTGGTTCTCGGAGCGTACCCGGCCCACATCGGTGCAGCCGAACGCATCGACCCGGGTACCGTCTATGATGAGCGTAGAAGCCTCCGTGAGGGGAGAGAACATTTCGATAACCTACTTCTGGATTTGGCAGCGCGCACCTGCAGCTGTCATCCTGAGCGGTTGGGCCCCGAGGTCCAAGACATAGGCCGCCCGATCCTTCGCTTCGCTCAGGATGACATGGTGCCCGGCGAAAACGCTCAGGGTGACAATTCTCCTGTCATCCTTCTATGGATCTCCTGTACCGCGCCGATCGTGTCGGCCTCAGCCACCGTCTTGTCGGCACGATAGCGCTTGATACGGGCGAACCTCAGCGCCACCCCGCCCGGGTACTGGGTGCTCGTCTGCACCTCGTTGAACGCCACCTCCACCACCAGCTCAGGGCGCACGTAGACCGTGATTCCGTCGCGGGCGACCTCCAGCTCCAATAGCCTCGTGGTCTGCCAAGCCAGCATCTCGTCGGTCATCCCCTTGAACGTCTTCCCCAGCATGACGAACTCGCCGGCCGGATTCCTGGCGCCCAGGTGCAGGTTGCTGAGCCAGCCGTGCCGCCTGCCGTGTCCCCACTCCGCGGCCAACACGACGAGGTCGAGCGTGTTGGCCGGTTTGATCTTGAGCCAGCGGCGGCCACGATGCCCCGCCTGGTAGGTTGCGTCCAGCGCCTTGGCCATGATCCCCTCGTGACCCCGGCCGAGCGCGGTCCGGAGAAACCGGTCTGCCTCGACGCTCGAGTCGGTCACGAGGCGCGTCACCACCGTCGGTGCCGGCGCCAGCTCGTGCAGCGCGGCCAGCCGCTGCCGAGCCGGCTCGTCCATCAATGAGCCACCATCGAGGTAGAGCAGGTCGA
>JBKJZM010000039.1:0-6516 GCA_046715295.1 Gemmatimonadales bacterium | reverse complement strand
TTCGAAACGCCCGCGTGCTTCGCGGCTCGGCGCTCATGGCCGCCCAGGCTCACATTGCCCGAGCGGCGGCTGGGCTGGAGGCGCTCGCCCGCGCTCATCGCGAACATCGGCGGCCCTGGGACGCGGCGACTCGGGAGCAGGTAGCGCAGGCGGTGGAGGAGTTCCGCCTGCTCGTCCGCCGGGTTTCAGAGTGGGGTGAGGCTGACACGGCCCGCGCCGTCCGGCTCGGGCGTGGACTCGAGTCTCTGGCCGGCCGAACAGCGGCCAACGTGCCGGAGCGCATGGCGGAAGGCGAGCGGCCTGAGCTGCACACTGGAGTACGGGCGTTCGTTGCCCGTGAAGGCGCCCTGATCGCGAGCGCGCTCGACCGGGCCGCCCGGGCGTTGCGCGCGACGCCCGGCGACCGGGAACCGCTGTACAACGTCCTCCGCCGCATGCAGTCGCTTCGCGGGCTGGCCGAGCTGGGTGACCTCTCCCCGCTGCCCGAAATTCTCGACGGTATCGAGCTCGCCGTGGGCGACCTGACCCGGCTCTTCGCGCCTCCGCCGGACGTTGATCAGGTGATGGAGTGCGCCGGGCAGGCCCTCACCCGTATTTCGCGCGACGTCGCCGAGCGCGGAAGGCCTGACCCCGACGCCGAAGAGGCCCGGCGGTTCACCGAGCTGCTGCTCCGCGCCTTCGCGGTCGAGCGAGACGTCGTGCCAATCGAAACGCTCTATTTCAGCGGCGATCCTGAGCCGCGCACTCAGCCCTCGTCCCAGCCTCAGTTCACCATGCCGGAGCCGCTGGGCCCGCTCGAGCTGGTCAGCCAGGGCGAGCATCTCTGTCAAACTGCCGACCTGATCAGTGCGGCCGGCTCGTCCACCCAACGAGACCTTCGTTTGTACCACCTTCTTGGGGTGTTACGCTCGGCGGCTATTCCCAGTCCCGATCCAGTGGCAGGCGCGCTCGGGATCTTTGCCCGCTCCACTCAGGAAGGGCTCGCTGCTGGAGTAGCCAGCCATTCGCTGACCGAGCTGGTTTCGCGGCTGCGCGAAGCGGGCGAGCTGCTCCGCGCCGTGGGAGAGAGCGACGACCGGATGCTGATCTCGCGCCGCCTGCTCGACGTGGCGCACCGGCTGGATGGGTTGCGAGCCGCGAAAGAGCCGGCCTCTGCATCCGAGCCGGCCATAGTGCCGATCGAGTCGCTCGCCTACGATGCCGACCAGGGGGTGGTGCCGATTCAGAGCCTCGCGCCGGACGACCCCGACGTGGATGTGGTTCCCATCGAGAGTCTCGCGCCGACGGAGACCACCGAAGCGGCGTCCGGCGGCATCGAAGCCAGCTTCAGGACCTTCGACCTGCTGATCAGTCAGCGTGCGGCAGTAACTCCGTCGCTCGACGCGCTGGTGGGACGTACCCCGGCGTCGTCGGCCGTCGCGGTAGCCGCGCCCTCGGAGCCGGAGGAGACAGCGGTGGCCATCGGTACCCTGTGCTATCGCGGACGGGCCGCTCTGGAGCGCGCCGCCACCCTGCGCCAGGAGATCAACACGGCGCTGACTCGCGACGCGAGCCTGGAATCGCTCCAACCACAACTCCAGGAGCTGCTCGACCTCGTTCCACTCGCGCTTGACCACTACTGAGTTCGGTACCCGGCGGAGTATCCTCCGACGGGCTCTGCCTGCCGTACTGGGCATCGGTGTCTCGGTAGCATTGCTGGCCTGGGCCCTCCGGGGGGTCAGTGCGGAAGCCGTGCTGAGACATGTCGCCAGCGCGCGTGCCGGTCCACTCGCCGCCGCGGTGATCGTCGCCACGCTCACCTTTCCTCTCCGGCTGATACGGTGGCGCCTGCTCTTCAGAGATGAGCGGGGGAAGCCATATCCGTCCGGGCCGCTCTGGCATGCGATTGCCATCGGCTTCACGGCCAACAATCTACTTCCACTTCGCGCGGGGGAGCTGCTCCGTTCCTACACCGCTGCCCGGCTGACTCAGTCGCGATTCACCACGGTGATCTCGTCCGTGGCAGTAGAGCGCATCTTCGATGCGCTGACCGTGGTCGCCTTGCTGACGTTCGCGCTGCTCAGCTCGGACCTGCCGAGCTCTGTCACGGTGGCCGGTACCTCCGTGACCCAGCTGGCACGCGCGGCCGGTGTGGCCGGTATAGTGGCCCTGCTGATGGCGATCATGGTGGTGGCCGCGCCGCTCGCCGCAGAGAAAATGGTCCGGCGGTTGCTACCATCCACCGGGCTGGCAGACCGCATCGTAGACCTGATCGAGGGAGTCCGGCATGGTTTGGCGGTTCTCCGGTCTCCACGCCGGCTGGCCGGAGTAATCGTCTGGTCTCTGGTGCTCTGGCTGACCAACGCATTCGCTTTTTACCTGGGTTTCGCTGCCTTCGGTATCCCGGTGGACTATGTCGGCGCGCTTTTATTGCAGGGGCTCCTGGTTCTCGGCATTTCCGTTCCCTCGACCCCCGGCTTCTTCGGTCCCTTCGAGGCCGTCATCGTGGCTGTATTGGCCCTGTACGGCATACCGGGCAGCCTCGCCTTTTCTTACGCCATCGCCTTCCACGTCACGACGCTCATTCCCATCACACTACTTGGCCTGTGGTCGCTGACTCGGATCCCGGGCGGATTCAGCGCTTTGCGTAGGACGCAGCCGTGACGGATCTCAGCGTCAGCCTGGCCGCCCAAGCCAAGGTCAATCTCTTCCTCCGTGTGCTCTCGCGCGAGGGTGAGGGGTTTCACGGCATCGAAACCCTGCTCTGCCTGGTGAGCCTGGCGGATACGCTTCGCGCGGAGCGGCGGGAGGGGCGCGGTGTGACGATCGAGGTGTCCGGCGCCGATGTCGGGGCGGCGGAGCAGAATCTGGCGGTCAAGGCCGCGACCGCGGTGCTGGAAGCGGTAGGCCACCGATTCGCCATACATCTTACGCTCACCAAGCGCATTCCCGTGCGCGCGGGCCTCGGGGGAGGGTCGAGCGACGCGGCGGCGGCCCTGCATGCGGCGAACCGGCTGGCCGGCGACCCTATCCCGCGCCATGAGCTGGTGCAGCTGGCCGCCCGCCTTGGCAGCGACGTTCCTTTTTTTTGCACTGGCGCGCCGCTGGCTCTCGCCTGGAACCGAGGCGAGCGTATGCTGCGGCTCCCCCCGCTGCCTTCGGCCCCGGCGCTGCTCCTCACGCCCCGGGTGGGGGTGGCAACCGCCGAGGCATACCGCTGGGTTGATGCCAGCAGAGAATCGGCTGGTCGACGAGGGGCGGTCGCACTCGATCTCGAAGCGCTATCCGGCTGGGGAAGTATCGCGCGGATGGCGGGGAACGACTTCGAATCGGCGGTGTTCGGCCGCCATGCGGATATTCGCGCCGCCTTCGAGGCGCTCGTGGGGTCGCGGCCACTGCTCTGCCGCATGAGTGGCTCGGGGTCAACTCTCTTTGCGATCTACCGCTCCGCGCGCGATCGCGACGATGCCGCCATGATGCTCGGCCGAAAGCACGGAGTCGTCACGCCGGTGGAGACCAGCACGACCACGGCCCCCGGCCCTGAACCTAGTTGAACACCACCGTAGCCTCGTTCGAGCAGATCGTGCTCCCCACCTGACACACCTTGAACACGTAGGTTGCGGCACCCTGGAAGGTCCGACCGTTGGTGTCGCTTCCATCGTTGGCTGTGGTTCTCAGCCGTGCTCCGTTCCTGTAGACATCGACCGTTGCTCCCGATGCCCCGGACCATTTCAGGCTCATGTATTGAACGCCGCCCTCCGTTCTGCCGGTGGCGGTCAGCCTGATGCTTGGCGACACGCTGGGGACTGTCAGGGTCGCGGAGCGCTGGTTCGTGGCCCCTCCGTTATCGGTGACGGCGAGGGTTACGGTGTACGTGCCGGCCGAGGGATAAGCGTAGGTAGGGTTCCGATCGGCCGAGGTGCCCCCATTCCCAAACACCCAGCTCCAGGCCGTCACCGTGCCATCGCTGTCGGTGCTCCCATCGGTAAACGCGCAGCTCAGATTGGTGCAGCTCGACGTAAAACCGGCGACAGGCGCCGCATTCGGTGGGGGCGTGCTGCCGAAGGTCACGGTGGCGTCGTTGGAGCAGGTCGTGGTTCCGGCCTGGCATACCCTGAACACGTAGGTGGCGTCCCCCTGGAAGGTGCGGCCGTTCGTGTCGCTCCCGTCGTTGGCCGTGGTGCGCAAACGAGCTCCATTGCGATAAATGTCGACCATGGCTCCGGTGGCGCCGCTCCACTTGAGGGTCATGTACTGGGCGGTGGCGTCGAAGCGGCCGGTCGCCGACAACGCGATTCCTGAAGGCGGCGGGGGCGGCGGCTCGGAACCGCCAGATCCGATGCGGACGATCCTGGCCACCGATGGCACCCCGCTGCCATTCAGGATGAAGAGCATGTAGTGACCCGGCGGGGTGCGATTGGGGTCCGCGGGAGCCAGGATAGTCAACCGGTCGGCCTCCCGGGTGAAGGAGAGCCACTGAAACCGCTGGTTCATGTCGAATGCGTGAGTTACCGAGCCAAGCCTGATCAGACTCACGTTACCGATGTCGGCCGCCTCGGGTGTGGTTACCGTGAACGAGCTGCCGTAGGTGACGACCGACGGCGCATCGCTGATGCCCGGCCGTGGACCCTTGAACAGGTAAGGCGGCGAGAAGATCTCGGCGTTTTCCTGATTGGGTGCCCCGGAGGCGGCCCCGCTGCCGGCGTGCAGGATGCGGCCGTCCGGGAGCAGGAGTGACGTAGCATGATAGGTCCGCGTCACCGCGTTGCTCGCCAGAGTGGTCCAGACTCCTGTCGCTGGATTCCAGATCTCCGCGGCGTGCACCCCCGCGTTCCAGTCGTCGAAGGTGGTTCCGCTGCTGCCACCGGTGACGAGCACCTCTCCAGTGGGGAGCATCGTGGTGTTGAGATGCCGCCGCGGAAACGCCATCGATCCGGTCAGCTGCCACGCCGGTGCTGCCGAGTTGAGGTTGATGATCTCGGCGGTATTGGTGGTGCGGCCTCCTCCCGCGTACAGAATCTTTCCTTCGTCGTACATCACCGCTGAGCCGTAATCGCGAACCGGATAGTGGCGACTGGCGACAGTAGTCCAGGATCCGGTTCCGGCAGGGTCGAGGTAACGCGTCGTCTGCTGTTCTCCTGCGTAGAATACCTTGCCATTCGGCGCGAGAAAGGCCCGGGGGTAGTACGGCAGCATCCGTTTGGCACCGGTGAGGAGCCGCACGCTACCCGACGACGCCGACCAGACCTCGGGCTCTTCAACCTCGACACCGGACTCATCGCGCCCCGCGGTGATCACCACGTCACCGTTGCCGAGCGTGGTGTTGGTGGGATACCATCGGCCGCGCCGCATCGGCGTGGACTTGCTCCAGCTTTGAGAGCCGGGAGTGAAGACGGTGATGTCGGGTATACCGTGGTCGGAGGAGATATGCCCGCCAGACACCAGCAGCCTCCCATCCGCCAGCAGTGAGTGTCCCGAGCAGAAGAGCCACGCGGGACTGGGGACTGGGGTCAGGCCTCCCGTGGACGGATCCCAGACCTGCGGTGTGCCCAGGTGACCCCACATCACCACCTTGCCGGTGGGGAGCAGGCTTAGGTGCAGCGCTACGATTGGCAGAGGGAACGGATCACTCCAGCTCCCCGACTCGGGGCTGGCGATCCCTGCCACTGAAGGGGAAATCGCGGGGGGTCCGCATGGCGTACCTCGGTTCAGGCGATGTGTCACACGCTCACCACCCAGGTACAGCTCTACCGGCCCCTGCTCCTTCGTTTCCAGCTCGGTCTCACTGTATCCCGGGTCCTCGGCCGGGCCGGGCCGCAGGGTGAGAGCTCCGGTCTCGGCAGTACCCGCCACCCGGTATTCGACGTGAACCGACCCCTTGGTGGAGTTCGTGGCGAGGTACTTGTTGCCGCAGAGATAGACCAGATCCACCGGACCGAGTACGCCCTCTCCTGCCCCATCCGTCTGGGGGGACTCCGGGCGTGAACGCGGTGACTGTGCGCCGTCGAAGCAGGCGTTGAGGACAACTGCGACTGCAAGAACCGGGAGCGAGAGGGCGGCACGACTCGGCTTCATATTACCTCAATCCTGGGACGCGATCACTTGAAGATCACTGTGGCTTCATTCGAACAAGTCGAGGTACCGGCTTCACAGACCTTAAAGACGTAAGTGGCGGCGCCCTGGAAGGTGCGCCCATTGGTGTCGCTTCCATCGTTGGCCGTGGTCCGCAAGCGGGCTCCATTGCGGTAGACGTCAACCATGGTGCCCCCCGCGCCAGCCCACTTGAGCGACATGAACTGAGCCGTGCCGTCGGACCTTCCACTCGCACTCAAGGTAATGCTCGATGAAGGTGCCGTAGCCACCGTTATGGATGCGGATCGTTCGCTGGTGGCGCCCTTGTTATCGGTGACGGCGAGGGTCACCGTGTACGTGCCCGCCGCGGCATAGGTGGTGGTGGGATGCCGCTCGGTCGAAGTGCTCCCGTCCCCAAACGCCCAGCTCCAGGCCGTCACCGTGCCATCGCTATCGGTGCTCCCG
>JBKJZM010000038.1:0-5110 GCA_046715295.1 Gemmatimonadales bacterium | reverse complement strand
GTGCGGTGAGGGGCACCGGGTGCGCGTTCAGCTCCCGTAGCTACAGTTCCCGTCGCTACAGTAAAACGGCCCAGCGGGTGCTGGGCCGTTCTGTTGTTCCGAATGATTACGGTTACTCGGTATCGGCCGAATCTGCCGCGCTGGTGTCCGGCTCGCTCGCCTTTGTCCACCAGTCCGGCGTGGGGGTCTCGTCGCTGCCCAACTGGGGCGGCTCGGCCATCAAAGTGTCCGCCGGAATGATGACGCCGTTAGCCCCGAGCAGCCGAAACAGTTTCCACTGCGCGCTTCGGGCGGCGCCCGGCCGGGAGCCGTTGTACATGAGGGACACCACCAGGGTGCCCTCGGGCCGACCGAGATAGCCAACCAGGGTAGACACCCGGCTCAGCGTACCGGTCTTGGCCCGGACCACGCCCTCACCGGGAAAGCCGCTGTTCAGTCTTCGCAGCGTCCCGGTGCCGTTGGCGGGCAGCAGCTGGGGAAAGTTCTGGCCCGCGGCGGTGGCCGGGAACTTCACCAGATAGGAGACGAACGCGGAAGGGCTGACCCGATCCTGGTAGGAGAGGCCGCTGCCGTCCACCAGGTAGACGCCGTTCTCCTGCCCGATCACTTCATGGACGTGCGCGGTCAGGTGAGCCGGACCCAACGTCTGGCCGCCGGCCCACTGGAGCAGCAGCTCGGCACCCAGGTTGAGGCTTCTTCGGTTGATCTCGCTGGCGAGCGAATCGAGCGGTGGTGAGGCCACCTCGGCGAGCACCTTGTGCGAGGCATCAAGAGGCGTCAGCGTCTTTCCGGCCCGATCCCAAACGATGCCGGCCCTCCGAAGGGCGGTGCCCCAAACGGCGCCCAGGACCGCCTTGGGGTCGCTGGTGACAGTGGTCAGCCGCCGTGGGGCGGCCCGGACGCCGATCGTCCCTGCCACCACCCAGCCGCCGCCCTTGCGCGGGCGCAGTCTCAGCCGCGACCGACGGCCGCTGCCTGTGGTCGCGGTGACAGAGATCAGGCTGGCAATTCCGTTGGGGGCAGTCCCGACCAGCTTTGCGGGTGTTCCCACCCTGGGGCCGGCCTTCACTGTCAGCCAGACGACGTTCTCGTGGATGGTGAGCGGCCCGACCAGCGGAGCGAACAGCCGCCCAGCATGTCTTCGGGACCATACCTCCGGATAGATCGCATCGGCTGGCCCGTCGACGCTCTGAACCCGGAGCGGGCCCGACAAACGTTTCACTCCGGATCCTGCGAGCTGGAAGGCAAGGTCGTACAAGGTGGGTCCGGATCCCTCTGCCCTCTCGAGTGAGGGGTCGCCGTTCAGCTCGAGAGCCCAGTTGCCGAGCCACTCGCCGCGAACCGTGTCGACCACGCCGGCGCCTACCACCCGTGTAGCTCGCCGTGCACTGCCCCCCAGTACGCTCCGGGCATACCCCGTGGTGAGCAGCTTGACGGCCGAGGCCGGCATGAGCCACTTATCCGGATTCAAGCTCCAGAGCATCTTGCCCGACTGGTCAGCGACGGCGATCCCCCACTGCCCGGGAGCGCTCCGGGCGGCGGACACATACCACTCCGCCACCCGGGAGCTGACCCAAAGCTCATCGCCCTGAGCATTCAGGATGGAAGATGGGGCGATCAGGAGAACCGCCACTGCAATCTTCACCCGGTGCGAATTAGCCGAGAATGACACTGACCATCCAATGCTTGAACGTGAGTCATCGAGCCGCAGTGTTGCGGCTGTGGACCGAAACTGTGCCGAATCGACGCGATTGAAGGGGCGGTAATCTACCCGGTGTCCCCGATCCTGGGTCAAGGCCGAACTGGGGTGCAGAACTGCAATTCCCGGGCCCGCCTCGAAGTGGCACTTAGATGTTGTCGGGCTTTCAGTGGGTGCGCCAAGTTGACGGTCGCGGGCGTGACCCAAGTCACAGAACGAGATATTCCGCCCGGGTATGATATCGCGGTTGCAGAGCTTTGAGGTGTAGCTCGAGATGTGAGGACGGCATTGCGGTTTGCGTGCCGTTTTAAACGTTATACTTCACCGTACGGATCTGAGGAGGTCAAATGCGAGTTCATTCTTCCACGCGTTTTGTGGCCATGGCGGCACTGGTTGGCGCATTGGCGTGTGCAAGCAACACGGCCCGGACAGACGACGAGACCGCCGCCGCCCGGGACACCACGAGCGACACGCTGGGCGGCCAGGCTCAGAACCGGCCGAGCGAGCGGGGCATGGAAGGCGACTCGGTCAATGCTCCCCAGTATCCGGAAACCAGCGACACGTTCCTTCAGAATCAGGGTCCCGGCCAAGGCCAGGACACGTCGGGATATTCCGGGATGGAGCGGGCTGACACCAGCGGCCAGGCGAATCCCAGTCAGACCGATCCGGCTGGCGGCGCCCAGCGCGATACCAGCAGCATGGGCCGCGATACCAGCAGCATGAGCCAGGACACGTCGAGCATGATTGGCACTGACACTTCGTGGACCAAGAGTGGCGATACCACGGGGTACCAGCCTTCCCAGCAGCCGAACGACAGCGTTTCGCGCTAGTGAGGTTTTGCAGCACGAAGTGAGGGGTTCGGGGGCGCCGGTGGCGCCCCCGAACTTTTGATACGCTGCTCCAGGCATAGGGTAGAGGTTCAATCCAATCGTGCGCAACTAACGGCGCATGTTCCGAACTAAGTGGAGGATAGAATAGATGAGCTTTTCGCTTTCCAATCGTACGCTGCTCCGGGGGATGCTAGCCGGCGCCGTGGTTATCACCGCCACGGCTTGCTCCCGCTCGGACCGTACCGAGAGCGGCAGCGACACCAGCGCCGCGATCTTGCCCGATACCACCAATAATGCTCCTCAGCCCAATGGCGCCGATACCGCCGCAGGAGCGGTGCAGGATACTAACGCAGCTCCTTCGCAATCGAGCAGGTCGACCCAGCCGAACCGTCCCGCTCAGCCGAACAGCCCCCGAGCGGAGACCACGCCTCCGAGCGACAACGGCGCCGCGGGTTACCGCGCAATGGAACGCGACACCGCCGCGGTCCCGGACCAGCAGGCTGATTCAGCAAGGGTTACGGCAGACACGGAGGCCTCCGATGCTGCGCCGGACACGTCGATCAGCGCGGTTCCGGAAGGCAGCGATACAACCGCAATGGATGCGATGGGGGAAGACACGAGCGCCGCGGGCTACGTTGAGATGGCGCGCGATACCAGCACGGTAGCCGAGCAGGCCGACACCGCGGCGGCCGTGGCCGTAGCGGAGGATGACCTGGCCAATGAGACCGCTGACGAGCAGATAGTGACTTCGGAAGATCCCGAGACGGTGGCTGCGTCCGAGACTCAGACGGAGGAGGTCGGTGCCGCGGCGATCAGTGGCGAGGTGACGGGGACCGAGGCGGTGGCGTTGATGAGCCGTGAAGGAGTGCGCTGCGCCCTGATATACCCGGAGGCTAATGAGGCGGTCCGTTGGGATATGTCGAGCACCCCGGTCACACTGAACCCCTGCGGCATGGGTAGCATGAATCTTTCGAGGATTTGGACAGCGAGGGAGTAACAGCTACTTCAGCAGTCCCTTCGCAATCGTCTGCAGCTGCATATTGCTGGTCCCTTCGTAGATCGTTCCTATCTTCGCGTCACGATAATACTTCTCGGCGGGATACTCCTTGGAGTACCCATACCCACCGAATAGTTCCAGACAAGCCGAGGTGATCCGGTCGGCCACCTGTGAGCTGAAGAGTTTGGCCATCGCTGCCTGCTGGGCGAACGGCTGCCCCGCATCTTTTAGCCGGGCAACGTTGTAGACCATGAGGCGGGCCGCTTCGAGATCGGTGGCCATCTGCGCCAGTTGGAACTGCACCGCCTGAAACTCGGCGATCGCCTTGCCGAATTGCCGGCGCTCCTTTACGTAGGCCGTTGCCGCCTCCAGTGCGCCACTCGCCACCCCGATCATCTGCGCCCCGATCCCGATCCGGCCCTCGTTGAGCGTCTCGATCGAAATCTTGTATCCCTGGCCGACTGGACCGAGCACGTTTTCGTCCGGGACGACGCACTCCTCCAGAATGAGCTCAGTCGTACTCGAGGCGCGAATCCCGAGCTTGTTCTCCTTCTTGCCAATGGAGAGCCCGGGGTAGCCCCGCTCGACCAGAAAGGCGGTGATGCCTTTGTAGCCCTTGGATGGGTCCACGTTGGCGAAGATGATGAAAAGTCCGGCCTCGGCTCCATTGGTGATCCAGAACTTCCGGCCGGTGAGCGCCCAGTTGTTTCCCTTCCGCTCGGCTCGGGTGGCCAGGGCAAAGGCATCGCTGCCGCTGCCCGGCTCCGAGAGTGCAAACGCGCCCAGCAGGCCGGTGGTGAGCCGGGGGAAGTAGCGACGCTTTTGCTCGTCGTTGGCCCAGCGGAGAATGGCGTTGTTCACCAGCGTATTGTGAACGTCCACGTAAATGGCGGCCGACGCGTCTACCCGGGCCAGCTCTTCGATGGCGAGGACGGCCATGAAGATGCTTCCTCCGCTTCCACCATACTCCTCCGGCACTTCGATTCCCATGAGCCCCAGCTCGAAAAACTTGGGAATAAGGTCCAGGCGGAACTGCGCCGCCTCGTCCATCTCATGGACGTAGGGGCGGACCTCGGTGCCGGCGAACTCGCGGACCGCGTCGCGGAACATGGCTTCTTCCTCGGACAGCACGGTCAGAGCGGAGGCGGCGCTGGCGATGTCGGGCATCTCGTAAGCTACTCTAGTTAGCTTCCTTCCCACCATGTCCAATCCAAACCCCGCTCCAGCCAGGTCCGTGCTCCCGCGGTTACGGGAAGACCGTCCCTTGGCGACGGTGGAGCTGCGTCCACCCCGCACCGGACTCTCCTCCGCCGACACCATGGAGCTCTGGATCGACATGTATCATTCGATCCAGCGCCTCACCCGTCACGATACAATCATTTTCCTCACCGATAATGCCGTCGGCCTATCGGAAGAGGAGAACCTGGCCCACCTGACCGCCAACCTGGCGGGCGATGTCGATACTTCCCGGATCGTTCCCTTCCTGACATCCAAGCACTCCATCGAATACTGTCTGATGCATGCGTCGCGGGCCGCTTCGCATGGGTTCGAGGCGCTGACCGTGCTCGGCGGCGATCACACGGT
>JBKJZM010000037.1:0-12088 GCA_046715295.1 Gemmatimonadales bacterium | reverse complement strand
AACCCCCCCCCGGGGCGGCCACCCCCCCCCGCTTTTCTGTTGCCCTCCAAGCCCTTGCGCTTACTCCACCTCAGCTGCGTACTCGTAGGGATAGTAGTACTCGCCCTCGCGTGAGATCTCTCCTCCCGGATCGTTCAGGACCACTCCAAGCACCCTGGCACCAGCCTGTATCAGCTGGTTTTGGGCGCGTTGAGCGGCCAGGCGCTCCGTCTGCCCTGCCCGAACGACAAGCAGAACTCCATCGCTCAAACCGCCCAGGATTCGCGCATCGGCCGTCGCGAGCACGGGAGGCGTGTCGAGAATGACAATGTCGAACCGCTGGACCAGCTCCTTCAGCAGCGCGCGCATGCGCACTCCGCTCAGGAGATTGGTGGGATTTGTGGGCAGGGTGCCGCAGGTAAGCAGCGTCAGCCCCCGGATGGGCGTGGGCCTCAACACGGCATTCAACGGATCCGTCAGGTCGCCGGGGTGAGAATCATCCTCAAAGGCCGAAGTACGAACCCCCTCCTGAGGCGCGCCATAAGAAGGCGTCAGGAGATCGAGCAGGCCTGGTGCCCGGGACATCTTGAAGACGCCGTGCAGCTTGGGACGTCGGATATCGCAGTCCACCAGCAGCACCTGCATGCCGTCGTGGGCGAAGGTAACCGCGAGGTTGGCGGACGTCATCGTCTTGCCTTCACCGGGCGCCGCACTGGTCACCACGAGAGTCTTGAGCTGCTCGCCCCCATCGGCCCAGACCAGACTGGTACGAAGCATTCGGAATGCCTCGATGCCGATGGAAAACGGCTGCGCCGGTGTGCCCAGCGCACCTGCGGTCCGTCCACCCGGATCGGATAAGGCTGCCTTCTTGGACTTCCCACCCCCGAGGAGGCCGGCCAAGCGCGCCTGCGGGCCCACGGGTCCGGGGGTTAGCCGGGGAATGACTGCCAGCCCGGGCAAGTGGAGCAGTGCCTCCACGTCCTCGGGCCGACGAATCGAGGTGTTGAGGTGCTCGAGCAGGAAAGACAACCCACCGCCCAACAGGAAGCCCAGGAGTAACCCCAGACCAAGCATCAGGGTGGAGGTTTGCCAGACCGGCGCGTAGGGCTGCGCCGCGAGGTCGACGATCTCGATGTCTCCGGCTTCCACTTCCTCGGCCATCCGCGCCCGCTGGTAATCCTGCCTGGTCTGGTCGCCGATATGGCTCAGCGTCTCGACTCGCCGATTCAGGCGGTCTTCCTCCTGTGCCATGGCCGGAAGCACGTTGATCGAGGCGGCACTCCGCCCCCGGAGGGCCCCGAGAGAGCCGATTTGCGCATTGAGCGATGCGACGTGACTACCCACCGCCTTGGTAAGCTGGCTTCGAGCCGAGGCGATCAAGGTCTTG
This sequence comes from Gemmatimonadales bacterium, assembly GCA_046715295.1. GTDB lineage: Bacteria > Gemmatimonadota > Gemmatimonadetes > Gemmatimonadales > GWC2-71-9 > CAVVWJ01. Next base: position 10,722 of record JBKJZM010000037.1, on the reverse strand, counting down.
AGCTGGACCACATCGGGATTGTTCGGGGATGCGGCCCAGGGGCCGGTTGTCATGGAGTCGAGGCGGTACTGGTTGAGGGACAGCTGCTTGTACAGGTCGGCCACCGCCGGGTTGTCACCCAGGGCGGGAGAGGTTGCGAGCGCCCGCAGGGCTTCCGACCGGGCGGCTTCCCGCTGCGACCCTAGCTGGGTCTGGAGCGTACGAAAGGTGCTCCGGTCTGCCTCGAGCAAGCTTCGACGACTATCGAGTGTGATGAGCGCGGTCTGGGTGGCCTCGAGGGCGCTTTGGCTGCTTGCCAGCGTCTGCCGGCTGCGGAAGTTGGCCAGCTCGGCCTGGGCCCGCATCAGCAGACTATCGGACTCGGCCAGCTGCGCTTCGAGGAACTTGCGTCGGCGAACCGACTTGGCCACCGCGGTCTTGAGGTTGAGCGCCTGGTAAGACCGGATGGTGGTGTTCACCACCTGCTGGGCGAACCAGGGGTCTTCGGAGGCGTACGCGATGTCCATGACATCGGTGTCCTTACGCGACCACACGCGCACCGTTTTCCGCAAGACGTCAACCGCATTCTCCTGGGGCACGGTCACGAAAGTCGCGCTCGACATTGCCGGCGGTGAAGTAATGGCGAACTGGACCCGGCCGAGGTTCAGCACCTGCCCGTAGGGAGCCGACGCTTGCTGTTCGCCGAGCTTGGCGGTGACGCGAGTCCGAGTGAACCTCACGTAGATCGAATCGCCCGACGCCGTCGGATCAACCTTGACGCTAGACAGCAGCCGACGGGGAAACCGCAGGTCAGGGTCGGGGCGGAGCTGGAGCCCGAGCGAGTCGACTACGGCGGCCAGCACGCTGCGGCTGAGTACGAGCGCCACCGCTGTCACGGTGGGGTCGGACTTCCGGCCGAGCTCCGCGTCTGGCTCTCCGGTCAGGTTGCGCCGTTCCAGCGCCAGCCGCATGATACCGGTGGCTTCGTATTTGGGGCGCTGCGTCATACCTACAAATCCGCCCAGGCCGGCCCCCACCACGGTGAGCGCCAGAACCAGCCTCCAATGGCGGCGGAAGACGCCGATTACCTGTCTCAGGCTGACGGAATCATCCCGGTGGGGTTGGGCGCTCGCGGGGTACGGGGCTCTCGCGCCAGGAAGAAGGCGGGAGTCGGGTGGGTAATCATGCATGGGCACAGTCCGCCTAGTTATTGCGTTGAATCAGGAGCACTATCGAAGCCACGGAGCCGACCAGTCCTACCACCGGCAGCACAATCTCTCTAAAGATCGATTTCTTGCGATCGATGACGATGAGATCGCCGCTGTGAACCGGCCCGGATCCGATCGGATCGCCCGGACTTCTCAGGTCGAAAAAGATCTCGCGCTGCGCACCGCCTGCGTCGATCCGAACCAGCCGCGCCCGAGTCTTGCCGAACTGGTTGAGCCCGCCCGCCCTGGCCACCGCCTCGGCCACGGTGGTCTGGGGACGCAGGGCGAAAACACTGGGCCGGGGGACCTCACCCGACACCGCTACCCGGATGAGCGGCTCGACCACGAACTGGGGGCTATTCTGAAACCCGGCTAGAAAGCGTCCGAGGTTGGCCTCAACCGTTGTCATGGGCAGGCCTGCTACCTTGACCGTGCGGTAGAGGGGGTGCGTGATCGATCCATCCGCCCCGACCACGAAGTCGCCGCTCATTTCAGGACTACGCCACACGGAGATGCGTACCGAGTCGCCGGGCGATAACACGCCCGACCCGGTGGCTTGTCCGACAAGAGGCTCAGGAAGCCCAGCGAGCGTCACCAGCAGCGCCAGCAGAATCGAAGTTCTCATAGTCCTCAAGGTGAATCATAAAGGGAACCGGTGCGACCGTCCGTGGGCCAAGGTACAGGGAAGCAGTCCACCGGAGCGATGCAGGGCGGGCGCAGGAAACATGCCCCCAGATCGCGCGGGACTGCCACACTCGGCTGAGTGGCGTAAGGCAATGTATTCGAAAAGCTTCCCGTACGCACCGGTGGCCCGGGAGACGGTCGGAAGGTGACCAGTGACCTGGAATAGGCTGAGCGGCGGCGCTCCGTAGGAGTTCGCCGCCTCAGTGCTGTGGTGTCGGCTCTACACTACGACAACCTGGGGATACGGAGCGGAGAAAAAAAGAACGGCCGGAGGGATACCCCTCCGGCCGTTCAATCTTGTCGACTATGCCCGTCCTTGGTTACGGCCTTCCACAAGACTTAGGTGCGGCCGTAGCCAAGCGGTCCGCCACGTCCTTAAACGCACTCTGGTTATCCAACCTTAACATGAATTCACCATCATAACGCCACATGAGCAAGGCACAGCCGGCCACGCCCAACGTCTTGCCCCAATCCCGTATCTGGGTGGCGCTCATCCGACACGCAGGGCTTCGCAAGCCTCTCCCCCCGGTAGCGGGAACCGGACACCGCCAGGCTTCGATGCGGTCCGGGCTGGTGAGGTCCTGAATGCCGCCATTCACGATGTTCATGCTAAAAGCGATCGATATCCCATTGGCTTCGGCCATGGCTAACGCTGCGTCGCGCCAGCCGGTGATGTTTCCGGATTGACCGCCGCCGGGCCCATTCGGGCTCTGCCACCAGTCATACTGATCGACGATGAAGTCGATGTCGCGGTAGCGTTCGGTCGGCCGCCACCAGTGCACGATCACGACACCAACCGGAAGGGTCGGAAAGTATCCTTTCACATAGCGGGCCATCTCATCGAGAGTGGCCTTCGTGACCATGTTACCCCAGTCGCGGTGGTTGGGCTCATCCATTACCGAGGCACCAATAATGGTACCGTTCTGCACCCCGGCGGCAATTGCCGCTTTGATGGCGGGCGTGTTGAAGAGGTCCATCCGGGCTTTCCACTTGACCAGGTCGAACTGGGTACCAGCCGAAGTCGTACCGCCCGGTTTCAGGTAGCCGCTGTGTCCACCGGTCATTACCAGCATCAGCTTCACGCCCAGATTTCCAGCCGCCGTAATCCTCGAGGCGATGGCAGTGGGTTCATCCCAGGTGTGGCTGAGATTGAATGGACCGGGTTCCGTGGTAGTCGCAGAGGTGAACAGGTTGAAGGTGCCGAACGGGATGCCCGTCGCGGGACCACTTCCCAGGGGCCGAGTCACCGTTACGCTGGCGGTGTCCGCCAACACGCCGTCGCCGGCTATGACGCGGAAGGTCCCGGCGCTCGAGCCGGCAGTGTAGAGTCCGTCTTGAGTCACGGTGCCGCCGTTCGCCTCGAAGACCACGCCCACGGCGACGCTGTCGCCATCGGTCGTCCGCCCATAGGCCTTGAATTGCCGGGTGGTCGAGGGGGCAAGAGTCACGCTGGCCGGTACGAGCGTCACGGCTGCCAGGACCGGTGGGGCCGGGGGAGGGGGCGGGGGTGGAAGCGTCGACGCAGGGGGCAAGCCGATGATCACCGCGGCGGTGTCGGCGACGGTGCCACCCATATTGACCGCGATGACTCGATAGGTTCCTGCGGTATCGCCGGCCACGTAGGTCCCGCCCGCGTCGATGGTGCCGCCGGTGGCGGTCCAGAGCACGCCGATAGGGACTCTGCGATCCAGGACGGTCCGCCCGATCGCGACAAAGGTCTGACTGACACCGGGAGTCAGGTTGGCGCTGCCGGGGCGGACTTCAACTGTAGCCAGCTGGGGCTGCCGGCGGACTACGACTACGACCGCGGTGTCGATCTGGGGGTCGCCACTACCGAAATGAATGCCGGTGACCTTGAAGGTGCCGGTGGCGCCGGCCGAGAACCGACCGTCGGGCAGAATGGTGCCCCCCGTGGTTCTCCATGCGACCGCGGTACCGACGCTGTCACCATCGTTGGTGAGGCCCCGAGCGTGGAAACGTATTGGTTGGTCGGTGGCGAGCGTGACCCTTCTTGGATTGATGCGCACAGCCACGGCGGACATGGGATCCGGTGGAGAGCCTCCGGGGGAGGTGGCGTCCTCAATACACGCCGCGAACAGAAGCAAGGCCGGCAGCATACCGAAGTGTCGTGAGACTGCCAGTCTCCGCGCAAGCTTGAAGGTGTACGTCATTGGATCAGCCTTTCAATCGCTCTCCTAGCATGAAGTCCCAACCGTTCCCCTCGTTCCCGCACCACCCTTGGGCTGAACGCACTATACGATCGAGCAAGGCCTAGCTCAATTGGAAATTATCGAACACCAGCCCTTTTAATCGAGAAGAATAATGATGCTAACTCCCAGTTGGTAAGTGATTTAATAATATGTGGAAAGATCTATTGTAACGAAATGATGGCAATATTTTATACAGTAAGCTGCCAATGGATGCACCCAGTAATGTCCCGCTACCGGGCGGCTCTTGGCCCCCATCTGGACGTCGGTTCAGGGCGCGCTAACATTCCAATCCACCTACGACAGATCGAGCCCAAGACAGCCCCCTATGAGTACATCCCAGAATGGCAGCGGCCACACGCCGCCCCGGCAGTTGCCGGGTCCCACTGTGCTCATCGTTGAGGACGAGGACGGTCTGCGCGGCGCGATCAGCCGGCTGCTCCAGAATGAGGGCTATCGCGTTATTGAAGCCCAGAATGGTGCCCGAGCGCTTCAGGTCCTCTCCGAAGCACCCGGCCGCCAGGTAGCGCTGGTATTGACGGATTTGCGAATGCCGATCATGGACGGACGCCAACTGGCGGCGGCCCTAGCCCGCCAACAGCCGAGCCTGCCGATCGTGTTCATGTCGGGATTCACCGCGCAGCTGATGGACATGCGCCTGGTCTCCCCCCAGCTGACATTCCTGGCGAAGCCTTTCCGGAACGACGACCTGCTTGCGGCGGTTAGGGGCCAGCTCGAACCCCGTGGCTGAAGCGGACGGGACCGGCCAGACCGACCGGCGATTAGAGCTCCGCAGGCGCGCGGCGTGAGGATCGCGTACCTGGTGACCCGAGCGGAGCCGCTCGGCGGCGCCCAGATCCACGTGGGAGACCTTGCCGTGGCCGTTCAGGCCCAGGGCCACTTTCCGACGGTGATCACGGGCGGAACCGGTGCCTTCATCGACACGCTGAAGGCTCAGGGGGTTCCGACCGTCAGCCTGCGACACCTTACTGCACCGATCAGGCCGCTGCGGGACCTGCTCGCCCTGCAGGAGCTTCGTTCTGTCCTAAAAGCCATCCGCCCCGACCTCCTTACCACGCACTCCTCCAAGGCTGGCATTATCGGCCGCCTGGCTGGACGATCACTGGGAATCCCAGCGCTGTTCACCGCTCATGGCTGGGCGTTTACCCCCGGCATCCCGTCGGCTCAAGCGGCAGTGTACCGGCAGATCGAGCGCTTGGCGGGCCCTCTTTCCAGCCGGATCATCACGGTGTCGGAGTTCGACCGCCAACTTGCCCTCGAGGCGGGCATTGCTGCCGCGGATCGCCTGGTGGCGGTGCACAACGGTATCCCGGACGTCCCGGCCGCATTGCGGGCCGATCCCGGTCGGTCACCCCCGCGTCTTGTCATGGTGGCCCGATTCGAGGCGCAGAAGGACCATACAACCCTGTTGCAGGCGCTCGCCGGGCTCCAGCAGCTCCCGTGGGAGCTCGACTTGGTCGGCAGCGGCCCGCTCATGGGTGAGATGGAGTCATTGGCGATCGCGCTGGGGATCGGGGGTCGCGTGCGGTTTCTGGGGCGGCGGATGGACGTGGGCCAGATCCTGGCGGAATCACAGGTCAACCTGCTGGTGACTAACTGGGAAGGGTTTCCACTCAGCATTCTTGAGGCGATGCGGGCCGGCCTGCCAGTGGTGGCTTCTTCAGTGGGCGGTGTGAATGAGTCGGTGCGCGAGGGGGAGACTGGCTATGTCGTACGCCGAGGTGGGGTAGCACAACTCCGGGAGCGGATCGGCCTGCTGCTGACCAATCCGGACCTGCGCCGCAGACTCGGAGCCGCTGGTCGGGCGCATTATGAGCAGCAGTTCACGCTGGCCCACTCCGTAGCGAAGACGCTTGCAGTTTATGAAAGCGTCCTGTCCATTAATTGAAGACGACAGTGGCCTCGTTCGAGCAGATCGTCGTTCCCGCCTGACACACCCTGAACACGTAGGTGGCTGCACCCTGGAAGGTGCGCCCGTTCGTGTCGCTCCCATCGTTAGCGGTAGTGCGGAGAAGCGCTGCATTCCGATAGATGTCGACCATGGTCCCGGATGCCCCGCTCCACTTGAGACTCATGTATTGGGCCGTGCCTTCGGTGCGGCCGGTGGCTGTCAACGCAATGCGTGTTGGAGAGACCGGAACCGTTACCGTCGAGGCGCGACTGCTCGACGCGCCCAGATTGTCGGTGACCAACAGCGTCACGGTGTAGGTGCCCGGGCCGGCATAAGTCCGGCTGGGATTTCGACTGGTCGAGGTTCCCCCGTCCCCAAAGCCCCAGCTCCATTTCGCCACGGTGCCGTCGCGATCACTACTGCCGTCGGTAAAGGTGCAGGCCAGGTCGATACAGCTGAATGTGAAGTTTGCCGTCGGAGGCGCGTTGACCGGGTTAGGATCCGAGACGGAGCCCAGGTTGATGATTTTCGCTGCAGAGGGAACACCATTCCCATTGAGGACAAAGAGCATGTAATGACCCGGCGGCGTCCGGTTCCGGCTCGTCGGGGCCGAGATAGTCAGCCTCTGGTCCTGCCTCACGAACGACAACCACTGAAAGCGCTGGTTCATGTCGAAGGCGTGGGTGACCGAGCCCAGCCGGATCAAACTCACCTTGGTGATGGCGGCTGCCTCGGGCGTGGTCACGCTAAAGGACGAGCTGTAGGCGACGGAGGACGGCGCGTCGGTGATCGTCGGCCGCGCGCCCTTGAAGAGGTACGGGGGCGAGAACAGTTCCGCGTTATTCTGATTGGGCGCGCCGGCCCCTTCACCGCTACCTGCGTGCAAAATCCTTCCATCCGGCAGCAGGAGCGACGTTGAGTGATAGACTCGACTCACGGTGTTGCTGGCGAGCGTTCTCCAGGTGCCGGATACCGGACTCCAGATTTCTGCTGCGTGGACAGCCTTGGCGACATCATTGAAGGCCGTACCACTGCTGCCTCCAGTCACCAGCACTTCTCCGGTAGGCAGCACCGTGGCGTTGAGATGGCGCCGCGGATACGCCATCGACCCGGTCCATTGCCACGACGGTGCCGGTGAAGTCAGGTCGATGATCTCGGCTGTGTTCGTCGTGCGACCGCCGCCGGCGTAGAGGATCTTTCCCTGATCGTACATGACAGCGGATCCGTAGTCCCGGTAGCCATAAAGCCGGTTGCCGACCGATGTCCAGGAGCCCGTACCAGCTGGATTTAAATAGCGCGTCGCGCGCTCCTCACCCGCATAGAAGAGGTTCCCGTTGGGTGCCAGAAAGGCGCGCGGATAATAGGGAAGGACGCGGGAAGCCGTGCTCAGCACCCGAACGGCGCCAGACGACCAGACCTCGGGTTCGGCAACGGCCACGCCAGCCTGGTCGCGACCAGCGGTGATCACCACATCACCGTTACCCATGGTGGTGTTGGTTGGGTACCAGCGGCCGCGGCGCATCGGAGTGGATCGCGCCCAGCTCAGAGAGCCCGCCGTAAACAAGGTGTTGTCAGGCAAGCCATGGTCGTCTGAGATGTGACCCCCGGATATCAGCAGCCGGCCATCAGACAAAAACGAATGACCCGAGCAGAAAAGCTGGGACGGCAGCGCGAGCCCGGTAAACGTTCCCGTCGCCGGATTCCAGACCTCCCCCGGGCTCGAACGACCCCACGCAAGGACCCTCCCGTTCGGCAGTAAGCTCACATGGATCGCTACGCCGGTCCAGGGAAAGGGAGCACTCCACTCGCCGGCCTCCACGCTACTCACTGCAGCCGCCGGCCCGGAGAAGGCAGCGGCGCCGCAGGGGGACGCTTCGTTTCGACGCCGGACGATGAGCTGGTCGTCCTGATATACCTCGACCACTCCTGGCTTCCTGGTTTCCAGCTCAGTCTCGCTGTGGCCTGGATCCTGGCCAGGCCCTTCCCGCAGCGTGAGGGTCCCACTTTCCTGCGACCCGACGACTCGATAGGTCACTTGCACCTGCAGGGGAGTTGCATTCGTCACCAGAAATTTGTTGCCACAGACGTAGACCAGGTCGAGGGGGCGAGCCAACATGCTGCCCTGGGCCGCCCCGGCTCGGGGCCCCTCCGCGATGGCCGGGGGCGACTGCCCTGTGTCGTGACAGGATGTAAGGAGGGAGCCAATTGAGACCACAATCAGGAGTGGAGGGAGTCTAATGGCCGGGCGCATCTAACCCTCCAGCATCACGTCAGCGTCAATACATCGCAATACAAATTTACGTCGGGGGCGCCGCAGCGATAGGGTAAAGCAAAGACCTGGACCGCAGGACGGTCCAGGTCTTATTGCCAGCCTACGACGCTACTGCCCGAGTGTCAGCTGCGCCGGCAGCTGCGTCCCGAGCTATTGGCGAGGGTAGAGGCTACGTCCCTCATGGCCTGGACGTTAGCGGTTTTCGCCATGAAGGCGTCATCATGCCGCCACATCACCATGGCACACCCAGCTTGGCCCAGCGTCCGACCCCATTCCCGCACCTGACTGGCCGTCATGCGGCAAGCGGGAATCCGTGTACCACGCCCCCCGGTCGTTCTGGACGGACAGACCTTCGTCTTCCAATTCTGCGGTCCACCATTGAGCAGGTTCACACTGAACGCAACGGCAACGCCCTGCCGCCGTCCCTCGGCTAAAGCCTGAGTACGGTAGGAGTTGATGTTCCCCATGTACCAGCTGTACTGGGTAATTATGGCGTCCACGACGCGAAAGCGTTCCTGTGGGCGCCAGGTGTGGGTCACAGCCACTCCCACGGGTAGTGTCGGGAAGATCCGTTTGACATACTTGGCCATGCCATCGAGCCGCGCCTTGGTCATGACACCGCCCCAGCTCTTCACGTTCGGCTCATCCATAATGTTGTTCATGATGATGACGCCGTCGCGAACGCCCTGGGCCACTGCGGCCTTGATTTCCCTCTTGTTATAAGTATCCATCCGGCGCGTCCACTTGCCCATGTCGAACTTACCGCGCGTCTTGAACGGCTCGTGCCCACCACCGGTCATTGCGAGGATCAGCCTTTGATTGTGAGCGCGGGCGAAGGAAAGCTGTTTGATGATGCTCCTTGCGTCCGTGTAGTTGAGGCTGGCCGTGAATGGGACCTTCTTCGTCTTTAGCCTGGCGGGCCCGTCCCACAGACCGTAGGGTCCGAACGGAACGCCCCTGGACCTCGCAAGGCTGAATTCGGCCGCCAGCTCGCTCGCTGTCAATCCCGCGGTAAGAACGAGGGACTCGGTACCGGTTGAGTTGGTGGAGGCGAGCGAATCAGCCGAGGCAACCGAGTCTGCTGCGCTGCCATCCATCAGGACAGTAGGATCGTTATTGGCGAGGTTGTCGGCGCTGTCGCATGCACTGGCGAGAACAGCGAGAGCGAGCAGCGGGGCTCGCAGTCGGGCCCATCGACCGGCGTGGGTTAGCGTGTGCGTCATTCTGGTGGTCCCCTTGAGCACTTAGTTGACGGTGCCTGCGTTGTCGACGGGCCAGCGCGCGGCACGGCCGCCACGGTGGCTCATCGTCAGTAGTCCTGACGCGCAGGTGGGGTTAAGGCGCCAAACCGCGAAAGGCGGGTAGGCGGGGTTAACCCCTGATATGAACGAGTGTGGTTGCTGAGCGTACTGAGAGTGAAGCAGAGCGAGGAATGGTCGCCGATTAGCGCCATCTCGTTGTCGGTAAAGCCTCGCGGGCCACATAATCGTGACGCACGCCACAAAAGTCAACCCCGGGACCGATTCGGCCAGCTCTCCTCGGCCTCATATCTCCCAATTCGACATAACAATGCCCGATTCGGGGGATCGTTGCGGATAGCCCTGGAGCAGCATCCGCAAGTCGGTCCAGTGCACCCGGTACCCTAGCTCAATGAGCTTCAGGTACGCGGTGCTGAATTCTGTCTGGCAGCGGATTGCCACTCGACTGACTCGTTCGGCCGTCGCGGAGTACTGCACAGACTGGATCAGGCGTTCGAAAGTGTCGGGCGTAGCGGTGACGAGCTTTAGGACGCGCAGCTCCTCCTTGGGACGGCCGGCCGCCAGGGGGGTCGAGTGCCACAGCGCAAACCCGGTCAGGGTAGGCCCTTCCCGCGTCAGGGTAGTGTCACCTATGCCGAGATCGCGAGTGAGGGCCAGCTCCCGGGTAAAGTCGAGCCCGGGGATTAGACGGTCTGTCAGGCGGCGGCACTCCTCCAGCCGGTCAATCCAGGCCGGCCCAGCGCCGGACAAGAGCTCGGGAGAGCCGGTCGAGCGCCGCGCCTGGTCCTTCACGAGCGTAACCGTCAAGCGGCCGGGCACGAGGCCTATCCTGCTGTAGAACCCGATGTTATCTACGGTTCGGGGCATGGTTTCAAGCCCGATTGTGGTGGCCCCCTGGGCCCGGAGCCAATCGATCCCGGTTCGCACCATGGTAGACCCGAGACCTTCGCCCTGCCGATCGGGGCGTACGGCGAGGGGACCCATCCACCCCTCGGTCCCGGACCGGTGAACCATATTGAACCCCACCATCTGACCCTCGGCGTCGCGCCAGACCATCGAGCCGTCCCCCGAATCTTCCAGGGCATAGCGCCAAACCAGGCTGTTCAACTGGGGTACCCGGACCCCCACCAGCCCATCGCTGCTGTACCGGTCGGTAAATGCCTCCGCGAAGACCCGGTTAAGGGATTCTATATCCCGGACG